>JANPLC010000098.1:0-5043 GCA_031426335.1 Planctomycetota bacterium
GAACGACGGCAAGCTCGCCGCCAATGATGACGACACCAAGGCCTGCACCTGGTTCGAACAACACGAAGCGCGCTGGATCCTCGACCTGGGCAAGGCGGTCGACCTCGGTCGCGTCGACACGTACTCGTGGCACAAAGCCAATCGCTCGCCGATGGAGTTCACCCTGTGGGCTGCGAACGGCGACAAGATGCCCGATGCGACGGTGGTGAATCCGTCATCCGGCTGGGTCAAGCTCGCTGACGCGTCGTCAGTCAAACTCGGCGAAGGTGGCAAACACGGTATCGCGGTGGTGAACGCCACCGGTACGCTCGGCACCTACCGCTGGCTGATGTGGCAGAGCAAACGCAAAGGCTCCTTCTTCACTGAGATTGCGGCGTACGTCGCGGGTAAGTCGCCGACTGGGCTGACGCGCGTGGTCACCGACAAAGAGGGTGGCGCCTGGGACATGCTGTCGATGGGTGGTCCGGATGCCGCAGGACTGGCGGTGAAGGGCGCGGTTGCCACCAGCGTCGATGGCTTCGCCAAGCCCGGCGACGGTGCGAGCGACGGCGGCAAGTTGTCGCGCCTGTTCAGCAAGGACGTGCAGGCCAACGACGATGATCCCGCGCACAGCGTATGGGCCGACAACGGCGAAGCACGCTGGCTGGTGGACTTGCAGAAGCCGGTGGAGATCGCGCGCATCAATACCTACTCGTGGCACAAAGCCGAGCGCGCGCCGCAGCAGTTCGTGTTGTGGGCATCAAGCGCCGACAAGGCACCGGATGCCACCACCAAGGATCTGACCGGTGCGGGCTGGCGCCGCGTCGCTGCGGTCGATACCAAATCGTTGGGCGACGGCGGCAAACACGGCAGTAGTGTGCTCGGTCTTGGTGGCGCGATCAGCTCCGCACGTTGGCTGCTGTGGCAGCATGCCGAACGCAAAACCGGCACGCTGGTTGGCCGCATCGATGTGTTCCCGGTGGGCGTCGAACTGCCGCCGATCAAGCGGCCCCTCAGCCCGGCGACCATCGCGCTCAAGCAGCACGTGCTCGCCAGCTTTGGCACGCTTGATGATGCCCAGAGTGCGGGCGTCCTGGCCGAGTGGCTCGACCGTTTGGCGGCTGGCAAAGCCATCGGTGCGGTGCAGCTCGAGCTGGTGACCGCCGCCGGCACGCGTAAGGAATCGGCAATCGCCACCAAGCTCAAGGCTTGGCGTGATGGCCTGGATGCCAAGGACCCGCTGGCGACCTACCGCACGTCGATGCACGGCGGCAGCGCGGAAAAGGGCCAGAACATCTTCAAGTTCCACCTCGCCCAGTGCATCAAGTGCCACAGCGTCAACCACGAGGGTGGCAATGCTGGACCTGATCTGGCGGGTGTCGGCAAGCGGCTGAACCAGGAGAAGATGTTGGAGTCGCTGATCGTCCCAGGCGCCGTGGTCGTGCCCGGCTTCGGCCTCGCCACCGTCACACTCAAGGATGGCAGCACCGTCGCCGGTTCACTGCTCAAGCAGGACGACCAAGGCGCCGTGGTCAAACTCGCTGACGGCAAAGAAGTCATCATCGCCAAGGACAAGATCGATAAGATCACCCCGCCAGTGTCGCCGATGCCGCCCGTGGGCGTGATCCTGACGCCAGCTGAACTGCGCGATGTGATGGCGTACATGACGTCGCTGAAATAAGCGCGCCTCAGATGAACTTCCAACGCCAAGACGCCAAGGGAAAGCGGCGGGTTCATCACAGCGATGAGCAACCGTCCATGAATCCAGTCCCAAGGGCTTTTCTTCACTTGGCGTCTTGGCGTCTTGGCGCTGGAAGTCGATTCTCCTTCCCGTTTCACTTCTGAATCACCCCACCGAAAGGATCCCCATGTCCCTCCGTTCCCTCGCACTCCTCGCCGCGATGACGCTTTCCTGCGTCCTCAGCGCTGCTGAACGCAACGACAAAGGTGCCGAACACCTCGGCTTCAAGCTCGCACTCCAGGCTTGGACTTCGAACCACGCCACGTTGTGGGAGACCATCGACATCGCCCAGACCGTCGGCCTGAAATACATTGAACTCTACCCCGGCCAGAAGACCGGCGGCGGGATCGACGGGAGCTTCGACCACAACTCGCCGGCCGACGTGCGCGCCAAGGTGCTCGCGCGCCTGACCGAAGCCGGCATCAAGCCCATCGCCTACGGCGTGGTCGGTCTCGACAAGGACGAAGCCAAGTCGCGCAAGGTCTTCGAGTTCGCCAAGGCCATGGGCATCCAGGTGCTCAACAGCGAGCCGAACGCCGATGCCTTCGACACCATCGAAAAACTGGTCAAGGAGTTCGACATCAAGGTCGGCCTGCACGACCACCCGAAGCCGTCGAAGTACTGGAGCCCCGAGAGCGTGCTCGCGGTGGTTTCATCGCGCGATGAACGTATCGCCGCCTGCGCCGACACCGGCCACTGGCCCCGCTCGGGAATGGACCCGGTCGAAGCGATCAACCAGCTCGGCAAGCGCATCGTCTCGTCGCACCTCAAGGAGACCGACAAAATCGGCCAGGGTGCGCGCGACATCGTCTACGGCACCAGCGCCGCCAGCAAATCGGTGAAGGACCAACTCGCCGCCTTCAAAGCCCAGGGCTTCCGCGGTCCGCTGTCGCTCGAATACGAGGCCGGCAAGAAGGGGCAGGAGTTGCTCGACCATTTGAAGATCATGGTCAAGTACTTCGACGACGCGACGACGGAGTTGGCGAAGTAATTCGTTGTTCGATTTTCGGTTTCAATGAGCGCGCCGCGTGGACTTCCACGCGGCGCGTTTCCTTTTTCCACCCTCAATGCAGGGGCGTCCGTACAGATCGGCAACTTGCTTGTAGCCAGCCATACCCCAATACGGCCCCATGGATTCACTGGATACGGCGGGCGAATCTTGGATCAGGACACCCGCAAAGGTAGTCGACACGAATGCGCTCACGGCGGTCCTGCGTCGCTATAACCTCCGCCCTGATGGTGATGTGTGGGCCTGGATCATCGGGTTTGAACAGCTGGTCACGCGGGATGAGCAGCAGTGGTTTCTGAGTCACCGAGATTTCACAAAGCAATCAGAAGAAGATGCATTTCGTTGGAATGAGTTCGAGCAGATGTCTTTGGAGGCGGCCGTAGACGACTTGGCATGGAAGAAATCGATCACCGGTTTCTGGGATCGGCATCTTCCGTTGTATATCGATGTGAGATCCGGCTACCGAGTATTGGTGGTGCGCGTGGCCAATGGTGTTGGTGCTGGAATCTTCGAGTCCGTCGAACCTGAATTCGAAGAGCTCACGCCGTTTGCCGGATCCTTCGTCGAGATGCAGCGTCTGGTTTTTGGGCAGTGATTCGGCGGTGCGGTTGTTGCGGGTTGCGACTTACGCACCGTTCGACGGCGTAATGGCCTTCAACATATCCTGCTGCTGCTCGCTCTGACGCTGGAACAAACTGTAAAGTATGCTGTTGGTGATCTGCTCGGTCTTCATCGAAACCAGATCGCCGGCCAGATCGCCGTAGGCCGGTGCCGAACCGGCATCGGTCATGGTATCGGCGACCACCTGCGACGCGGCGTCATCGAAGCGGCTCTGGGCTGTGCTGATGGCCGCGGCTGTGCGGGCCAAGGGGTTACCGCCCGAAACACTGGGGAGTGAGGAGATGTTCATGGTGGTGCTCGCTCTGGGTGAGTATGCCTCAGCCGCCGGAGAAAAGCTGTGGCAATATCGGCGACCTTCGGGCGTTGAACCCATCCACTCACGATCCAGCGGTCGTACGTCGTGCTCGTAACTCATTCCCTGGAATCAGCGACACGATCGGCTCACGCCCCGGTTCCGCGATCAGCGACAATGCTGCATGCGCCGCCGCGCGTCCCATCTCTTCACACGGTTCGCGCACCGTCGACAGGCTGATGCCACTGTGCCCAGTAAGCGGTAGGTCACCCATCCCGATGATCGCGACGTCCTGCGGTACGCGGATGCCGCGTTGGTCGAGGATCTCCAGCAACTGCAGCGCGAGGCCGTCGTTGAGTACGAACAAGGCGTCTGGGTGCTCGACGCCGGGTGCGAACATGCGCGCGATCTCGGTGGCGATGGTGCCTTCCACTGCGCCACCCGCGTGTGGGAGCGAGATCCACGCTTCGTTCACTGGCAGCTTGCCCTCGGTCAGCACCTGACGGTAGGCCGCGGTGCGTTCGAGCGTCATGCGCATGGGGTGATGGAAGCCGAGGTGGCCGATGCGGCGGTAGCCACGTTCGACCAGGTGGCGCACGGCGGTGCGCGCGGCGGCGGCGCTGTCCCAACCGGCGAAGCTCGCGGGTAATGCGGGTGCGCTTGCGGTCAGCGGCGGACGATCACCGAGGAACACCAGCGGGATACCGACGGCCATTAGTTGCTGATAGACTTCTTCCTGACCTGGGAGCGGTTGCACGATCACCGCTTCGTCGCGGCGTTGCAGCGCGGCCATCAGTTCTTTGCGGTGACGTACCGCATCCCAGCGGTGCGTCGCCACCAGCGGCGTGTATTCACCCGGATCGAAGATCTCGCCCATGCCGCGCATCACGCGTTCGGCCCAATCCATGCGGAAGTCCGCCAGCACCACGCCGATCACACCGCTGCGCTGCAGGCGCAGGTTTCGCGCCGTGCGGTTGGGCGCGTAGCCCTGATCACGCGCCGCGTCGAGCACGCGTTGAATGGTGGTGGGCGAGATCTTGCGCTTCGGCCCGTGGCCATTGAGCACGATCGACACCGTGGCGCGCGACACGCCGAGCTGGCTGGCCAGCATCGCGGAAGTCACCGGGGGACGGATGCTCATGGTGGCGCCTCGTGGGATTACACGAGAAACGCTAGGCCTTGCTGGGGGCGATCCACGGTCGCAACCGATGGCGAGGTGGTCGTGGTTGCGACACGCCAAGCGCGCTGCGCGAAGTGTGGTGTGCAGACAGCACCGATGACGACGCGTCATCCAACGACGTTTCCTGGGATCGCCGAGTTGCACTCGGCCAGGGGCAATCCGGTTGTCCTTTAGGCGAAGGTCGCCGTGATCCCACACAGCCGAGTTCAACGAGGCGATAC
>JANPLC010000099.1:0-16067 GCA_031426335.1 Planctomycetota bacterium
CGCGCCAAGACTTGTGACACAAGCGCGGCGGTTCGTACGTGGTAGCTCTCCCTCCGCCATTTCTCCCCCGGCCCCGCTGAGGGCGTTTTGTTTAACACAACGATCGCTGTGCGGGGCCGGGAGAGAAATGGCGGAAGGAAAGGGTCGAACCCCCCGACCTCGCGGAGCTCGGTCGGGCTACGCGGGCCGCTGACCGCGCAGGCGGTCAGCTACGCCGGGGCGGCGTACCCGCTTCGCGGTTCGAATCATACGGACCACGACGGGCCCGGCCTCGTTGGGCCGGGAACGGGGTCGGACCAGGGACAAATACAAACGTTTACCGACTGCGCGGGCGGACTGGAACGGTGACGCACGCGCTTCGCGCCGGGCGTGGAGCGCGTTTGTGAGTTCACTGGACGGCGGAACGCCAAGTAGAGGGTGCACGTGTGCATTCCTCCGATCGCTTTACTGCCATGGTCCCGGCGCCCGAGGGAGCACGCACCGTTTTCATGACTGGGGCGACGGGGTACATCGGAGGACGATTGACCCGTTGGTTGTTGCTGCGCGGCTGGCGGGTGCGCTGCTTGGTGCGTTCGGCGGACAAGCTGGCGATGCGCGATTGGGCGTCCGATGCACGGTTGGAGATCGTGGTGGCGTCTCTCGATGATCCGGCGGCATTGACGGCGGCGATGCAGGGCTGCGGAGCGGCCTATTACCTGATCCATTCGATGAGCATTGCCGGGGCGGATTTCCATCAGCGCGATCTGGATCTGGCGCGCAAATTCGCGGCAGCATCCGCGCAGGCAGGCGTAGAACGCATCATCTACCTGGGAGGGTTGGGCGAGACCGGCGATGAGTTGTCGGAACACCTCGCATCGCGGCGCGAGGTCGAAACCGCGCTGGCGAGCAGTTCCGTGCCCGTCACCACGCTCCGGGCGGCCATCATCATCGGTTCCGGTTCGGCGTCGTTCGAGATGTTACGCTACCTGGTCGAACGCCTGCCGGTGATGGTGACGCCACGTTGGGTTGGCACCGAGTGCCAACCCATCGCGGTACGCAACGTGCTGCATTACCTCGTTGCGTGCCTGACGACCCCAGGCACGACGGGCATGACCCTTGATATCGGTGGGCCGGACATCCTGAGTTATCGCGAGCTGATGCAGATCGCCGCTGAGGAACTCGACCTGCGCCGCCGTTGGATCATTGCCGTACCGGTGTTGACCCCACGGCTGAGTTCGTGGTGGATCCATCTGGTTACACCACTGGATCGCCACATGGCGCGGCCACTCGCCGAAGGACTGCGCAACCGCGTGGTCTGTCGCAATAATTTTGCCCAGGAACTCATGCCGCAACCCTTGCTCGGCGTGCGTGAGTCCATTGCGCGCGCGATCGGCAAGTGGCATGCCGATGAGGTGGAGACCCGCTGGTCTGACGCCGGCACCATTCCCGGCGATCCCGATTGGGCCGGCGGCACGCTGCTCAGCGATCGTCGCGAGCTGACCGTCGCCACCGATCCCGCTGCGGTGTTCCAGGCCTGTTGTCGCATCGGCGGCGACCACGGTTGGTACGCCACCGATTGGTTGTGGCGGATGCGTGGTGTGCTCGACCGCTTGGTTGGTGGACCAGGCCTACGTCGTGGTCGCCGCGATCAGGAGCGTCTCCTGGTTGGCGATGCGGTGGATTTCTGGCGCGTGGTAGCGGTCGAGAAGGATCGTCGTTTAGAACTGGCCGCCGAGATGCGTTTGCCTGGGCAGGCGCGCCTCGAATGGACCATTGAGCCGCTCGGTGATCGACACCAATGCCGTTTGATCCAGACCGCGCGCTTCCGTCCGCGTGGTCTCTGGGGGCTGGTCTATTGGTACGGCATCGCTGCGCTGCACGGCCTAGTGTTCCCACGCATGGTGCGCGGCATCGCGCGCGCGGCGCTGGCGTCGGTGAAGCCGCCGCTTGGAGCGTAGAAAACGTACGTCAGCGTGGTTCGACTCGGTAGCCGCAGAGACGCAGAGGTACGAGGAGGGCCGCAGAGATTTTCTCTGCTGACGCTGCGTGCACCGTCGAGCCTTGGTCTTCGTTGGTGCTCACCGCCAGGTTACAGCAAAGGTGCGCGGTGACTGGCCTAGGCGGGCGGTGTCGCACGGTGTCATCATCCTGGCACGTGGCGAAAGACCTTGAATGTAACGTTCCAAAAGCTGAGACGTTGTTGGTCAGACCACCTCTTCGGGAGCTTCTCATGCGCGCCGTCGTCCTCGTTGTTCTCGCCAGCTTCACCCTTGGCCTCACCCTTGACGCTGCCGAGATCGTCTTTCCCGACGACCCCAAGGCGGTGCTCGACGTCAAACGCGACCTGGGTGCCAAGGGTGACGGCAAGGCCGACGACACCGACGCGCTGCAGCAGGCGATCTACCGTTGCCAGGCGAGCGACTTTAGCCGCACGATCTACCTGCCCAAGGGCACCTACCGCATCACCAAGCCGCTGGTCTTCCGCCCGGACGCGAAGGGCGGCGAAGGCGCGATGGTCGGTCCATGGATCTACGGCCAGGACCGTGACAGCACCATCATCCGTCTGGCCGATGGCGCGGAGGGCTTCGGCGATCCCGCCAAGCCGCAAGCGGCGATCCGCGGGCAGTCGCGCCCCGATGGCGCGCACATGAACGCCGACTTCTTCGACCGCACGCTGGTCAACGTCACGATCGACACCGGCAAGAACCCAGGCGCGATCGGCGTGTTGTTCTACTCCAACAACACCGGACTGCTGCGCGACGTGCGCATCGTCGGCAATGGCGTGGTCGGGTTGGAGCTGGGCCTGCACGACCAGAACGGCCCGCACCTGATCCAAGACGTCGAGATCGAGGGCTTCACCACCGGCATCCACACCGCGAGCGGCATCAATAGCCAGACCATGTCGCGCGTGACGGTAAAAAAGGCCCAGGTCGGACTCAAACACCGCGGCCAGGTGTTCGCCGTCGAGGCGCTGACCGTGCTCGGCGCGCCGCTCGCCATCGATACCGACGAAGGCTCGCTGACGTTGGTCGATTGCCGTTTGGAAGGTCCCGCCGGCGCCAAGGGCCCAGCGATTTCGCTGGGCGAGAAGGGCCGCGTGTACGCCCAGCGACTGACCACCAAAGGTTTCGCCACCGCCATCCATACGCCGAAGAAGGACATCGCCGGCGGCACGGTCGCTGAATTCAGCAGCGAAGCCGTGACCAAGCCGACGGGCTCGACCGCGCCGGACACCGGCCTGGGGCTCACACCCAAGACGGAGCCAATCGTGCCGCTGGAAAAGGATCCCAAGAAATGGGTGTGCGCCAACGACCACGGTGCGTCATTCGGTAACGAGGACGACGACAGCGAGGCGCTGCAGAAGGCCATCGACCACGCGGCGTCGATCGGCGCGACCACGGTCTACCTGCGCGGCGGCAAGAACGGCGATCCGAACTGGTACTGGATGAAGAAAGACGTGCGCGTGCACGGCTCGGTCAATCGCATCTGGGGCTTCGGTTTCATCCGCCTGCTCGGCGGTCCGACCGACGCCGCGACCTATCCCGACAATCTCGCCAAGTTCGTGGTCGAGGATGATCCCAAGGGCGCGCCGGTGGTGATGTTCGAACACCTCCAGGTGTTCGCCCCGTGGCCGAGCTTCGGTATCGAGGCCCGCTCAACCAAACGCACCGTGGTGGTGCGCACCTGCGGCGGCACGCCGATCGCACGCGCCGGTGCAACGATGTTCCTCACCAACTGCGTCGGCCACGCCTACCTGGATAAAGGCGCCACCGGCTATTTCCGCCAATGGAATACCGAAGGCACGCCCAAGACCCTGCGCGTCAACACCCGTAACGACGGCGGCACCTTGTGGATCCTCGGCATGAAGACCGAAGGTGACGGCACCAAGGTGTTGACCAAGAACGGCGGCAAGACCGAGATCCTCGGTACGCTGATCTACAACACCTCTGGCATCAAAGATAATCACCCATGCATCGCGGTCGAAGACGGCTCGCTGTCGAGCGCCGGACATCAGGAAATCAATTTCGGTGGCGCGTTCTGGAACGTCCCGGCACTGGAGAAGATGGGCGGAACCGAGCGCACGGTGCCCAAGCGTGATTGGCAGGGCTGGGCGTTGCTTAGGGCGGGGAAGTAGCTGATGGACGCACGATGATCGTCCGCTGCGGCCCCACTCGGTAACCGCAGAGACGCAGAGGTACGAGGAGGGCCGCAGAGAAATCTCTGCGACACAATTCTTTGGACATCGGAGCACTCAGGGGCTCTCAATATCGAAACTTACCGATCTCCGTATTGTGCCAGCAACCGTGCCCGAGCCGCTTCCAGCTCGTGTGCATAATTCGGGTTGAACACTTCCGCGATCTGCCGTTCGAGGAGACATTCCAGATTGTCGAGCGCGATCTTATCAGATGACGCCGGAACATAGTCGCCACTGCGGCAACGCGCCAAATACTCGAATATCACCAAGGCTTCGTCGTGCTCCAAGTCGATCCGGATCGATTCCGACATCTGTACAAACTCCTGCGGAGATTGATCCGCCGTTACGAGATCAACCCCTTCGCCACCACCGGCTGTTCATCCACGCGCGGCTGTTGACCACGCAGGACGCTGTTGCCTTCGAACAATGTGCGCTGATCGATCGCTGACGGGATCAGCCAATCGCTTTCGTTGAACTGGCCTGAGGGACCGTACGCCAGGATGGCGTTGCCGTAGCAGGTGGCTTCGACGTGGTCTTTGGGGATGCCGCGTTCGAGCATCAGGCGGGCGGTCTTCGGCACGGCGAGCGGATCGCTCACGCCCCAGTCGGCGCTGCTGTCGACGATGATGCGTTCTTTGCCGTACTTCTTGACCACCTCGACCATGCGTTCGTTGCCCATTTTGGTCTTGGGGTAGATGGTGAACGCCGCCCAGAAGCCGCGGTCGAGGCATTCCTTGACCGTCTCTTCGTTGTTGTGGTCGACGATCACCGAGCCGGGTTTGAGACCGTGTTCGAGCGCCACATCCATCGAGCGAGAGGTGCCGCGCTTCTTGTCGCGGTGCGGCGTGTGGATCATGACCGGCAAGTTCAGTTCCTTGGCCAGTTCAAGTTGCGCGCGATAGACCTTGTCCTCGGCGGGTGTCTGGTCGTCGTAACCGATCTCACCGATAGCGACCACGCCATCCTTGCTGGCGAACAACGGGAGGATCTCCAGTACCTCAGCAGCGAGCGCTTCGTTGTTCGCTTCTTTCGAGTTCAAGCCGATAGTGCAGTAGTGGCGGATGCCGAACTGCGCGGCGCGGAAACGTTCCCAGCCGATCAGCGAGGCGTAGTAGTCCTGGAAGGTGCCGATGGTGGTGCGCGGTTGGCCGACCCAGAACGCCGGTTCGATCACCGCGACGACGCCGGCGTCGCGCATGGCTTCGTAGTCGTCGGTGGTGCGGGCCGACATGTGCACGTGGGGGTCGATCAATTTCATGGCCAGGGCTCCTGATGCCGCAAAAGGACGGAGAAAGACAGAGAAGGGTTTACGCGGTCGCCGCCGCGGCGCTGTCCTGCAAACGGTTCAGTTCGACACGCTGTGACTCATTGCAGCCAGGGCGGGCGGCGTCCCACAGGTCGACCGGCACTGGCCGTTTGGCGGCAATGCGTTCGCGGGCGTAGTCGATCAGCATCTGCGCCAGCTTCGGATTGGCTCGACGATCAGCACCGACCATGCGCGCCACCGGACTGGCGATGAACAACGCCTTGAGCACCGTCTGGTTCCAGGCGTCCTGCTCCAGGCGCTCGGCAGTGATGGGATTGTCGAGCGCCACCGCGTTGAACACCGGCTTCATGTTCGAGCGCACGCCTTCGGCGATGCGTGGCGGCAGCAGTTCCGGATGCGGCAACAGCGGCAGCGCTTGATAAAGCGCGACGAGTTCTTCCAGACCAGCAGCGGCGAAGAGCTGATCGAGCGTGGTCAGCCACGCCTTCTTGTCGGACGATGGCAGCGCGAGCACCAGCCGCGTACGCACCGCCTGATCGATGCTCCAGCGTGACGGATCCCAGCCGCGGCGTGCTTCCTGCGCCGCCGCAAGATCAGCAGCACTCAGTCGCAGATCCTCACGTCCAGCGCGGCGCCCAGCCGTGCTGAAAGCGATGAACAACGCGCGCGTCCCACCACCAGCACTCGTTGCAACACAGGTGTCGCGCAGCCAAGCAGTGGTCTCGGCCTTGAGCTGACGCTGCAACCAGCTATCGAGCAAAGTCATGGATTCCGTCGCGGACATGCACTCAGCTTCGACCACGCCCCGCCCCTGCCAAGCGTGGGATGGGGCAAACCCCGACAGCGAAATGCACGGACGATGAACTATTTTCTCGCACTGAAGCTCGCCGACGCGCCCCGGGATCGTTTGGCGCAGGTAGCAGAACGTTTTCAGGCCTGGGACTTGCCGGCTTCGTGGGTCGATCCGGAGGACTACCACGTGACCGTGGCGTTCTTAGGCGAGCTCGACGCGGACGAGGCGCATCTCCTGCCGTCGGCAATCGACTTGGTAGCGAGCGGCCTACGTCGGCCAGACCTGCGTTTCAGCGGCATTGGCGCAACCGGCGGGCGCAGCGAACCACGCGCGGTGTTCGCCGCGCTGACGGATATCGCCGCGCGTTGTGCCGACATTCACCTGGATCTGTGTGCCGGACTTGAGCTGGCGCCTGATCACGCCTTTGCACCACACGTCACCATCTGCCATCCGCGGCGCGCCGGTGCGTGGCAGACGCCAGCACCCGGTCGCACGTGGAGCGATCTGTTCCTCGCCAACGGGCTCGCGGACTGGGGCACGTGTGAGACCACCGACCTGGTGTTCTACCGCCGGCGCGAGGGCCCAGGCTCGCGTTATGAAGTGCTGGCTGATTGGCCTCTGGTCGCCGCGTGAAAGGCTTCCAGGATCCGTCATCAGCGTTGTGGGATTCTGGGGTATACCTAGGTGAACGCTGGGGATGCCGGCCGACCTTCAGCGCGACGAACGTTCCCGACTCTTACCCGACCCACGCCCCTCAGTGAGGCCCCCCATGGCGCACGCCGAACCCGCCCCCAGCAAGAAGGACAAATCCCTGGTGCTGGATCCGACGCGGCGCTCCAACCAGGTGTCGCGCTTCGAGGCCATGCTGCGTGAACGGGTCATCGGCCAAGTCCCAGCTATCGACGCCATCCTCGACAGTTTCAGCAAGGTGCTGGCTGGCATCCGCAATCCGGAACGTCCGATCCTGACCCTGCTCTTCCTCGGCCCGACCGGCGTCGGCAAGACCGAGACGGTGAAAGCCCTGGCAGAGACCATCTTCGGCAAACGTAACGCGTTCACGCGCGTGAATTGCCAGGAGTTCTCCAGCGAGTTCACCGTCTCCAAGCTCTTCGGCTCGCCTCCGGGCTACGTCGGCAAT
The DNA here is from genome assembly GCA_031426335.1 of Planctomycetota bacterium. Taxonomy (GTDB): domain Bacteria; phylum Planctomycetota; class UBA11346; order UBA11346; family UBA11346; genus BOG-1363. The sequence continues at coordinate 7,373 of JANPLC010000099.1, forward strand.
GATGTCGAGCCGATGTTGTCGCAGGACAACCTCGACAAACATCACAAAGAAGCGCAGGCCGAAGGCCGCGGCGTGTTCGCTGAAGGCGAAGGCAAAATCGCCAAGCTCTTCCCGCAGGTGAAGTCGCACTACATGTCGATCGTGCTGTTCGACGAAGTCGAAAAGGCGCATCCGAAATTGTGGAATGCGTTGCTCGGTCTGATGGAAGACGGCCACCTGACGCTCGGCAACAACAAGACCGTCGATTTCACCCGTTCGGTGATCATCATCACCACTAACTTCGGTGCCGAGGAGATGAGCGCCACTCTGCGCCACCGCTCGATCGGTTTCGAGGTCCAGCGCGAAGCCGAGGCGATCAATCTCGACATCAAGACCAAGGCCATCGAAGCGGCGAAAGAGGTCTTCCCCTACGAATTCCTCAACCGTTTTGACGACATCATCTGCTTCCGCGTGCTGGGTAACAGCGACCTGCGCAAGATCCTCAACCTGATGCTGCAGGACGTCTACAAACGCCTGCTCGGCGCCAACATGCCGATCATCCTGCACTACTCGCCGGCCTACCTCGACAAGTTGCAGGAAGAAGGCACCGACCCGCAATTCGGCGCGCGCCCGATGCGCCGCGCGGTCGAACGCATGTTGGTGGCGCCGTTGTCGCGCCTGATCGCGTCCGGTCAGATCAAAGCGGGCGACATCGTCAGCGTACGCCTGCGCAACGGCGAACCGACCTTCACCCGCGACGGCGCGGACCCGAAGAAGGCGTCACAGGACGCCAAGGTCCTGCGCTGATTTCAGCGCTTCGGCTTCGCGCTGGTGCGACGTGCGACGTACGGTCGCGCTTCGCGCTGGTGCGAAGTTATGCACCTCGCACCTCGCACCTCGCACCTCGCATCAATCCAAGCGGATAGTTTACGATTTAGGCTCAGGCGGTGGCGTCGGCATCCGGCCGCTCATCGCCCGGTAGGTCGCGCTTTCGCTGCCGACCGCCTGTTTGGTGCGCCGTGCGGTGGTGCGCAGGAACCCTTCAGCGCCACCGTCATAGGACAGAATCACGCGGTTTCGTCCGCTGTTTTTCGCCTGGTAGAGCGCCGCGTCGGCGCGCGCGACCAGACTGACGGTGGTCTCGTCCTGCAGACAGGCAGCCACGCCGATCGAAACGGTCACGGCTTTCGGCAGGCCGGTGAGCGCGGCGACGGCTTCGCGCAGACGTTCCGCCACCTGCATCGCGCCCGCAGGTGGAGTGTCCGGCAGGATGACGAGAAACTCTTCTCCGCCGTAACGTGACACCAAGTCACCGGTGCGCAGGCAGGCGGCCAGTGCGCGTCCGACCGCCGCCAGCACCAAGTCGCCGGCGGCATGGCCGAACCCATCGTTGACGGTCTTGAAATGATCAATGTCGACCATCGCTACCGCCACCACCTCGCCGGCATCGCAGAGTTCGGTCAGACGCGTGTCGCCGTACCACCGACGGTTGGCGCCGGTCAACGGATCGACGCGGGCCAACGATTGCAGGCCGGCGTACAACACCACGCGACGCAGCGACAGCGATAGCTGAGTGCGCAGGACCTCGGCGACGTAACGCTGGTCCGCTGACGATCGCCCAGAAAGGCTCGGCTGCAGGTGCGCCCCATGCAGCACCAGCGCCGCCTGACCATCGACCCCTGGGCTGAGATCGAGGACCAGGTCCCCGCCTGGTTGATCCGGCAACAACACCGGGCCGGTAAGCGCGGGCACCTCGCCGGTGGCGGGTGCGCCGAGCCCACGCCAGGAGCCTTTTTCCCACACCACCAGATCAGCGGCAGCACACGACCAGTAGCGGCGCATGGCGGCGGCAAAGCGATTGCGCGCATCGACTTCATCGACACAGCCCACCAGTTCGGCACTGACCTCGAAGACCCCGCGCTGGAGCTCCTGCGCATCCTCCAGCACGGCCAGTTCTTCGGTGATGGTCTGGCGTTTGAGTTCGAGCAGGCGCGGATCAGCTACCAACATCACCGTGCGCGTGCCGCTGACCGCCGGACGCAGACCGACGACCGTCAGCACTGCCGCGGCCACGGCGATTGCCGCCGGAGCCAAGGTCCAGAGCTGACCCTGCGACACGCCCCAGGCGGCGAGCGCGACGCTCACCACCACCGGCAGGATCACCCTTAGGCGCGGGTTCATGAGGCGACCTCAACCCGATTGCGGCCGGCAGCCTTGGCGGCGTAACACGCCGCGTCGGCGCGCTCCAACGCGACCCGCGGGTTCTCGTCTGCGCCCATCACCGCCACGCCGAGCGACGCAGTCACCGCCACGCGTTTCGCCGCTTTTTGTTCACCTTTTTGCTCGCCTTTTTGCTCACCTTTTTGTTCACCGAGGGGCACCGGCTGGCCGGCGATGCCGGCACGCACCGCGTTGGCGATCAACTCCAGGCGCGCCAACGGCCGGCCGATGATGATGGCGGCGAATTCTTCACCACCGTAGCGGCAGATGATCGCGTCTTCCGGCAGGATCTTGGTCAGGATCGCCGCGACCTGGCGCAGCGCCACATCACCCGCGGGATGACCGTACTGATCGTTGAAGCGCTTGAGGTGATCCATGTCGCACATGATCAGGCCCAGCTCGACCCCATGGCGCCGACAAGCGGCCGCCTGTTCATCCAGACGACGGAGAAATTCGTGCTGACCAAACAGCCCGGTCAGATCATCACGCAGCGCCAGTGAACGCGCCTGATTCACCAGGTCGACCGCCGCCAAACCGAGACCACCCAACCGGCCGAGCGCACCGAGCAGTTCGAGCGCCAGACGATCACCGACATCGTCGGTGTTCAGCAGCACCTCCAACACCCCGCGCAGGGTGTCGTTGTTGTCGCCCTGGCGGCGATCACCACGCAGCGGGATCAACAGGTGTACCGCCCGGCCATTGCGACGAATGAGCGGGCGCGCTTCGCTCGCGACGTAGAATTGATCCACGCCAGGTTCGGCCGGGCTGGGATTGCCCTGCGTATCGGCCGAGGCTAGGCAGCGCTGTTGCTGGTTGGTGCCCAGAAACACCCGCACCGAGGTGATGCCCGGCAGCAGATCACGCGTGCGCGCACACAACACGCGAGCGAACTGACCGAGTTCGCGCACCGCCGACAGTTCCAAGCAGGCCTCCAGCAACACCGGGTACCGTTGGATGTGGCGGTGCAGCAACGTGCGTTCGTGTTCCGCATCGCGCAGTTCGGCGCGCAGGGTGCGCAGCTGGGCGGGATCGGTTGCCGGCCCACGCTGCTGGAATGCCCACAGGCCAGCCAAGGCTGCCGCGGTCCAGCCGCTCAAGGCCACCCATCCACCGCCCGGCAACACGGCCAGGGCCGGCAGGAGCAGCAGGCCCGCGGCCCGTCCACACCATGGCGCACCAGCCAGCGCCCAAGCGCCACAACCAAGCACCGCCGTCAGCACCGCCAGCGCAGGCGGCAAGTCCGGCAGCAACAAAGTCAACGCCGCTGCACTTCCTGAACCCAGGCAGAGGCCAGCAAGCGAAGCAGTGCCCGGTTGGAGGCCGCGCGTCATTAGCGCATGTTCGCCATGCGAAACGCAGGAGGCAAGCACAAGCACGACGGTGCTGGCGTACCTGCGCCGCCAGAGACGCGCGTGATGCTGCGATTGCCGCTTCCTCGCAGGGGTCTAGGCTGCCGCACAGGAGAAATCATGCCGCGCACTGCCACGGTCACCCGCACGACCAAGGAAACCGACATCACGGTCACGTGGGACCTCGATCACGCGGCCCCGGCGGAGATCTCCACCGGCATCGGCTTCCTCGACCACATGCTCGACGCGCTGGGCAAACACTCCGGCACGTCGCTCAAGGTGCGCTGCAAGGGCGACCTGCACATCGACGGCCACCACACCACCGAAGACGTCGGCATCGTCATGGGCCAGTGCCTGAAGCAGGCGCTCGGCGACCGCATCGGCATCGAACGCTTCGGCCACATCGCCTGTCCGCTCGATGAAGCCTTGGTCACCGCCACCGTCGACGTCAGCGGCCGGCCTTACTTGGTCTACGACATCAAACCCGAAGCAGCGATGCTCGGCACCTGGGCGGTCGAGTTGGTTCCGGAATTTTTCGGCGGCCTCACCGACCACGCGCGCATCTGCCTACACCTGCACCAGCAGTGTGGCCGCAATACGCACCACATCGTCGAAGCGGCGTTCAAGGCGACTGCGCGGGCATTGCGTCAGGCGATCAAAGTGACGGGGACGGAACTGCCGTCGACGAAGGGTTTGTTGGGATAATTGCCCCGGTCCGGAGCTCGGAGTCCGGGGTCCGGAGTCTTGTTACACGAACACCTATCGTGACATCGCAGCACATCCGCAGGTGCACGACGAGCGAGTCCTGGGTGAACCGACGAGCACTAGACCCCGGACCCCGGACCCCGGACCGGGGCAATCCCTCACATATCCCCGTCAAACTCCGCATAATACGCCGCTACCGTTCCCGCATCCGCGCTGGTCAGGCACTTCTGGATCTTATGGAACGGGAAGTACTCGACCTTGGTGGGCGGGACGTAGACGGAAAAATTGGTGAAGTTGTCTTTGGCGCGGAACGCGGTGATCGAGTTGCCGCGTTGCAGCATCATGCACGCGAGCACTGAGCCGAGCGCGTTGGCGTGCCACTTGTAGGGATTGGACTCGGGTGGCCAATTGCGCGCACGCACGCGGGCGATGATCTGGTCGAGCGCAGCGATGCCGACGGCGGCGTCATCGAAGGACACTTCGATGCCGTGTTGTGACTGCAGATCGGTGCTCGCCTGCGAGGCGTACTCCACCAGCTTTTCAATCGCCGCGACGTAAGCCTCGTCGATCAGCAGCGGGCCGAGCTTGGGCGTGGGGTTGGGATTTCCGCGCAGGCATTCGGCCATGATCGACTTCCTTCAGGCCTCAGCCCGATTTGCGTGCAGCCAGCGGTGCCAGCACGGCGAGTACCGCCGGAGGGACCAGCGCATCAAGCGCCAGCCCAGCGGAGGCCACCAGTTTCACCAGCCGCGAACTGAGATGCTGGTGCGCGGCATCAGCGACCAGAAACAGCGTGTCGAGTCCGTTGGCGCGATTGACCTGCGCCATGCCGAACTCGGCATCGAGGTCCGCCGCATTGCGCAAGCCGCGGATGAGCACGCTGCAGCCCTGGGCTTTGGCAAAGGCGACGGTCGCACCCTGATACGCGATCGCGCTGACGTTGCCCAGCTCACGCCCCAGCGTGGTCAGCAGGGCAATGCGTTGCTCGGCACTCAACAGCGGCTGTTTGTCGGGATTGAGCGCCACGCCCACCACCAGGTGGTCGACCTGCGCTGCCGCCCGGCGGATCAGATCCAGGTGGCCATGGTGCGGCGGATCAAAAGACCCAGGGTAGAGGGCCTTCACCACGACCGCACCAGTGATGACGGATGACCGATGAATGCTGACTGGAGCGGCCGTCCATTCCGCCTTCCCCATGCACCAAGCATCAGTGGCACGATCACCGAATGTCTTCGTCGATGCGAGCGATCAGGTCGGCGGAGAGAGTCTCTTCACCACCATCGTTCGGATGGACGACGCGCACGGACAGCAGTAATCCGTCGGGGTTGACGCGCTTCGACAGGATGTAGCACACCAGACTGCCACCGGTCTTGAACACGATGCGGTCCACGCGACCGAGATCGCTGGGCGGTTCGTAGGCCGGTTTTTCCGGCTTTTCCGTTCCTGGTTCGGTGGTGGCGGTGGCCGGATCAGCTGGATCCGTCGCGGGTTTGTCACCGTCTGCCGGCTTGGCGGGCTTGCCGCCCTTGGCCCCCTCAGCCTTCAGCTTCTCGGCTTCTTCCAGTTCCTTCAGTTTCTTTTCACCCTCGGCGATCTTCTTCTGCGTCTCTTTGTCCTTTTTGCGCTGGGACAACCAGTTGTTCCATTCACTGGCGTCGTCGCTCGCCGGGTATCCAGGGTAGCCGCTGCCGCGGTTGAGCAGCGTCGGCTGCAGTCCGGTACGGGCGCGCAAAGCCAACACCGCTTCGTCATGCACCTGACGGTCGTTGACGCCCTTGATCAGCAGCTCGAAAGCGAGGTCGTCCTGGTCCTTGCCCAGCCCCTGGGCGATGCGCAGGGCGTCCTTCTTGTCGCTCGCTTCGCCCTTGGCGAAGGCCTCATCAAACTTGGCCTTCGCCTCGTCACCTTCAGCGGCAAACGCAGCGGCAAAGGTGACGGGGGCGGACAACGCCAAGCCCAGGGACAACAGCAGGGCATTCGCTCGCAGGATAATCACGCGCATAGTGGGAGCTCCCATGGTCAGACGACGGCCGCCAGCATGTCTTGCGCCACTTTGCTGGCAACGTCCGCACCCGCGGTCAGGCGGGCCAGTTCCAACCCCAGGGCGAGCGCGGTTCCCGGCCCTTGCGAGGTGATCAGGTTGCCATCGACCACCACCCGCTGGTCGAGCCAGGCCGCGCAGTACGGCTCCACCTGCGCACGGACGCCGGGAAAGGAGGTCAGCCGTCGCCCACGGCACAGCCCCCGCGGCACCAAGGCGATCGGCGCGGCGCAGATCACCGCCAAGAGGCGTCCAGCCGCGAGTTGCGCCTGCGCCAGATCCTGGATGCGCGTATCGTCGCGATGGGTCACCGCCGAGCCACCGCCACCGGGCAGGTAGACCACGTCGAACACCTGCTGGCGCACCAGGTCGAGCAGCGTGTGTGCCGCCAACGGAATGCCGCGACTGCCCTTGACCACCGGGACGTCAGCGGTGCTGGCGACGGTGACAAGTTGCCCTGCCCGTACCAACACGTCTGGCACGGTGACGGCTTCGATCTCCTCGGCCCCTGGGGCGAGCACAACCAGGATGGTAGCCATGGAAGAACTCCTCTCGGCGCAGGTCAGCGCCACATCAACGACCGATCAACATCGCGTCAGTGCCAGATGAGCATGGCAGCGCGCCATGATGCGTAGCATCTGCCACCTCCGCGCGTTGCGCCCTGGCGGTCGCTGGCGACCATCGGATATGCGTATGAGCGTGCAAGGTGTCGCGATGACTCTGCTGTTCCTGCTGGGCGTGCCAACGTTCGGCGCTGAGCCGGTACACGATGCCGGAGTGCTGGAGCAGGTCGTCGCCGCCCAGCAAGGCCATACTTCCGTGCACGGCAAGTTGCGCTGGTTGACCAGCCAACGCGACGACGACACCGCGCCGGTGCGCGAGCAGCGCGTGCGTTTCTTCCTCGCCTTTCCCGATCGTTACGCCGTGGTCGTCACCAAACCGAACGACAAGGAATCGAAACAGAGTTTCATCAGCGATGGCACCACCCGCTGGGAAGTGGCCCAACTGTTCGACGGCGAAACTCCCGAGGTGAAGAAATTGCCGGTGGGAGGCGAGGACCTCGAACGCCGCCTGCTCGCCTGTTTCCGCTTCGACCTCGCTACCCTGCGCAAAGATTTCGCCATCGTCGCCACCTCGGCCATGGACCAGGGCGCACTCATCAAGCTGACGCCGCTGGCGGCGAAACTGCAGGAACAGCTCACCGTCCTGGTGTTGACGTTCTCCGCCGACAAGAAGCTGATCGCCATCCGCAGCGAAGATCCGCAAGGCAACCGTTTCGACTTCGTGGTGTTGGAAGCGGTGTACGACGAGAAGCTCGATGATGCGTTGTTTCGCGTCGGGCCGTGAACAACGTTCTCGTGATTCTGTCACTCCATTAACGTTACGAGGTATGGGATGAAGAAGGCGATACTGTCGGTAACGGCCACCATTACCATTGCTCCAGACCAATTCTCGAAAACCCATGACTGGGACTTGGAGCGCCTCAAACATATCGTTCCGGAGATCCTCGGACAAGAAATGCGCTTCACATCTGTCTCCGGTATAAAAATGACGCTTTCCGTGGTCTCGCCGACCGATTTGGAGATTCTCACCGCCATTCGCTCCGTCAGCCCAAAGGCCGATTAGCTACCATTTCGGAGCTTCCAAATTCTACGTTGGCAGTGGGAATCGCGGAAAAACCCCCATGATCCGCCACCCCGAGGTACCCCATGGCCCGCGCCCGTTCCTCCGCCCTGACTCACACCAAGAGCGGAAAGAGCTCCAGCCGTCAGGCCAAACACCTGCCCAGCGCAACGCTGGGCAAACGTCGCGACACGCCGTTCACCTACGCGCCAAAGTTGCTCGAAGCAGTGACGCTGTCGACCAACCGCGAGTTCGTCTGCGACCGCATGTGGGTGAGCAACAACTGCCTGCGTTTCACCAGTCTGTGCCCGGTCACCGGTCAGCCGGACTGGGCCGACATCTACCTCAACTACATTCCCGCGACGCAACTGGTGGAGAGCAAGTCCTTCAAGGAATACCTCGGCAGCTTCCGCATGCACGGAGACTTCCACGAAGACGTCTGCCGCATCATCTGTGAAGACTTGGTGCGCCTGCTCGCACCGCGTTACCTGGAAGTCATCGGCCAATTCGACAGCCGCGGCTCCATCGCCATCTGGCCCTACGTGCAGTACGCCATGCCAGGTGACGAGGTGATGCAGAAACTGCTGAACGATCGTCTGACCAGCTACGCACCTGGGAAATACGCGCCGCAATATCCACGGACGATCTAAGGAGTGGTTTCAAAACCATCCGCGTAGCGAGCCCGGCCATCGTCGAGCGAGGCAAGGAAGACGGGCCGTTTGGCGCGGAGGCATGGCCGTAGGCCATGTTGAGCACCAAACGGTTCGTCTGCCGCCGC
>JANPLC010000100.1:0-48256 GCA_031426335.1 Planctomycetota bacterium
CGACTGCTGCCAGCACCACGTACGGTAGTCCGTCGCCTCGATCAGGCCGAGCTGCTGCAGACGCTCGTACCAACGCTTGAGCGTGACCAACGTCGCTTTCGGCGCGGGCTGTGGTTGCGGCAGAGCGAACCACGCTTCGCGGCGGAGAATGCGGCTGGCCTCGGCGAGCTCGATCAACGTGATGAGGGTCACGGGAGCAGTCTCAGTGGTCAGGCTCAGCGCGTATTCATCGCTCTCCAACAGCGGCTCGCCGTCGACCCAACGGCGGATCTTCGGGTGCGTCCAATGACCGGGTTGTTGCACCAGCGGATGCTCCGTCAGTTCGGCGAGGTCCTGGGTCGCTGCGGGATCCAAGATGCGGACGCCGCGTTCCCAGGACGCGAGGTCGTTCCACTCCGCACAAGCACTCAGCAGCCACTGCAATTCCTCGGCCGTGCCACGTTCGGCGATGGCCATCAATTCCTTCGTCAGGGGATGCCCGGCGCGGACCGGAGCGACCGCGACCGGTGCGACAGTCGCGACGCGCAATTGGCGATCACTGATTTCACCTTCGTCCACCTGCGTCCCTGACCAGAGGCACGTTCCTTCCCCGAGGGATTCCACTCGAAACGCCCGGCACTCACCGCCCGGCACGTAGGCATGCAGCAACGCGCCGCCATGGATCGCGGCGTCCTTGCGCGCGTCGGTCGTCAGCGCCACGCGCCGGCCAATTGGTTCCTGCACTGGCATCAGTCGGGTCAGCGCAGCGGAAAATGTTTTGGCCGCACGCTGTGGCTCACCATCGGCCAACTGCGACAGAATGATTTCACGATCACTCTCATCGATGGTCCAATGCGGTGCCCGACGATCGATCAGCAGAATTTCGCCGGTGGCTTGACCGGATTGACCAAAGCGCAGCAGACTCGGCAAAGCGATGGTGACTTCCGAACCACCGCCGGTCTCGCTGTTATCGACGACCAACACCAACCGACGACCGGGGCCAATGGGCTGACCATCAGGAATGCGTTCGTAGCCGTCACCGACTTCCTGCCACAGATCGACGGCCACCTTGCGCTCAAGCGGCCGACGCGTCGGCTGCTGCACCAGCAATTCCAAATGCACCAACGCTCCAGGCACCGTGCGCAGACGCAGGTTCTCGCCCACCATGCCGGACCACTCGGCGAAGACGCTGGCGGGCAACACCACCTCACTGCTGGTCGCGGTGCCGGTACTGAGGACGACCTGGTTGACCGCGACCTCGGATTTTTCCGGCAACAACTCACAGGCCAGCACCGCCACCAAGTCATCCGTCCATTCCCGTTGCCCGAGCAGCGCGGCGAGGCGATTGCCAGTGACACGATCGTCTGCCAGCCGCGCAGCATCGCAGCCGATGGCGAGTGCCAGGTCGCTGACGCTGTCGTTGGCGGGGACGCTCTCCAGCAACTCACGGCGAGCAGCCTGCCACAAGCCCGGACCCTCGCTCCAGCCTTCGGCGATGGCGGTGGCGGCAAACGCGACTCGGTCGTTCAACGTGCTGCCAATAATCCCACGTAGTCGCGGCGACGGCAGCGACTGACCAGCCGCACGCCCACGCGCCAACAGCCAATCACCGATGGCGCCGTCCGGCACCAGATTGATTCCGCTGGTCGCTTCACCGCGACGGATGGCCGCTTGTTTGACCAGCGTAGACGCTGCGTCATCGCCCAAGCGCGGCCACCACGCTGCCAATTGTTTGCGTCGCTCTGCGCCAGGCTCGGCCAGCAACCAACCCATCGCTGGCCGCGTCGGGTGATCACTGCCGGATTGACGCCAATCCGCCAAAGTCGCAGCACGTCGAGTCGCGGCATCCGGCCACGCGCGCAGACGCAGCCAGAGACCCGCTGATGACTGGATCGCCAGCGGCAGAGGCACCACGCCATCCGCATCCGCGACGATGTGCAGTTGGCGCAGATGCGGATGTCCCGGCAAACGCCGCAGGGTGGAGGCACTCGCGGTGACCACCCGCGCACCAGCGATCGGTGTGGTCACCGCGATGCGCAGTCTCAGGCGTTCACCCAACAAACTGCCGAGGCGCACGACCTCGGTGTCGGGAAGCGCGCTGATGGGAATAGTCACCGGCAAGGTCAGCGTGCGCCGTGCCTTCGGGCCCAACACCAACTCGCGCGTCGTGCCATCCGGCAAGGTCAGCACCAACGTGGCCGCTTGCTCTTCATGGTTGGCAATCTGGATCTGCGCCGGAACGACATCACCAGGAGCAACCACATCCGGCAGGTCGAGGGCGCAGGCATACGGCTCGCGACTGGCGATCACGCTGCGCACCTCGCCCACCAGGACGGCGGCACTGGCGTCGTTGGCCCGCGCCGTGCAGCGGAAACGCCCCGCATGTTCCGGCAGCGGGAAGCGCACGGTGGCCTTGCCCTGCGCGTCGGTGCGCAGATCAGCAACCCACCAGATGGTGCCGTCGGCTTCGGGTTGCAGCAGAGCACGCCCCATCATCGCACGGTTTTTCCCCGCGCCCCGGTGCATACCAAACATGCCCGCACTGCCGCGTCCAGCTCCGATGGCCATGAACGCACCGCCCCCCTGCCAACGGGAAATCACCGAACGCCACAGCAACGCGTGCGGCAGAGTGAATTCACTGATCCGTCCGTCGATCAGACCCCAGGGACGACGGTACGAATGGAAATAGCGCCAGAGGTCCGGCGTCGGGTCCTCGGCCAACTGGTACAACAAATCATTCACCACGCCGAGCGACAGCGAGCAGTTCGCCGCCGGTTGACCACGCCAATCGACGACCTGCACCACCGCGTCGACCAGTTCTCCAGGACGCAGATCGGCGCGCGCCGGCGTGACAGTAACGGTCAGCAGCCGATCGATCGGCAGGACCTCGACCTCGCGCCGTTCGCTGGTGACGAATCCTGCGCCGGGCAAATAGGCGGTCGCCGAAAGAAACAGGTTCGGCGCCCACGAGCTGGCAATCACCACGTCGCTCTGTTTCGCGCTCTGATCGAGTCGTTCAACCTGCGCCAGCACCACATCCCGCGCGCCACCGAGCACCAGCAGATCGCGCCCAGGATCACTGACGCCCAACGCGAGCGGCAAGGTCTCGCCGGTCTCGACGCGATTGCGCACCGGCCGCAGATCAACCTGCGCCACGCCATCCGGTGCCGCGCGTGATTGAACGGCCAACGGCAGGCTGCGCGTCGCTGTGCCGCCACCCAACACCGAAGTGCTGATGCGCAGCGCATCGGCGCCGACATGGAGTTCGTCGATCCCGATGGCCACCTGCGTCCAGGCCGGCCAACGGCCCTTGGCGGACAACGGCACGCCGAGCGCAACACCAACGCGGGTGAATTGCAGGGTTACCTCAGCGCCGACCGGCAGACGCAATTCGATCTGCGCTACGCTGCCAACCCGCAGATCGCGTTCACGCAACGTCGCTTCGAGTTGAAATGGGAAGGTGCGCGTGCGCCACTCATGGCCAGCGTAGTAGGTAACGCCATCGTAGACAAAAGAGATGCCGGCCTGGTAGTCGGCCTCGCGGCCGGCGGCGGTGGGAATGGAGAAGTGGACTTCGCCCGCCAGGTCGGACGTCAGGTCAGTCACCGCTTCACACGGGATCTTCTCGCCCGCCACGAGCGCCGTGAGACCACACTTCACCACCACGCCCGCCAACGGTTCGCCGCCACGATCATGCAGCCGCACCGTCAACGGTATGGTTTCGCCGGAACGCACCTGATGCCCCGCATCGAGTCCGCTTATTTCGTACCGCACCGGTGGCAGACGCACGCGTTCGACGCGCGCCAAGTGATGTGGGCTGCCCTCGCCCAACACCAAAGTGACACCGCCATCGGCCGCACCTGGGGGAATCAGCACTTCGCCAGAGATGGTGCCGTGGTCGCTGATGGCCAACGTCGCTTCGCTCAGTGCTTCGCTGCCTAAGTTCACGCGCGTGCGCAACTCGCCCACCGGCAGACGATACCCGTCACCGTTGAAATCACGCAGCAAGGCTTTGAAGCGCAAGGTCTCTCCCGGGCGGGCCAATGGTTTGTCCGCCCACACCACGGCTTTGCTGGTCCAGGCGGCATCTTCACCAAAGCTCGCGAGACGTTCGACCGCCACGTCGGGGCGAGTGATGCGTGCCTGTGCGTGGTAGGCGCGGCCATGCAGGCGCTCCGGCAACGCCAGACGCACCAAGCCCTGCGCATCGCTGATGCCGGTCAGTTCAACACTGAGCGCGGGATCGTTCGCCGCTGCCGCAGCACCGGCACGGACACCCTGCGCAAATAACTCCTGCTGGTCCGCACGTTTGAAATCAAGCAAGGCAACGCCGGTAAAACCTTCGGTGAAACCGCTGCGCCACGCCGGATCCGCCGATGACCACCTCGCTCCAGCAGCTCGTTCGGTGTTGCGTTCCAACGTCACGGTGGCGCTGAGTGGTTCACCTGCCTTGCCTTGGCCATTTGCACGCCGCACGACCCACGCAAGCAACTCCGCTCGTCCAGCAATCAGGTGTAGATCGGGATCGACCACCATCATGCCCGTCATGATCACCACCGGACACCCACGGGCAGCGACAGTCGCGACGTAAAAACCTTCCGCGAGATTGGGAAACGCGAGCGGATGATCGAGCCGTGTACCGATGGTGGTCCAGTCTTTCAGTTCGATGATCTGCTCGGCCACCGCAGTAGCCGGCAACTGGTCGCGCGTCAGTACTTGACTGAGCGCATCCCAGGCCGCGCGACCGGCCAGACGGTAGACGCGAATCACATGTTCACCGCGGTGTGCACTCGCAAGGTTCAGACGCACTGGACTGCCGACCGCGAACGCCGAGCGCTCGGCGCGCAGCGACAGACCGTCGTAATCCAAGGCCAGGCGCCACTCCGCTTGATCGTCCGCACTGATGAGCGGTTCGTCGATGTCCAGTTCGACACCCCCAGCGCTGGTTCTCACCTGCGAAAGATCCAGTTCCTTCTTCTCCAGCACCGCGGTCACTCCGGCTGTCATCGCTACCTGGTTGATCTCGCGCTCCTGGCGGAAAGCAGTCTCGGCACTCGTCGCCATGGCGGCATAGGTCGCAGCTACGGCATCGAGCCGCTGATCGATGAGCGGATACGCCCACAGACGCAGGGTTTTCGCCATGGCCTGACGCCGCAACTGCCACAGGCGCAGATCACGGAAGGCCAAGCCGGCCTGCGGCGTTTCCGCATGCCGCGACCACAAGACTTCGGCGGCGGTGAAAGCCGCCTCGGGATCGTGTTCACTCAGGTGCAGACGCATGAGCGTCAACGCCAACTCGGGACTCCACGACGCCGGAGCGCCGAGCGTCGCCATCAGCGCGGCCATCGTCCCATCGCCGCGACTGTAGCGCGCCACCGTCAACAATTCTGCCGTCCCCGGCATCACCACTTGTCCGCCTTCAGCGGCGACCATGCGCACACCACGATCCAGCGACGTGGCCAGCGCGCGGTACTGCGTCCAACGATCCTGCCACAATCCTTCGGGCCGACCGAATGGTGCTTCTAGAGAAATCGCCGGCGGCAACGCGCCGCTCACCAGATCCATGTGGTCATCGAACAGTCCGCGCCAACGCACCGCCAGTTCCAAACCAACGATCTCGGCCGCGATCTGCGGCCCCTTATCCGCCCATGGGATCGCCAGCACCTGCTTCAACGCCTGATCACGCCGACCGCTGGTCAGGCAAGCACGCGCCACCGCCATACGCGCACGATCACCTTGCCCGGTGGCCGCCAGATCGCTGCGTTGCAACAACACCTCGAGCACGCTGGTGGCGGCATCGACCTCACCACCGGCGGAAAGTTTCTCCACGCGCTGGACCAGCATGTCGCTCTCAGCGCGCCACTGTTCTCCACCACTGGACGCGGACACGGCTGGCGTTCGCACGGAGCGCTGGATGAGCCAGACGCTCACCGCCACACCCACCAGCAAGACCCCAAACGCAATCCAACGCCGACGATTGGACCAGGGCATGGCGCATCCTCCGGCGGATGAACGCTCGGCACCCTGCAACGTTCACCCTGCCGACTGATCGCGGCTGCCGTATCCTGTCAGCGGGCGGACGACCGATTCAAGCGCACGGTTCTCTGGCAGAGGTAATAAGAATCACTCTCCCACCAGTGGGCGACGACGACGGTACAGACGCTGGAATAACAACGCGAAGAATCCCAGGAACACACTGGATCCAGCGCCGAGCCCGCAACCGCCACCGCCACCGCCACCGCCACCGCCATCGCCAGTTCCACTCGGCAGGGGAACTCCGACATAAATGGCGAACACCTCGTTGGCGGTCAGACCCTGAGCGTCCGTCACGGTCAGCGTGATGGTGGCGACACCGGTTTTGCCGGCGGCCGGCGTGATGGTGACCGTGCGGTTGGCGCCGCTGCCGCCCAACACCACGTTCGCATTCGGTACCACCACGGTATCCGAGGAGGCCTTGGTCAACGTCAACGCCGTCGCTGCCGTCCCCTGATCAGCGATAGCGAAAGTGATCGCGGCAGTCGCGGTATCGACCGCCGTGGTCAGGTCGGCGATGGCCGAGATGGTCGGCGGATCATTGACCACCGTAAAGGTGGTGGTGCCGCCGCGACCGCCGCCCGACGCCGTCACGGTATACGGCCCGCCGACCGAGGTGCTGGCGGACA
Organism: Planctomycetota bacterium; assembly: GCA_031426335.1. Classification (GTDB taxonomy): domain Bacteria; phylum Planctomycetota; class UBA11346; order UBA11346; family UBA11346; genus BOG-1363. The sequence goes on from JANPLC010000100.1 coordinate 6,642, forward strand.
CCACGCCCGCAGACGAGATGGTCTTGCCACCGGTCACGCTCCAGGTGAACGTCGGCTGCACTGCCATCACCTGATCGAACTGGTCCTTTGAACTGGCACTGAACGTCTGGGTGGCACCAACGTGGACTACCGGCGTGATCGGCGTCACTGTCACCGCCGTAGCAGATTGATTGACCACGACGGTAACCGAACTGGTGATGCTCAGCCCCATCTGATCGGTGATCGTGACCTGACAGGGATAACTGCCGCTCCGGCTGAAGGTGGCGAGGGTGCTTTTCGCGGCGTTGGTTCCATTCAGGGAAAAGGCCACCGGTGCCGGTGGAGTGCCAGTGACGCTCCAGGTGTAGGTCAGCGATGCCTCACCACCGTCATCCGCCCCAAGGGCCGACAGGGTCGAGGACACGCCGGTGACGGTCGCAGGGCTCGCAGCCGCCGCGTTCACCACGCTCGGTGCTTGGCTGACCACGGTGAAATGCCGGTCGATTGCCGATGGTCCAACCGTCACCGGATTGGTGAAGTCGGGAGCAAATGACCGGCCATCAAGTTGTGCCACAACCGTCGAGTCACCCGCCGGCACGTTAACGAGGGTGTAGACGCCGTCGCTACTGGTCCACACCGAGCTGGCAGTGCTTCCGCGATGGACACGGACCCCCTCCATGCCGGTTCCTGTCGCCGTTCGGACCTGGCCCGAGATGCGAAAGGAACTCACCGTGCCAACCGTGATTACCATCGTGGTACTGGCCGTGCCGCCCTTCATGTCGCTGACGGTGACGCGCACCGGATATTCCTTGGCGGTGCTCCATGACTTGGCCGTCGTCAGGGTGTTCGAGGTAAAATTGTCATCAGCGAAATCCCAGTACACCGCCAATGGATCACCATCCGGATCATTGGCAATGGCGGTGAAGTTGACGGTCACACCGGTGGCCACACTGGTGGCACTCGCGTTGGCGGACACGGTCGGAGGACGGTTTCCTGGGAACGATCCGAGATTGACCACCACGTCCATCGACGGCGGCGTGGTGCTGGTATTGAGGGTCATTGGCGTGATGTGAATGTTGGCCGCGACATCGCTGAAAGTCCGACCACGCACCAACGCTGCATCGGTTTTCCCGCGCACGGAACCAGGCGTGGTATCAAGAATCTGTGCGCCGCCATTCGAGCTACCGATGCCGGTGATCGACCAGGGATCCCAATGCAGGTGCACGCCGTTCAGATTCCAGTTGTTGGTGGTGAACTGACGTCGGTGCGAGATCCAATAGTCACGCTGGTTGTCCTTGGAGATGCGCAGCCCGTACATCGCTGATCCACTCGGCGCCGTAGCCAGATCACTGGCATGGACACGATAAGTTCCACTACCGGTGATGGTCTGCACGTTGGCGGTAGCGATCCAGTCGAGGCGCCATTTCTCATAGGCCGAGAACTGTCCATCGCCGCCCATCTCCGAATACGGGTCGCCGTACTCAGCATTGGATCCCGCTCCGATGACGCTGTTGTCGCCGGTATTCCAGAAGTTCGCATGCCAGAGGCCAAAATTGTGGCCGAGTTCGTGGATCGCGACGCTGGCAGTACTGCTCTGCAACCAACTGCCCTTACCACCGACGTACCCTTGACCTGCCCAGCCACCGAAAATCGACGAGTGCCGCACGACATCGAAATGCCAGTTCGCCAACGCGTAACCCGCATTCAGCGCAACCGCCGCTGCGCGTGCATCGCTCAACAACTGGGTGTCGCCGTTGGCATCGCCGCTGTATTCGGCCTTGGTCTTGGGCAGCACAATCTCGACGATCTCCCAGGTCATGGTGGCCTGACCCCAAGAGGCTGCGTCGTAAAAGGCGGCCACCGTGGTCATCATGCTGTCTGCACTGCCAACCGTCTGTGGATACCCGACTTCATCCGCGCACCGGGCGATGAGGTAGAGGACTGTTTTCGGGCCAGTGGTCCAGGCACTGGCGAGTTTGCTCGAGCCCGACTCTGCGGCAGCGATCTCATCACCGAGACGGATGATGTGCCCGCCTTGGCAGAGGACGTGAACCGCGTCGCCACTTTCAACAATCACATCCTCCAATCCGTCATCCGGCTCCTGATTGGCGCCAGCCAGTTTTCCGGACACCACGCAACGCTGGTCCTCCACCCGTTTGCCGGGCACGGGTTCCTCACCCGGCTTGAGCATGCGCAGACGTCCAGGCATCAATGCCAACACACCATCGACTACGACACCATGCAAACTGCGACGGGCCGCGCTGCCATCGGCAAGTCCGGAACCCCAGGTGGTCACGTCATAACGTTTACCCGCGACCACGGCTTCACGGCGGACCTGGGGGTCCTGCAGTTGGTCCTGCTGACGACTGACACGCACTTCCAGGGCGCCAAGATCACTGATCTCCTGTTCCAGTTCATGTCGTATCGCCTCGGGCACTTGCTTGCGCCGGACACGGTCGATGGCGAGCGCCACTGCCTGTTCCGGATCCTCCCGCACCAGACGGCGTAAGACCACGCGTCGATCACGTGCTGCTTTGAGCAGACGTTCTGAGTCGATCGCACCGTTGCCGACCAGCGCTGACTTCTTCTGCGCGGCGTCCAGCGCGGCAAGTTCGCGCTCGAAGTTTTCCACCGCCAGGCGCTCCTGCGGACGCAAATCCGCGGCACCAGCCATGGCCCCCAACAGCAGAAGAAGGCACACCACCGAACCGCTAGACGCCTGTGACATGGAAGGACTTCCTGGAGCGACGTGGAAGGACCAGTGGGATGAGACTAAGCCTACCACACAACTCTACTTGACGCGACGATCACGACGTGCTGGACAACTACTTGGCCACGGGCTCACGGGGATGCCATGACGGGTGGGAGTATGCAGCGGCCACGGCACCATTCTTGAACAAATTCAGCCAAGGATCACGTTGAATTAGCCAATTATCCCGGTGATCACCGCTCCCGGCACGCCGCTGAGTGGGAGGCGTTGCGCCTGTGCCAAATGGCGAGCTTCAGCACCCTGCTCGTTGTCTCCATCACCCCAGTGGATGAGACGCGTGGACCAAGCCCCACCCAGCAATCGCTCCGCTTTATTCCATTCGCGTCGCGCCGAGCCGATCGAGGCACGCACGCATCATCAGGTGCTCGGGCGCATCACGGCCGGTCCAACGGTGGTATTGGCCAAGGGCCTGACGGATGAGCATCTCTAGACCGCCGATCGGACGGGCGCCGGCACGCTGAGCGTCGCGCAACAGGCGCGTTTCCAGCGGATGGTAAACCGTGTCGAACACGATGCTGCCTTCACGGTGATGTTCCGTCGGCCACGGCGTTTCCTCCGGCTTGCCCATGCCCGCGGAGGTGCCGTTCACCAGCACGTCAAACTCCACCGACAGCGCCTGATCGAGGGTCAGGTATTCCACGCCGATTTCGTCCGCCAGTTCCTTGGCCTTGTCGGCGGTGCGGTTGGCGATGATCACCCGGGCGCCGTGGTCTTTCATCGCCACGCCGATCGCGCGGCCGACGCCACCGGCCCCGAGCACCAGGACGATGCGCCCCTTCACGGTGCAGATCTGTTCTTCGACGCAGTTGATCACGGCGAGTGCGTCAGTGTTGGCGCCCACCGGTTTGAGATCGCGATCACGATACACGGTGTTCATCGCGCCGATGCGCCGTGCGAGGTCCTCGATGGTGTGCATCTGACCGATGAGCACGGTCTTGTGCGGAATGGTGATCGACAGGCCATCGATCCATTCGCCGCAGCGACGCCAGAAGGCAACCGCGTCCTCGACGCGAAACGGCACGTAGACTGCATTCAACTTATGGTGCGCGAAGGCGGTGTTGTGGATCAGCGGGCTCAGCGAATGGCTGACCGGGCTGCCGATCACCCCGTAGATTTTGGTCTGGGCGTTCTGCTGCTTCACGCGGTAGAGCTTGAGGAGTTCGCCAACCGTCGGTTGCCCTGGGGCTGAGCCGACATCGCCATCGAGTCGCGCAAACGTCAGCGCTGCGCCCCAGGCACCTGCCAGCAAACGCGAGGGCAGACCGTGTTCACCCATGGCGATGGCGATGAGCGCGCCCTTGGTGGTTTGATAGAGATCACGGATGGCGCCGAGGTCCGCGGCGTCGCTTGGACGCACGGCGATTTTCGGCCAGTCCGCGCCCGCGGTCTTCATCGCCGCGATGCGCCCTGGAAGATCCTTGCCCATGCCATCGAAGTCGTGGTAGCTGAGGATCAGCTTGGTCGCTTTGCCCCGCACCAATCCGGCGGAGGTCAGCGCCGGCAGTTGTGCCAGTTCGATGTCGACCCAAGCGACGCCTAGACGCATGCCTTCATTGTAGAGCCGCACGCGATCAATGTCGCTCGGCGACCAATCGCCGTTCTCGGATTCATGGCGGATAGTGAGGATGGCCGGCAGCGACAACTTCGGCAGCGCCGCGACGACCGCCGCCGGATCGGCTCCTTGCTTCACGCAGGTGTCGAGGCGCACCTCCACCAGATCGGCACCCGCCGCCAAGGCGTGGCGCGACAAGGTGATGACGCCCTCGGCGTCAGCGGCGGAGATCGGGACGGCAATACTGACCATCGCCACACTATGCTTGCGATGAAGAATCGACCAAGGGCCGGTACCCGGCTGGCTCTCGGCTGGCTCTCGGCTGGCTCTTGCCCACGCACATGAGTCAACCACCTGCCGACGCATGGGATGTGCGCCCCCTGCCTTGACCATTGCATGCTTCCAGGCCCCAACCAACGTGTGCGCCTCCGAACGAGGACGCGATGAAAATCCACGAATACCAAGGCAAACAGCTCTTTCGCCAGCACGGTGTGCCGGTCCTGCACGGGGTCGCCTGTACCACGGTGGAACAGGCGGAGGCCGCGGCCATCCAACTGGGTTCACCCGTGGTAGTGGTGAAATCGCAGATCCACGCCGGTGGGCGCGGCAAAGGAACGGTCTACGCCGACGAAGCCATGACTCAGAAGGTCATGGACGGTGGCGTGAAGGTGGTGAAGGGCGCGGCGGCGGCGAAAGAAGCTGCCAGCAAGTTGCTCGGCAACTACCTCAAGACCATCCAGACCGGCGACGGCTGCAAACAGATCAAGACACTCTACGTCGAAGACGGCTGCCAGATCGCCAAGGAATTGTACTTCTCCATCCTGCTCGACCGCGCGGCGGCGGCGCCGGTACTGATCGTCAGCAGCGAAGGCGGCATGGACATTGAAGAAGTCGCCCATTCGCATCCGGAGAAAATCCTCAAGGCGCACTTCGATCCGCATTTTGGCCTCGGTGCTTGGCAGGCTCGGCGCTTCGGCTTCGAGATCGGTCTGACCCCGGCGCAGATTCCCGCGTTCGTAAAAACTGCGCAGGCGCTGGCCAAGTGCTTCATCGAGACCGATGCCGACATGTTGGAAGTGAATCCATTGGTGGTGACGGTGAAGGACGAAGTCGTCGCGCTCGACAGCAAGATGTCGTTCGATGACAACGCGCTCTTCCGTCATCCCGACATCGCGGCGATGCTCGATCCAAACGAAGAAGACGCAGCCGAGCTGGAAGCGAAGAGCCACGACATGGCCTTCGTCAAGCTGGGCGGCAACATCGGCTGCATGGTCAACGGCGCCGGTCTGGCGATGGCGACCATGGATGCGATCGCGCAGTACGGCGCGGCGCAGGGAGCGTTCCCGGCGAACTTCCTCGACGTTGGCGGCGGCGCCACGGCCGAGAAAGTCACCACCGCCTTCAAGATCATCCTCAAGGACGCGAGCGTCGAAGCGATCCTGGTGAACATCTTCGGCGGCATCATGAAGTGCGACACCATCGCCACCGGTGTGCTCACCGCGGTGAAGGAAGTCGGCCTCGACCGCCCGCTGGTCGTGCGCCTCGAAGGCACCAACGTCAAGGAAGGCAAGAAGCTCATCGCTGAGTCTGGCTTGACGGTCATCGCTGCGGATGACCTTAAGGACGGCTGCGTCAAAGCGGCCAAGGCCGCTGCTGAATATCGCAAGTCCAAGGGCCTGTCGCCGCGTCCGGCGCTGCCCGCACCGGCGGCGATTGCGTATATCCCGAAAGGCAAGGCGAAGAAGGCCGCCGCCAAGGCAAAACCTGCGAAGGCCGTAAAAAAGCCGGCAAAAACCGCGAGGAAGCCTGCGGCTAAAGCGGTCAAAGCGAAAGCCAAGAAGCGCTGAGCTTCCAAACGCCGCACCCCGCACCCCGCACTCCGCACGATAAGCAAAGAGACCGAACCATGGCCGTCCTCGTCAACAAGAAGACCCGCCTCATCTGCCAGGGCATCACCGGTAAAGTGGGCACGTTCCACTCGAACGGCGCCGTCAGCTACGGCACTAACTTCGCCGGTGGCGTGACCCCAGGCAAAGGTGGCCAGACCTGGACCGCCGAAAACGGCAAGAAATTTCCCGTCTGGAACACCGTCGCTGAAGCAGTGAAAGAAGGCGGCGCGACCGCTTCGATGATCTTCGTGCCGCCCCCAGGCGCGGCCGATGCGATCTGCGAAGCCATCGACGCCGGCGTCCCGCTGATCGTCGCAATCACCGAAGGCATCCCCGCCCGCGACATGTACATCGTGAAGAAGAAACTCGCCGGCTCCGCCTCGCGCCTCGTCGGTCCGAACTGCCCAGGCGTCATCACCCCAGGTGAGTGCAAGATCGGCATCATGCCCGGCTACATTCACAAGCGTGGTTCCTGCGGCATCGTCAGCCGCTCTGGCACGTTGACCTACGAAGCGGTGTTCCAGTCAACCGGCGCGGGCATTGGCCAGTCGACCTGCATCGGCATCGGCGGCGATCCGATCAAGGGCACCGACTTCATCGACGCGCTGACGCTGTTCCAGAACGATGATGAAACCAAGTACATCATCATGATCGGTGAAATCGGCGGCGACTCGGAAGAAAAAGCCTGCGAGTTCATCCAGAAGCACGTGACCAAGCCCGTGGTCGGTTTCATCGCCGGCTCGCGCGCGCCCAAGGGCAAACGCATGGGCCACGCTGGCGCGATCGTCAGCGGCAACACCGGCACCGCCGAAGCGAAGTTCGCCGCCATGCGCAAGGCCGGCGTGTTCATCGCCGAAAGCCCCGCGAACCTGGGCGAAATGCTGCTGATCGCGGCTGGCAAACGCTGAAGGACGAGAATCGACATGGAGGACCGGAAGACCGGAGCAGAAACCCATTCTGACTCCACTCCGGTGCTCCGGTCCTCCATGTAAATCATCCTCTTTTGCGCCAAGCCCAGTTCTGAGGTAGAGTTGTGGGCGAGGTCTCCGTGGCCGGTATGCCCAGCAAAATCGGTAGCTATCAGATCCTGGCCAAACTCGGCCAAGGAGGCATGGCCACGGTTTACCGGGCGATGCAAGCCTCTCTCAAGCGGGAGGTTGCGCTGAAAGTGGTGTCCGCCGCATTCAGCGGCGATCCGGCCTTCTGCGAGCGTTTCCTGCGCGAGGCGCGAGCCGGCGCGCTAGTCAACCATCCCAACGTGGTCACCTGTTTCGATGCCGGCGAAGCGAACGGCCAGTTGTTCATGGCGATGGAACTGGTCACCGGCGGCGACCTGGCCCAACTGATGGACAAACGTGGTGGCCGCCTCGACGAAAAGCTGGCGCTGGCCCTGATGAAGGACGCCAGCAGCGGACTGGAGGCGATCGAAGGGGCCCGGCTGGTGCATCGGGATCTCAAGCCCGCCAACATCTTCCTCACCGATCGTGGTGAGGCCAAACTAGCAGACCTTGGTTTGGTGTGCTTCGCCTCCGGCGACGATCGCATGACCAAGCCTGGGACGGTGATGGGCACGCCGGCCTACATCGCGCCGGAGCAGGCGCGCGGCGTTCCTGACGTCGACATCCGCGCCGATATCTATTCGCTCGGCGCCACGTTGTTCCACCTCGTCACTGGCCGGCCTCCCTACGTCAGCGAAAGTCCTATCACCACGTTGGTGAAATCGCTCAACGAGCCGATGCCGGATCCCCGCAGCATTCGCGCGGATCTGTCGCCGACAACGGTGGCGATCATCAGCTTCGCCAGTGACAAGGATCGCGAGAAACGTTACCAGTCCGCGCGACAATTGCGCGAAGACCTCGAATGCGCATTGAACGGCCAAAGGTTGCGTCATGCGCAGGTACCGACCGCCGTGGCGCGCAGTGCGACACCGTCGTCCAACGCCCCGCTCAAGACCCCGACGCCGACCACCATCACGAAGGCTCCGACGCCCGCGGCCATGACTTCCGTGGCGGTGACGAAACAACTCACGCCGCTCCCGGTGGCCGCGAAGATCAATGCTGAGCAGCTCAAGCTGCTGACCAAACGCATCGTCCTGGACGGCGAAGCGCTCAAGGCTTGGCTGGTGCTGGCTCCCGGGGCAAATTTCCCGCGTTTCATGCTGGAACAGATCCTCGAAGCCGCCGGCATCTGCCACGGCCTCGATCAAGGTGCGGTGAACGAAGCAACTCGGCCCAGCACACTGCCACGCCGCATCGTTCTTGCGCGCGGTGATCCAGCCACGCCTGGGTTCGGCGGCACCAACGTGCGCGGTGAATCCATTCCGCCCCTGGTGGTGCCGGTGTCGATCACCATCGCCGAAGATGCGATGAGTGCCGTCGCTTTGACCCAGCCAAATAAGCTCATCACCAAGGAGCAGTTGGAACCAGTGCTCAAACGCTCGGGCCTGCGTTTCGGCATCGACGTCCTCGGGCTGCACCGCCTGGTTGAAGGTCCTGCCGATCCACAAGGGCGCATGGAGATCGCCCGTGGTCGTGCCGCGATCGTGGGAAAATCCGCTGGCTTCCACCTGGGCACGGCGGTGTCCAACACCACGGTCGATGACCTCGCACGCACCCGCAACCTGCAACGCGTGCAGGCCGGAACGGTGCTGGCGACGTGGCAGGACGCGACGCTTGGCAGCGATGGCATGGATGTATTCGGTCGCGTGTTACCCGTGCCGCCGCTGCCCGACCACAAACCCGAGGACTGCGTCGGCGACGGCACCGAGATCAGCCGCGATCGTACCGGCAGCCTGGTGCTGCGGGCAACCCGCGTCGGACTCTGCCAACAACAGCCGGATGGTTCGGTGCGCGTCGTCGGCGCGGTCGAGATTCCTGGCGACCTCGGTCCCGATAGTCCCCCGGTGGTGAGCGACGATCTGGTGGTGGTGCGCGGCAACGTGAAGGCCGGGGCGAAGATCTCCTGCACCAGCGACGTGGTGATCATTGGCGACCTGGAGGATGCCGCGATCTCGGTCGGTGGCTCCCTGGAGATCAATGGCTCCATCGGCCCTGGCGATCAGGAGGTCGTCGCCGCCGGCACGATCATCGCCGGCGCCGCCAACGTCCGACGGATCATGGCCGGCAACCTCAAGATCAGCGGCGAAGCGCGCAACTGCGCCCTGTTGGCGTCGGGCGATATCCACGTGGCCAAGGTCGTCGGCGGTTCTCTGACCGCTGGCGGTTCGGTCAGCGTCGGTACCGCGGGTGACAAGGATGGCACCACCACCGAACTGTGGGCGGGACACAACCTCAGCTACCAGCAGCAGAACCAGTTGGCGAAACTCGAAGCGGAACGCCTCGATGCAGAACGGGCCCAACTGATCACCCACTGCCGCGCGATGGAAACCGAGGTGATCGCCGCGCAAGGGCGTAACCAACGTCTGGTCGGCGCCCAGTTCGTGCGCAAGGAGACGCTCGATGCGCTCCAACGGCAATTGCAGGACTTGGCAGACAGCAAGAAACGCCTGTCGGAAGACGGCGAACACTCACGCAAACAACTCGCACGTCAGCGCCAATTGGTCAGCGACCTGACGAATCTTGGGGACAACGACAAGGCCGCGGTGAAGGTCGGGGTGGTCGCACACTCCGGAGTGGTCGCCCGATTGGCTGACATCGAGCCGGAAGTACTGAACGAGCCACGCCTGCAGTACCGGCTCGGCACCGGCCAGCCACCGGCGTGATGATCAGCGGCCGAGTTGATCGCTCCGCAATACGTCGCAACGCCACACCGCGCGTCCGTCCGGGGGAAAACCAATCACATCGAAGCGCAGATGGTAGCGCTCCAAACCGTGTGAGCGGACCAATGCTCGCGCCGCTGCCACCGTACGATCAAGCTTGGCGCGATCGACCGAGGCGACAGCCGCCGCACCAGTGACGCGCTGACGGACTTCGACGATCAGCAACGTGCGCCAACGACTGGCGACGATGTCGAGTTCGCCGCCGCCACCGATCCAGTTGCGTGCACAGATACGCCAACCACGCAGCAACAACATGCGGCAGGCGCGACGTTCGGCCGCGGCGCCGACAGCGCGACGGTCCGCTGGCGGAGGCATCGTTGATGCGGGTGGTGTGGACACCCGCTCAGCAGATACCGCCGCCAGCGGAGGTCTACTCAGAAGCGCGCACCAGCAGCAAGGATGGCATTGATGCCACTGCCGTCGGTGCCTGAACCGGGCTCACGGTAGCTGGCGTTCAGGAGGTTCTCGACCGTCAGGTCGACCCAGTATTTGCCGCCAGGGATCACCCAACCGATCTTGGCATCGAGTACGGCGTAGCCCGGCATGGCACCTGGGGCTTCGCCGACCGCCCCGAAGGTCGTGTGACGGGTATCATTCGCCTCGCTTGGGGAAGGATCGTTGTAGGGCGCCGACCAGCGGGTGCGGACCAAGCCCCACCAGCCACTCTCCAGATTCAACCGCACGCCCGCCTGACCGAACAGGCGGTTGGCTTTCGCCAGGTTGAATTCCTCCACGCTCAAGGTCGCGGGATTGTAGGCATCGACCTTGCCATTGACCCAATTGGTGACGTTGAAAAGCGCCAGACGCGCGCCCGTCGGGAGTACGGACGTTAGCGGCAAACCATAATCGAAGGAGAACTCTGCGCCCCACAGGCGCGCTTCATCGGTGTTCACGATGCGGGCCGTGTCGTCAGTGGGCAGCGGTAGCGGAGTGCTGGGCCCAGTGATTGTCCCACTACCATTGACGTCGGTGTACTCGACCTGGATGAGATCATCGATCGTCGTATAGAAACCCGTCAGTGCGATGGTGTCCTGTTTATCCGTGAAACGCCCACCTAATTCGTAGGTTAGGCTCTTCTCGGGGTCGAGGCTCGGGTTGCCCTGAATTTGAGGCCCAGTGCCGCCAGAACTACTGCTGCCGCTATCTTGCACGCCAGCCAAGTTGGAAAGATTCGGCGCACGGAAGCCCTGCGAGATGCCAACGAAGGTGTAGACTGGCGGTACGGGTGAGAAACCCAGGCGCAGATTGCCCGTCAATGCATCGGCGCTGTCGTCGATACTCGCGGGACCGATGTTGGCATAACCAGCCCGCCCAGCCGTAACGTCGAACTCCCAATCGTAGCGGCTGTAACGCACGCCCGCCAACAAATCCCACTGGTCGTTGATGCGCCAGAAATCCTGGAGGAAGACGCCCACACCGTTGTAGGTCGCATCATCCGGCACCGTGGTGTTGCTCGGCTCGGTGACGCCGGTGTCGTCGACTGCTGCTCCGGGATCGAGATTGGCAGCCGGTGAGCGGAAGCGGCGGTAGGCGGTGTCGGTATGATCTTGGTAGATGGTCCCGCCGTAGGTGACTTCGTGGCTCTTAATGAAGCTGGTCAGTTGCAGGTCGAGGCCGACGGTGCTGATGGCATCTTCGTTCTCGCGCCGGCGGTAACGGCCTCCGTTGTTGTCCTCGCGGAACTGTTCTTCCTCCTGGAGGTGGTAATAGAGCGTGGTCTGGATGCGCGGCACTGCACCAGCCCCACCAAAGATGTGTCGGGCGTGCACGTACGTGAAGGTCTGCGGATCATAATTACGGCTGAAACGGGTCGCGACGCCGCTGTTCTCGAAGTAGCCGTCCGGTCGTGGTGCATTCCACTGCTCCGTCTGCCCAGCTGCGAGTTCGAAGCGGTTGTTGTCGATACCGAGGTAGGCGACGCGTCCACCGAAGTGGTACTCGTGGAAATGGCTGTTGGGAATGGTGTCGTCACCTGCGGCCGAACCGTAGAGGTGATCGCCCGCATGTTTGCCGCCTTCCAGATCGTGGAAGTAGGCGTAGCCGCCGTCGAGCGAGTAGGCCACATCGCCGATGCGACCGTCGAAGCCGAGCGCGGCACGGTAACCATCCGCTGAGCCCGCCCGCGCAGTTGCCCACGGCGAAATCGCTTGATCGAGTCCGCGCCCGGCTTCGGCGAGACGGAAGTCGATCGCACCGGTCAGGCCGTCGCTGCCGGTCACCGACCCGGAGCTGCCGAGGATGACGTCGATCCCACCGATGCTGCTGTCCGGAATCAGCGCGGAATACTGGTTGGCCCCAGGGCGGAACATCGCGTTGCTGAGACGGACGCCATCGAACAGCAGCAGGGTCTGCTCACCGGTCAGGCCACGGATGTACGGGCTCGACTGATTGCCGGCGGTCTTCTGCACGAACACGCCTGGGGTGTTGTTGAGCGCCTCGACCGCCGTGCGCCCGGTGGCGTGATCGAGTTCGTTGCGCCCGTGCTGATAGAACGCGTACGGCTGGTCCTGCGGCGCAGAGGTGAGGCGCGTGGCCGATACCGCCACTGTCGATGGCTGATCGCTCGTGGCTGCCGTTGTGGCTGGTGTTGGAACTGGAGCCGGCGCAGGAACGGTGACGGCTTCCTCAGCGTTCAGAGCGCAAGCGGCGAGGGCCAAGGTCGGGACGAGCAGGCGACGGTGATACATGCGGGGTGAGTTCCTGGGGTTGTCCCCGCTTGGCACATCACATGCCAACCCCAGAGCACCCTTCTCTCACTCTCTGCACGGGTAGTCGACAACACGGCCAACGGCGGAACAAATTCTCGACATCTTCACGATGCTCGCTGCCGACCCCAAGGGCACGTAGGAACGAAAAAACGCCAGGCGAACCGCCTGGCGTTTTGATCGTGACGGTCGTCCGTCAGCTGATTCGGCCTGACTCAGGCTGACTCAGGCCTTGGGCGAAGCGCCTTCGTCGGTGCTGAGCTGCTCACGCACCTTGGTGGCCTTGCCCACGCGATCGCGCAGGTAGTAGAGCTTCGAGCGACGGACCTGGCCGAGGCGAGTGACTTCCACCTTCTCGACGCGCGGGCTGTGCACCGGGAAGCAGCGCTCGACACCTTCGCCGGCGACGATGCGGCGGACGGTGAAGGAGTCATTGATCTCGCCGTGGCCGTTGGAGCGGGCAATCACCGTGCCGTTGAAGATCTGGATGCGCTCTTTGTCGCCTTCCTTGATCTTGGTGTGCACGTCGACGGTATCGCCGACTTTGAAATCGCCGATCGGCTTGGTGCGAAGGGACGACTGAAAGACTTTTTGGAGCAGATCCATGACAACCTCGGTGGTAGAACCCCCGAACCTGGGGGTCGCGGCATGTTAGAATCGAGCCCTGCTTGTCAACCGCGCGCAGGGGCGTCGTTGCCGGTCGGCTGGTCCTTGGCCGGACGATGGTTGGAGCTTCCTGGGACACTGCGGGCGAGGGCGGCCAAGGCCGGATCGCGCATCCGGCGAGCAATCACCACCGCGCCCAGTGCCAGGACGCCGAGAGCGAGGTACAAGCTGACCGCCTGCGACGTCGTCACCGTCCACAGGCCCAGGAACGAACTGGCGACGGTATCGCCGCGCAGGCCTTCATTGACGAAACGCCAGCCGGCATACCCCAACATGCCCAGGGCGGCGACCTCGCCCTGCCAGCGACGCCGACGCCACCACCACCACGTCAGGGCGAACAACCCCAGGCAGGCGATGGTTTCGTAAAGTTGTGTCGGGTGGACGGCGGCGCCCCCTTTGTTGGAGCTAGCGGAGATCGCCCACGGCAGGGTTGATGGCCGGCCATAACAACAGCCGTTGAGGAAGCAGCCCACGCGCCCAAGTCCCAAGCCGAGCACCACCGCTGGCATCAGCAGATCCGCCAATTCGAGGATGCGGATGCGGCGTTGCCACGCGAGCAGCACGATCAGCACTCCGCCCAGGATCGCGCCGCCGTACCATACCATGCCGCCGCCATCGATATCGGCCGCCTTGCGCAGCAGGTCGGCAAGCGCCAACGGCTTGCCCTGCGCATCGCGCGCGAACCCAGGCCACTGCTCGATCATCTCGCCAATGCGGGCCCCGATCAGGCCGCCGATCAAACCGACGATGAACAGGTCGATGATGCTGCGTTCAGGAATCCCCAGCACCCGAGCGCGCGGGATGGTCACCACGTACGCAGCGATGAACGCCGCCAACATCGCGATGCTGTAACCGGTCAAGTGCAGGTCGCCGGTCCACGGAACACCACCGACCAACGCGGCAAGGCTGGCGCACAACACGCCGGCAAACATTACCAACCACCACTGACGCCATGCCGGCGGGACCAACGTCGCCACCACCAGGGACGCGACCAACGCCACGCCCAACCAGGCGGGACTAAGGAACGGTACGATCACACCCATCGCTCACGTACCGCGGGAGTCAGCCGACAACGTCCTTTACGGACGACGCAGGCGCGCCTGGAACATCAGGGCCAAACCGAGCAGCAGGAACACCGTCAGCCCGGTACCGAAACCACAGGTCTTGGTATCACTGGTGTCGTTGTCGCGCACGGTGAGTGTCGCCGAATTGGTGACCAGCGAACCATCCTGCGGCACGATGGCCAGGGCGCCGGTGACGTCACCGGTATCGACGTAGTTGTCGACGATGGGAACGGTGAATACGAAGGTGCCCGTGGAGGCGAGGCCAACCACCGATACGTCGCGACCTTCGATGAGGCCGCCAAAGGCGCGCAGCACCGGCGCCGTCCCACCTGAGCTGGCGGTCACCGTCACCTGCAGCGTGCCGGAGTTTTCATCAACGGCGAATGGTCCCGCCGGAGTGAAGGCCATGGTCCGCCCGCCAGAGGCGCCCAGCACTACCGACTGAGCGTTATAGGTGATGCCAGCCCCTTGAGGTTTGCCATCAAACGTGCCAGTCACATTGCCTGTGGTGGTGATGATCGTCGTTCCAGCACCGCTGTAGGCCTGCAACACCGCACCATCAACACCGGCTGCGCCATTCAGATTGACCGATGCGGCATTCAGTACCGGCGCCACGCCTTGCTGCAGGATAAAACCGGTGCCATCAGCCAGCGATACCGCGCCACCGACGTTCAGCGTTCCGGCCAACGATAGTGAGCCATTGCTCACCGAGACGGAGCCGAGTGCGCCGACGGCAGCCAGCACACCTTGCGTCACGCTGGCCGCGACACCGGTGTTATTCGCCGTCGTGCGCAGGACACCCCCGCCACGTTTCTCAAACGCGCCAGTGATGGCCGCGCTGATCAGCAGATCGTTGGCCACGGCGCTGGTTTCAAATCCAACGCC
Source organism: Planctomycetota bacterium (assembly GCA_031426335.1). Classification (GTDB taxonomy): domain Bacteria; phylum Planctomycetota; class UBA11346; order UBA11346; family UBA11346; genus BOG-1363. The sequence goes on from JANPLC010000100.1 coordinate 21,930, forward strand.
CGCCGTGCCGGCGCCGACGTTGATGACGCTGCCAAAAATCAGCGCGGTCCCGGAGATGATTGAAGGAGTCGTTGCGGCATTGACAGTGATGGTACTGCTGACGGTCGCTGAGGCACCGACATTCAGGTCAGCGCCCTCGCTGAGCGTCAGGGTGGTGAGGTTGGGCTGCGCGGCACCGAAGGTGGCCGCGCCACCACTCAGGCTCAGCGCCGTGCGGTTCGGTAGGGCACCGTTGATGGCGAGCGTGCCGGCATTGTTGACCGTCAGGGTATGGGTCGCGGCCGTCGCCGCCGGAGTGACGGTGGTCACGGCGACATTGCCAGCGAGGACGGAGATGGTCGCCGGCTTGGCAGCCACCAGGGTGATCCCGCCAAGCGTGGCATTGCCGGCAAACACCAGCGATCCAATCGAGCCGGCTCCCAAGCCTTCGATGGTGATGTTTTCAGGTGACACCACCCCAGCAGCCAAGCGAACCGAGGCACCGTTGGCGACCGTGGTGCCGGCGGCATTGGTGCCCAGGGCGGTGTTGCTACCGACATCGAGGACGCCGGCATACACCGCCGTTGCGCCGGTGTAGGTGTTGGCGCCGGACATGCTCTTCGGACCGGTGCCGGCAAAGATCAGGCCGGCGGCCACTGGACCGTCATTGGCAATGAGCCCAAGCAGATTGAAGGCGCCGACTCCGTTCACCGTGACGGTCGGTTGTCCGAGCAGATCAATGGGCATGGCGAAATTGACGTCGGTCGCGGCGTTGACGGTCGCCGTCGCAGTCGCCAGCAGGGTGATCTTGCCGGTGGTGGCGGTGAAACCGTAGGCACCCGAGATGCTCAAGGTGTTCACGCCAATGTCCCCAGGCAAATTGTTGATGGTGGGTCCGACGGCGTCGGCCGGGAAGATCAGCACCGCACCGGTTTCACCAACCGCGGGCGGGCTGTTATTCAACCAGTTGCCCGCCGTGGTCCAGTTGTCATCCACCGCGCCGGTCCAGGTGTGCGGTCCCGGCTCGGTGATGGTGATGTTCCAATAAACCAGGGTGCCGGAGTAATTTTCCGCGTACTGGTCATTGATGCGCAAGGTCCAGGTGCCATTGGTCTGGTTGGCCGCTAGGCCGTTGAAGGCCGCCAGCGTTTCACTGGGCAGGTAGATTCCCGGCAGCAGATGCACCTGATTGAAACCGTTGTTCACGATGTCCGTGTCGGCCGGATCGATCGGCACGCCAAGGACGCTATCAAACGTCACACGACCGAGTGGCGTATTGCTGGTGCCAAGTCCGGTGGTGGTCGATGCTGTCGTGTTGAGCACAGACGGGGCCGGGGTGACACCGATCACCTGCGTCGAGTTGACGTCATCGAAACCAATCAGCTCCACTCCATTGCCACCGGCAGGTGGAATCAGACGGATGACACAATCGCCAGGAACTTGATGGGTGAGGTACAGCGTCACGGTCAGCTTGGACACGGGAGTCAGGATGCCGCTGACCACCACGGTGGATTCGGTGAGTCCACCAAAGGCGCCACCCGCCTCGGGGATCCTCAGCGGCACATCGGCGCTGACAAAGGTGCTGATGTCCACCGCGCTGGCGGCGATCTGTCCGCACAACAGCATCCACGATACCAGGGCCAAGCGACGCCATGAGCCGATGCGGCGGGATGCTACGAGACCGGACATGGCAACTCCTTACGTGGAATGCGGGAGGGTGTCGAACAGCACGCACGCAGCAAGCCCAGGAAGGCCGGGCTGCGCAAGAGCGTCCGACAGTGTCTCAACCTTGTTGCACTAGACGAACGCAAACGGCCGGGAAGGACACCGGGCCATTCTCCAGAGCATTTTTTTCCAGCCGCCGGCTAGTGCATCGTCAAAGCGATAAAGTCTGGCATCCCAAAGAGCAAACCACGGGCTACAGGCTACAGGCTACAGATCACAGGATCGTACTGCGACGTCCGGTAGAAATCCGGTAGCCTGTAGCCTGTGGTCTGTAGCCATTGCATCCGAACGTACGTTATTGCTCTGACGAAGCACTAGGTCGTTAGTTCACCGGCGGTGGCGGTGGCGGTGGCGCCAGAACGCCTGGCCCGCTTCTGGTGGAGAAGGTCGAGTTGATGACCTGATCGGCGGGACCCGAATTCAGGTCATCAAACAACGCATCACCGATGGCGTCGGTCAGCTCTCTGAGCAGCGCCTCATCGAAGCCGAACTGATCGAGCAGGTCATTCAGCAGGTCGAGCGCGAGGTCCTGGTCCCATCCGCCGTCACCCTTCTTGGCCCCGGTGGCCTGGTCCTTGATCGAGGTCTTCAGCGAAGCGATCTGCGGACGGTTGGTCAGCGAGGCGATCTGCTCCAGGCCACCGCCGATCGAGGCACCGAGTCCCTGGCGGCTGTCGATGTCGAAGCGCTGACCCTGACCAAGGGCATCCGCGACCTCTTTGCGCAGGCCGGCGCTAAGTTTGCCCTGCACCAACGCGACGTAGTCGGCGTCACGTTTGACCCGCTGGACGACGAACAAGGTGCCGGTGACCCGTATATCAAGTGCCGCGCCACGCACGCGCACAGCGGCGAAGGTGCCCTTGTCGTGCAGGTCGACCGGCACCGCGCCGTCGTCGAGGTCGATCACCAGTTCGCGGTTTTCGCCGATGCTTTCGACCACCAAGGTCAACACCGCACCAGGACTGAGCGTGAGGCTGCCAGCCAGCGGCGCGGCGAACACCAGCTTTGCCGGTTGGCTGGCAGTCGAGGCAACGCGCTGACCCAGCACGATGTCGCTGCCAGGTTTGGCTGCATTCGCCGCGACGGTGCCTTCACCAAGAGCCCAGGTGGCGATCGCAGCTGTCTGCTCCGCCGCGAGCGCGTCCGCCGCCAGGGCGTGGGGAGAAACACCCGTCAGGGCAACTAGGCCAATAAGGACGAAGAGGATGGTACGCATGGGAACGACTCCTTACCAATCTGCGATGAGGCGGACGCCGACCTGGACGCGGTCGTAGTCGCGAGCATCGCGGGTGGATTCACGCAGGGAATAGGTGATGAACGGACCAGCAGCGAACCACGAGCCGAACCAGCGGTCGAGTGATCCGCCGATCAACCACGTGGTTTGATCTTCGGCGGATTCGCCCGCAACGCCCTCGTCATACGAGCGCAGCTCCAGCGAGGTCTGGGCGGTCACGTCCCACAAGCCGGACTCCTGGTCACCGAGGCGATACAACAAGCCAAGACCGGGCTTGACCATCGTATAGGATTCGACGTCCGCATCGGCAGCGTACAGACCGCCCTGGAGCGTGAATTCGACGCGTCGGCGAGCATTGCCCGACTCCGGCATCCACCAGTGGCGCCACAGCAGGTCGCTGAACACCCCCGAGGCGGCATCGTTGTCATCGTAGTCGACGTTGTAGGCATCGAATGACAGCGAATCGAAGTGCGCCCGACCTGGGCTCAAGCGCGTGACGGTCAGGGTACCACGCAGGATGGTGGCGACCCCCTCTCCGTCGATCCATTGGCGGTTGGCGCCGAGAACCACCCCAGGATCGATGCCGCCCAGCCGCAGCAGGCCGAACGCCGCCGCGCCGATGCGACCGAGATCAGCGCTGCTTTCGTCAGGATAGTTATTGTAACGCGCCTCGCCGATGAAGTTGAGCTGGCCCTTCGGATCGCGGATGGCGCGCCAGGTGCCACGCAGCTCCCCGCCCAGGGCCATGCCCTCGGTATCGGTCGCCGTGGCGGTGGTGGTGTCTTCGCGCAGGACGTTGGTGTCGTATCCGGCGTCGACGGCCAAGCGCAGCGAGATCGGCTTGCTGCGATCCTGCTGCGCGGCGCGACCGGCGGCGGCGGCGACCCGATCGCCGCGCACGGCTCCCGGCGCACCGACTGGCGCCGGTGCGGGCGTCTCCGTCGTAGTCGGCACCTCGGCCTTGGGCGGCGCCGGTGGTGCCGGTGCAGTCGGATCAGTGGTTGGCGGCGGCGGCGGCACCGGTTGATCCTCGGCTACGGCAGCACAGCAGAAGGCCAGGACAAGCGGGAGGGCGATGTAGTTGTTCACGGGAGTTCTACCAGGATGCGAAAGCCAATGGTGGCGTTGGTGAAGAATGGTTGGGCACTGGTGACGGCGGTGGTGCGGAATTCCTCGGGGCGATCAGCGCCCCAGGCACCACCGACCACTTCGGCGCCGTGGGTCTTGGTGCGATCCGCAACCCACTCGCGCAGATTGCCCGACAGATCGAGATGGCCGAAGGGGCCGACATCCGCGAGCACCGAGCCGGAAGCTTCTGGACGTTCGCGTTGGCGGCCTTCGCCAGCCCACACGCCGACGGTGAAGTCATGGTCGAAGACCTCACCCCACGGATACACACGACGCGAATCGCCGCCATGCGCAGCGCTCTGCCATTCCAGGCGCGTCGGCAAGCGGACCTTCATGCCGCTCTTCTTGGCCAGCCAGGCGCAGTAGTCCTCGGCATCGTCACGGCTGACCCCGGAGATCGGCAGTTCAGCGACGCTGTCGGGCATGGTCAAACGGGCGAGCACCAGCCCCTCGGCATCACTCGCTTCGGCCTGCCACACGCTGTGGCCGGGATCACGCGGCACCAGGCGCAGCAACGCGGGGTCTTCAGCACCACCGGTGTGGAATTCCTTCCACGCCGCAACGGCACGTGCCCACACCGCCGGATCACGCAGGAAACGGTCGTAGTCACGCGACGACACTTCGCGTTCACCGAGCAGGAATCCCGGACGGCCATCCAGCGGCGGCACGTAGCGCAACGCGGTGCCGGAAAGCGCCGGCAGTTTCGCTGGCCAGGTCAACGCGACTGGCGCGGTAGCGTCGACCACCAAGCTGATCATCACCTCGCCGCTGACGAGCTGGTAACGCCCACCTTTCAGCGCGAGCGGCTCGGCCGGCAAGGTCATCTCGCTGGGCTTGCCAACTGCCACCAGCCGCAGATCCGCGCCGGCATCGACCTCGCTGATGCGAATCCGCATGCCCGCTGGACCGCTCAACGTTAGACGCCCGAAATCCTTCAGCAGATTGGCATAGCGGCCATCATCGTAACGCGTCAGCAGGTTGGCGAAGGCCGCGACATTGGCCACGTCACGACGGCGACGGGCATCGGTCAACCGTGCTTGGTAAAGATCGGCGAGGATCGACTTCGCCTGAGCGATCAGCGGATTGCCCAGATCTTCGGCGAGGAAGCCCAGCACGTTCTGGCTCGCCGCTTCGGTCAGCGACCAGGATTCGGATACCACCGTCACCGCAGCCTGCGTTTGGCGATGCGCCTGCCACAACGCGCTTTTCTTGGCGAGCGGTTGGCCGGCAAGTTGTTGGGTGAGCCGATCGACCTCCGCCGTCGCTGCCGCCTGTGCGCGGTACCCGTCCTGCAAGCGAGCGAGATGCCCACGTGCTTCGTTCAATGCTGCCGTGGCCTTGCTGCGCAGCTCCACTTGCCGCGCGAGCGCCGCTGCCTGGCGTTCGGATTCGGCGATACGCTGCCGGAGTTTTTCCGTGGTCGAATGCCCAGGCACCAAGCCCCACGCCTGTGCCGCGGACTCACGTGCGGTCACCAGCTCGCCAGCGGCGAGGGCGGCCTCGGCCTTGGCCGTCAACTGCTCGGCCTGGGCTTGGCGTTTCGCCAGCTCCTCCGCCGTCAGTACGCGGTTCTCCTCCACCAGGATCTGATCGCGCAAGGCGACCAGATCCGCGCGGTTGGGGATGAAGCCGAGCGCCTGCGCGATGGATTCTTTGGCGGGGGCGAATTGACCGGCCGTCAACGCCGCTCGCGCCTTGGTCGCTGCGGCTTCACCCTTGGCGAGATCGTCCTTGGCCTTGCGCGCTGTTTCTGCCGCCTGCCGCAGGAGCGCGACTTTCGCCACTTGCGCCTGGGTGCCGTCGACCGGCACCACCGATTCTGCTTTGGCAAAGAGCCCCTCCGCTTGGCGGAGCAGGGCATCGACCTGGGGATCGGCGCGATCGAGCGCTTCGGCTTGCGCCAATACCACATCGCCTTCCTTGCGCACTTTGTTCGCCAGCTCGCGCGCTGCTATTTCCTTCTCGTTGCCAAGCCGAACAACTACCTGCTTGAGGAAGGAGGTGATGTCCTCATCGCCAGGCACCAGTTTGAGCGCCGAGTCGAGGGTCTTTTCCGCCTCCAGGAGATTCTGCGCGGCAACCAAGGTGCGCGCCTCCTGGACCATCACTTTCGCCCGCTGCGCCGCGGCCTCGCGCTGATTGCGTGCTTTTTCCTCGCGTTTGGCGTTGTCGACGGCGATGTCGACGAGGCTCGTCAATTCTCTGATCTCGCGGTCGTTGGGATCCTTGGTGTTCGCTCCCGCCAAGCTCAACTGGGCACGGCTGAGCGCCGCAACATCCATCACCACGCGACCGGTATCGTAATCCTGCTTGGCCTGGACGAACAAGCGACGCGCCTCGGCGCGATCGGCCTGCGTGCGGATCACGCTGGTGGCGGTGACCGCGCCCACCACCAACACCACGCCGGCGGCCACGACCTGCACCTGGCGGCGGTGCGCGGCATACCACATGCCGAGGCGTTCGATGAAATTTCGCCGACGCGCATGCACCGCTTGGCCAGCAAGGTAACGCCGTAGATCGGCCGAGAATTCATCACAGCTCTGGTAGCGCTCCGCGCGTTCACGCGCCATCGAGCGATGGACGATGGCGATGAGGTCCTGGCTCAGGTGCGGCGCCACGCTTTCCAAGCGGTTCCACGCGCCGTTGGAGATGCGCGCGATGATGTCGGCCATATTGCCGCCATCGAGGCAGCGCCGCAGCGACAGCAGTTCGTAGAGCATCGCGCCAAGCGCATAGATGTCGGAGCGCGCGTCGATCTCAGCCAGCAGTCCGAGCGCCTGTTCGGGCGGCATGTAGTAGAGCGTGCCCATCGCCGAACCGTCCATGGTTGCCGACAAGCTATCGCGGTCACGCAACGACTCGACTTTGCGCACGATCTCGCTGGTGGGATCTGCCGAGCCCAGGACCTTGGCGATGCCCCAGTCGACCACCAGGACTTCGCCGTGGGAACCGAGCATGACGTTGTCCGGCTTGAGGTCGCGGTGCACCACGCCCCGGCTGTGCGCGAAGCCGACGCCATCGAGCACTTTGAGAAAGGTGTGAAGTTTCTCTTCTTCGCTCCACTTCTGCTGCGCGGCAGCGCTCTCGGCATCCGCGGCGATCAGATTGCCGTCCTTGTCCTTGAGCGTCCCCGCCTGTTGCTGGAGGAGCTTCACCACCCGCCCAAGCGAGACACCCTCGATCATCTTCATGGTGAAGTAGAGAGTTCCGTCCTCCATCACCCCGAGATCATGGATCGGCACGATGTTCGGGTGTTCGAGCTGGGCGGTGACCTGCGCCTCGGCGAGGAAACGCTCGGTCGCCTCCGCGTTGGCCGCGTACTTGCTGAGGATGACCTTCATCGCCGCCGGCCGGCGGAAATCGTGGTCGTTGATGTGCAGCACCGCACCCATGCCGCCAGCCGCGATCGGACGTTCGATGGCGTAGCGGCCTTCGGTGCCCTGCGCGTCGATCAGCTTGGTGATCCCTGGCGGCAGATCGCCCTTGCCGATACGCGCCGTGGCCATGTCGGACAACACGGACGTGCGTGACATCTGCAGTTTTTGGTCGAGCTTCTGCGCCTCGGCCGGCAGATTGAGATTCACCCGCGTGCGACCGGTTTTGGTGAACGAACGCGACAGGCTGCTCTGGCTCAGCGCGGTGGTCGACATCGGCGTCTGCGAACTTGGCGTGTCGGTGATCGGCTTGGTCTGCGCCAAGGCATCGATGCCCGACCGGTGGTTGCTGCCTGGTACCGAATCCGCCAGCAGCGTCGCCTCGCGACCAAGTTCCGGTGCCGGAACGGTTGGCACCGTGTCCGCGTCCGGATGTAGGCGATTGAAATTGGCCTGCACCGTCTGGTCGAGATTCACCGCCGATCCCGGCGCTGGACGCGCGGCGGGAATGGTCGCGGCTTCGTTCCAGCCTTTGACTGGTACGGTGGCGTTGGCGTCCTCGGCATCGGCAGGACGCGGCTTGCGGTTGTCAGCCGGCGCGGTCATCGCCGGGCAACGAAGAACCGCAGGCCAACGAACGACAGCAGGAACATGATGGACAACAGACCAAGACCGGAGCCGGCGCCGCACCCACCGCCAGAGGTCGCCTTGGAGCTCGCTCCGCTGCCCGCGCTCCCACCGCTCCCACCGTTGCCGCTACCCGAGGTGGCTCCGGGAAGCGTTGGCGGTGCACCGCGGTTGGTGATCGCCTTGAATTTTGACGCGCCCGGTTTGTCCGTCGCTGACGCGGCCGAGAAAAATTGCTGTTGCTGCTGCGCTGTCGAGAGCTGGATCGTCACATCGACCGTGGTGCTGTTGTTCTTGAACCAATAAGCCTCGCCACTGCGCAACTGCGATACCTGACGGTAGGCGCCGAGTTCGTTATCCCACCACCAGGGCCGTGACGAATCCACGGTGGAAGTCAAGGGATCGCCCATCAATTGGATGATGTCCACATCGGACGCCGGCTCACCGTTGGCCATGATCACCAGGGCGGTTGGTGGCAGTGCCTGCGCCGTTGGCGTCACCGTGTCGGTCGGCCAGGCAAAATCGGACACCACGGTGGTGCTATCGATCTTGATGGGTGGAATGCCGGCAAAGGTCCATCCGGTCGGAACCCCGGCCACATCCGCACCTGGCGGGATCGGCAACTGGTACGGGGTGTAGGTCGCATCGACCGGCGTGCCGCTCAGGTTGTAAGACAGCGGAACGCGCGTGGCGATGAAGATGCCGGTCTCGCGCTCCAAGGCGCCATACGGCAGCAGGCTGATCTCGGTTGGAATTTCGACGTAGCGGCCATTCAGGGAATTCCAGGCGAACGCGCGCGTGGTGCTGGTGGAACGTCCTGCCAAGGCCGCCAGCAGGCTGTCGGCGCCCTCGGTGGTGCTCGGACTGACCGCGGTGTAGATCGTACGTTCAGCGGTCGACAACTGCACCACCGGTGAGGTCACGGAGAACGGCGCGTCTCCTGACACGGTTACGTTCACCGAATCACTGTTGGTGAACAATACCGCGTTGGGTGGTTGGGGATCGCGTTTGCTCAAGGTCAGCGTCACCTGACCGACGCCACCGGCATCGCTCGGAATGGTAACTCCCACCGTGACGGCCACTGAGGAGTTGGCGGCGATCTGCAGGGAGCTGATCACGCTGGGCTGCCAACCGCTCGGGGCGGTGGCGGCCAATTCGACGACGTCAGACGTCGTTTGAAGATTCGTGACGGTAAAAGCGATGTTGAGCGCCTGGCCAGCAACGGCCGCGAGCGGTGCCGGCGCGAGGACCTGAATGGTACCGGATTCGGTCCATTTCTCGTAGGCCGTGATGGTGAAGCTTTGGCCCGGCGCCAGGTCGGTCGGGTGACGCCACTCGAGCCCCATGCCGTTGTCGGTCACGGCTCCATTGGCGGTGTTCGGCAGATCCGCCGGTGCCGCAAGAGCGGAAACCACCGTGCCATAATAATCGGCAAACCAGCCCGTCGCGGGCGATGCAGGGGCACCAAAGATGCCCGCCAAACCGGTCGCCACTGCGCTTCTGCTGAACACCATGCCGAGATTGCTGTCATAATATCCGGGGCCGCTGTCGCTGCCGCCAAAGTAGGTGTCGCCGCCATACCGCAGCGCAACGCCGCTGTACGTCGTGGTTCCGTTGTTGGTCACCACCCATTGATGGCGATAGATCTCGTCGCCCGCCGAATAGGTGACGGTGTGCTGAATGCTGACGTTATTTGCGGTCGTCACCGTGGTCTGGATGGTAGAGGCGTTCGGCGACGAATGGGTGACCGGGGTGTAATTATACGGCGCCGAACCGTAGGAACTGCTGACGTACACCGTGCGGTCCACGACCGGACCGACGCCCAAGCGCAGGTACGTCTGGTAGGTCGAGTAATATTGCCGGACGTAGGTGCCGCTCTGATTGCGGAACACCTGCATGCTCATGAATTCGTCGCTCTGGACTCTCAACGGATCGGTCGCCACCACACCGCCGATGACGACATCCGTCGCCCGCAGCGACTGGCCGGCGAAGCTCAACACGAGCAGCAACGCGACCGCCTGCATCAGCACAGCGTTGAATTTTGTGAGCAGCGGATGGCGAGTTGACGATGTCGACATAGGGTCCTCTTCGAGGTCTGGGCTGGAACTGACAGCGGACAGTCCGCCAACACGATAAGGATCGTGTAACGGTTCTGGCCTGGAATTTATGTTCCCCGGTCAGTGAAAGTCGGCGGGACGGTATCGACCACTTTCCCTGCACAAGGCCAGTTGGCGCTTTTGGACGTAGCGTCTACGTGGTGCGGTGGATTGAACGCTGAGCTCTGCTGGTCTTGTGCAAAGTTGAGCCAAACCCAAATCGGATCTTCGCACGTCGGTTCGCGGCCCCGCAACTCGGTCCGACAGGTGACTCCGGTCCAGGATGAGGCCGTGATGAAACCGCAGAGGAGTTGCCAGTACCTCATCTCCATTCGGATCAACACATGCGCATTTGCTATCAGTTGGCCAATGATCGATGAATTTTATTGTCCGCATTCTTGACAGCATGGGAGCCCTCCTATGGTCCCACGCGCCTCCGGCACCCCCCAATGTCACTCGCTGCCCACCGCACCTTTGCCATGACCATTCCTGACGACCAGCAGCATGATCGTCGGGTCGAACCTGGCGAAGCCGGTAAGGCGGAAGCCGACAAGAAAAAGCAGGACTACGGCTGGCAACGCGGCTTCGCCAACGTGTGGATGGTGCTCGGCGCCGCCCCTGCCGGTCTGCTGATTGGCTATTTCATCGATCGTGCCTATGGCACGTCTCCCTGGTGGATGCTCGGCCTCAGCCTGCTGTTCCTCGCCGGGTCGCTTTACCAACTGGTGAAGGACTCGTTCAAATGAACAGCGGCATGCGTGCTGAGTTGATCCGCCTTGGCGTGACTCTGGTCCCGTCGCTGGGCTGCGTTGCCGTTGGTTGTGTGGCTGCCGCTGCCGGCCCGTGGTGGGTCGGCCTCGCCATCGGCGGCGGTTTGGCGGCGCTGCTGGTGCTGCTCGGCGGCCTGATGGTTGCCGGCACCCACGGCAGTGCCCTGCATGTTGCGGCCTTCGCTGCGCTCGCCTCCTTCGTCGTACGTATCGGCGGTGCCGGTGCCGTGGCGCTGGTCATCGACGGCAAAGCGTGGTCGTCTGGCGCCATCAGCGGTTTGGCCGGTGGCCTGCTGGCTGCGCTCGCTCTTGATCTGTGGACGTGGTCCCGCGTCGCGCGCGCGGATGCCAGCATGACCAGCGCAAAGGAATCGGCTCGTGCCTGACGCTGCCCCCGTTTCAACACCAGCTGCGACGACGCCGGCTCCGGCAGTCGAAACCACGGTGACTCCGACGGTAGCGCCCTCGCCGGCCCCGGTCGCCGAGGCGCACGCACCGGTGCACGCCGAGGACCATGCAGGACACGCGGCCCACCACAGCCACGCCTTCAACTTCGACGATCTGAACGCTAGCCACAACATGCCCTACTCGGCCATTGAGTGGGTCCACGGCCATCCAGCGCTGATCCTCAATGCGGCTGAGTATGCCACGGTGAATTACGCTCGTTTGAGCACCTCGGACAAGTTCAAGACCGCCCAGCCGGATGCCGGCTACCAGACCTGGGCCAACGAGATCACCGCTCAGGCCACCTACAAAGGTGTGCCCGCGCCAGAACTGGCCAAGGCCATGACCGTCGCGCGTGACGAGGCGTGGCTCGGTTCGTTGCCCAAAGCCCTCGGCTTCTTCAATCACCAGACCTTCTGGTCGACCATCGCGCTGATCCTGCTCGCGTTGGTGCTGCTGGTGTTCGCCCGCCGGCGCATCGACCAGGTCAAGCCAAACGGCCGCATTCAGCACATGATCGAAGCGCTCGTGTTGTTCGTGCGTGACGACATCGTGCGCCCGAACATCAAACACCACCCAGACGCGTGGGTGCCGTACTTCGGCGCGATGTTCCTCGCGCTGTTGGCGTGCAATCTCTTCGGTCTGATTCCGCTGTTCGGTACTGCCACCGGCAACATCGCGGTCACCACCGGTCTCGCGCTGACCACCGCGTTCCTGATGCTCTTCATGGGTATCAAAGAAAACGGCCCGGTGATGTTCTGGATCAAGCTGGTGCCGATCCACTGGTCGTGGCACCCAGGGAACATGCTGCTGTGGTTCTTCCTCGCCTTCAGCGAGATCCTCCAGCTCGTCATCCGTCCGGTCGTGCTCGCCATTCGACTCTTCGCCAACATGCTCGCCGGTCACTCGGTGCTGCTCGTGTTCGCGACGCTCGGCTTCATCATCTACTCCAGTGATCACAACGCGACCGGCATGGCCACCACTATGGGCGTGTTCGGTTGGTTCCTGACCATCCCCTTCTACGCCCTCGAACTCCTGGTCGCTCTGCTCCAGGCGTACATCTTCACCCTGCTCAGCGCGGTGTTCATCGGACTCTGCGCTCACCCCGAGCACTGACCCTCCGCATCCCTTTTTTCAGCACCTTTTTCCAGCAACCAAGGATCATCCCATGTCGGACCTCGTCACCATCGCCAACGCCATCGTCACCGCCATGCCGGCCGCTGACGTCGCCCTCCAGGTCGCCGAGACCACCGCCAACGGTGCGCTCGGCATCGGTAAAGGCATCGCCTACGGCGCCGCCGCCGCTGGCGCGGGCATCGGTATCGGCCTGGTGGTCGCCGCCACGCTGAACGGCATCACCCGTCAGCCTGAGCAGGCCGGCGCGCTGCGCGGTCTGATGTTCCTCGGCATCGGCTTCATCGAAGCCTTGGCCCTCATCGGCTTCGTGCTCGTCTTCATCATCAAGTAAGCCGTCGACGTTGGCGCATGATCACCTGCGTGGTCATGCGACTTCCAACAGCCGCAGTCCTGCGGCTGTGTACGTCTCCGGTCCGCTGCACGTCCCTTCCCTGGAACGGCCATGAACGAGTTCCTCACTTCTAATCTCGCCAGCTTCATCTGGAGCTTGAGCATCTTCGTGGTGTTCATCCTCATCGTGCTCAAGCTCGGCGTGAAACACGTCCTGGCGGCGGTCGATGCGCGTGAAGCCAAGATCGCTCGCGAGCTGAAAGAGTCGGAAGACGCCTACGCCAAGGCTAAGCAGTTGCGTGAAGAGCTCGATCGCCTGATGAAAGGCGCCGAGGCCAAGATCAGCGAGATGATCAAGGAAGCGACCCGCGACGGCGAGGCCATCCGCGCCAAAGCGGTAGAGACCGCGCGCGAAGAGATCGACGCCGTGCGCAACCGCTCGCTGCGGGAGATCGAAGCTGCCCGCCATTCGGCCATCATGCAGCTCAAGCAGGCGGTCGCCGAAGTCGCCGTCCAGGTGGCCGAGAAGATCGTGCGCGAGAAGCTCGATGCCTCGAAGCAGGAGCAGGTCGTGGGTTCTGCCCTCGACGCCTATGAAGCCCGTCTGGTCAAGGCGCACTGATATGGCCGCTGGCACCGTCGCCGGAGTCTACGCCCAGGCGTTGCTCGCCCTCGCTGAAGAGCGCGGCAGCACCATGCAGGTGATCGAGGATTGCCGTGAGGCGCTCGATGGCCTGACGCCCGCCGTGCTCGCGCAGCTCGATGATCCGCGCGTGGGCAAGGTGAAGGCTAAAGACGCCGTGCGCGCCGCCTTCGCTGGTAAACTGAGCAAGGAGCTCGTCGATCTGCTGCAACTGCTGATCGACCGTAACCGTCTCTCCGATGCGCCGTCGATTTTCGCCGAGGCCATCCGCAACGCCGAAGCCAAAGTTGGCTTGGTGCGCATCCAAGCCGTCACCGCTCATCCGATCACCGCTGCCGAACTGACGCTGCTGACCGAGCGTTTGAAGAAGGCCATCGGCCCCGGCGTGATGGTGCACGCCACCACCGATCCAGCGCTGATCTCCGGCCTGACCCTGCGTTTCGGCGACACCATGCTCGACGCCAGCGCGCGCCGGCTGCTCGCCGACATGAAGGCCACCATTCTTACCGCCCCCGTGGGCGCCAACCTCTGGAGCGAGTGACCGGTCGCCTTCGTACCACGAAGCACACCACATTCGTTCATCACCGTCCTGACCATTCGCCTTTTTCGCCTTACTAAGGAGTTCCTGTGAAGATTCGCGCCGATGAAATGACCGCCGTCATCAAAGAGCAGTTGAAGAACTACGGAGCTTCAGTCGTGGTCGACGAAGTCGGCACGGTCGTGCAGGTCGGTGACGGCATCGCCCGCATCACCGGACTCGCGGGCATCATGGCCGGCGAGATGATCGCCTTCGACAACGGCGCGTTCGGCCTCGCGCTGAACCTCGAAGAAGGCAACGTCGGCGCGGTGATCCTCGGTGACTACACCACCCTCAAGGAGGGCGGCGTAGCCAAGCGCACCAAGCGCGTGCTCGAAGTTCCGGTCGGTCAGGCGCTGCTCGGTCGCGTGGTCGACGCCCTCGGCAATCCGATCGACGGCAAAGGCCCGATCGCCGCTGAATCCACCCGCCGCGTCGAATCGCCGGCCCCTGGCTTGGCTGACCGTAAGAGCGTGCACGAACCGCTGCAGACCGGTCTGAAGTGCATCGACGCCATGATCCCGGTCGGTCGCGGTCAGCGCGAACTGGTCATCGGCGATCGTAAGACCGGCAAGACCGCCATCTGCATCGACACCATCATCAATCAGAAGGGCAAAGGCGTCATCTGCGTGTACGTCGCCATCGGTCAGAAGGAATCGACCGTCGCCAGTATCGTCAAGCAGCTCGAAGAAACCGGTGCGATGGCCTACACCATCGTCGTCAGCGCGGGCGCCTCGACCCCAGCACCGATGCAGTTCCTCGCGCCCTACACCGGCGCGGCGCTCGCCGAGTTCTTCATGTACAACACGTGGGAGCACGAGAACGGCCTGCCGAAGATGGTGAACGGCAAGTACGTTCAGCAGCCGGTCGCCGCTGGCGGCAAGGGCTTCGCCACCTTCATCGCCTACGACGACCTCTCGAAGCAGGCGTCGTCCTACCGTGAAATGTCGCTGCTCCTGCGCCGTCCGCCGGGCCGCGAAGCCTACCCAGGCGACGTGTTCTATCTCCACAGCCGCCTGTTGGAGCGCGCTGCCAAGCTCAGCGATAAGCTCGGCAATGGTTCGCTCACCGCGTTCCCGGTGATCGAAACCCAGGAAGGCGAAGTCTCCGCGTACATCCCGACCAACGTGATCTCGATCACCGATGGTCAGATCTACCTGCAGCCTGACCTCTTCAACGCCGGTCAGCGTCCGGCGGTCGACGTCGGCATCTCGGTGTCACGCGTCGGTGGCGCCGCGCAGATCAAGGGCATGAAGAAAGTCGCTGGCACCCTCCGGCTCGATCTCGCGGCCTACCGCGAACTCGAAGCCTTCGCCCAGCTCGGCACCGATCTCGATCCCACCACCCAGCGTCAGCTCGATCGCGGCGCGCGCATGGTGGAACTGCTGAAGCAGGGCCAGGCCCAGCCGCTCGCGGTCGAACATCAGGTGATGATGATCAAGGGCGCCAGCGAAGGCATGCTCGACGGCATCGCCGTCAGCCAGGTCTCAGCCTTTGAGAAAGAATTCCTCGCCTTCATGAACGCGGAATACCCAGAGGTCGGCAAGGAACTGGTCGAGAAGAAGATCCTCGGCGATGACGGTGAGAAGAAGTTCAAGGAAGCGGTCAAGCGCTTCACCGAATCCTTCAAGTCCAAGCACAAGGCCTGATCCAAGTACACGGAACGGACCTGACCCATGGCCAACCTCAAAGACATCCGCAAGCGCCGTAAGGGCGCGCAGAACACCAAGAAGATCACCCGCACCATGGAGCTGGTGGCTTCGGCGAAGTTCCGCAAAGCCCAGGACGCGGCGGTCGCCGCCCGTCCCTACGCCGAGGAACTGCAGGCCCTGATCCAGCGCATCGTCGAACGCAGCGGCAAGAACCTCAGTCATCCGCTGATGAAAGCCCGCCCGGTGAAAACCGTGCTGATCGCCGTGGCAACCTCGGATCGTGGTCTGGCCGGTGCGTTCAACACCAACTTGGTCAACACCGCGCTGCGTCTGGCCAAAGAACAGGAAGCCCTCGGTCGCAAGGTGCGCTTCATCTCGCTCGGCAAGAAGGCCGCCTCCGGCATCGCCTTCGCCGGCTACCCGGTCGAAGCCAGCCACAGCAAGCTGGTGGGCGGCGCGCTCAAGTTCGGCCAGATGGAGAAACTCGCCAACGGTCTGATCAAAGAATTCATCGACGGCAACGTCGACCTGGTCTACGTGGTGTTCTCGCGCTTCCTGACCCAGACGCGCCAGGAACCCGCTGCCACCGCGATGCTGCCCGCCGGCGTCGCCAGCAAGCCGACTACGACCGACGCCAAACCCGCGAACGCGGCGCCGCAGGGCGACTTCATCTACGAACCCGAGCCCGAAGAACTCTTCGCCGCGCTCATCCCGCAGATGGTGCGCTTCTTCCTCTTCTCCGCCTTGCTTCAAACCACCGCTTCCGAACACGCCGCTCGTCGCATCGCGATGAAGAACGCCACCGACGCGGCCACCGACATGATCAAGGCGCTGACCACCGCCTACAACCGCGGTCGCCAAGGCAAGATCACGCAGGAGATCGCAGAGATCACCGGCGCCGTCGAAGCGATGGCCTGAGCCCACCCTTTTATTGAACTCACCGACAGAGAGATCCCCATGAGCACCGCAACTGCACAGAACACCGGTAAAGTCGTCCAGGTCATCGGTTCGACCCTCGACGCCGAGTTCGACGTCCTGCCGGCGATCTACAACGCCCTGGAAACCGAGATCATCGATCCGGCCACCGGCGCCAAGACCCTGCTGGTGTCTGAGGTCCAGCAGCACCTCGGCCGCAACCGCGTGCGCGCGGTCGCCATGTCGACCACTGACGGCCTGACCCGCGGCGCGATCGTGCGCGACACCGGTCGCGCCATCGCCATGCCGGTGGGCACCGAAACCCTCGGCCGCATCTTCAACGTGCTCGGCGACACGGTCGACAACGGCGCGCAGGTCACCGCGCAGTGCGAACGCCGCGGCATCCACGCCAAGGCCCCCGCCTTCGACACGCTGAATCCTGAAACCGAGATCTTCGTCACCGGCATCAAGGTCGTCGACCTGCTCGCGCCCTACGTGAAGGGCGGCAAGATCGGCCTCTTCGGTGGTGCGGGCGTGGGCAAGACCGTCATCTTGATGGAACTGATCAACAACGTGGCCAAGGCCCACGGTGGTTATTCGGTGTTCGCGGGCGTGGGTGAACGTACCCGCGAAGGCAACGATCTGTGGAACGAGATGATCGAAGCCGGCGTTATCAAAGTCGAGAAGGACGAACACGGCCACGCCAAGTGGGATGCCAACGGTCACCCGAAGATCATCCCCGGTGAAAGCCGCTGCTCGCTGGTGTACGGCCAGATGAACGAGCCGCCCGGTGCGCGTCTGCGCGTCGCGCTCTCGGCGCTGACCCAGGCCGAGCACCTGCGCGACGCCTCAGGCAAGGACGTGCTGCTGTTCGTCGACAACATCTTCCGCTTCACCCAGGCTGGTTCGGAAGTGTCGGCGCTGCTCGGTCGTCTGCCCAGCGCGGTGGGTTACCAGCCGACCCTGGCCACCGAAATGGGTCAGCTCCAGGAGCGCATCACGTCGACGAAGAAGGGCTCGATCACCTCGATCCAAGCCGTGTATGTGCCCGCCGACGACTACACCGATCCGGCACCGGCCAACACCTTTGCCCACTTGGACGCGACCACCAACCTGGCCCGTTCGATCGCTGAGAAGGGTATCTTCCCCGCCGTCGATCCGCTCGCCTCGACCTCGCGCATCCTCCAGCCGCACATCGTCGGCGAGCGCCACTACAAGGTCGCCCGCGGCGTGCAGAAGGTGCTCCAGCGCTACAAGGATCTGCAGGACATCATCGCCATTCTCGGCGTCGATGAACTGAGCGACGAAGACAAGGCGCTGGTCGCCCGCGCCCGTCGTCTTGAACGCTTCATGTCCCAGCCATTCTCGGTCGCCGAGCAGTTCACCGGCATCAAGGGCATCATCCTCAAACTCGAAGACACCATCCGCAGCTTCGAAGCGATCCTCACCGGCGAGTACGACAAGCTGCCGGAATCGGCGTTCATGTACCAGGGCACCATCGACGACGTGGTCAAGCGCGCCGAGACGCTCGCCGCTAAGAAGTGAGCTGACGGCGGACGATCACCGATCGTCCGCCTGCATCACCCCCAGCCGAGCCAGAGTCGAGACCGCCATGCCGCTCACCGTCCACATCCTGACCCCCGACAAGGCCCTGCCCCCGATGCAGGCGGACCACGTCACCATCCCAGGTGCCGAGGGTGAGGCTGGTATCCGCGTGGGCCACGCGCCGTACGTCTCGCTGCTGAAGAACGGCACGGTGTTCATCAAGAGCACCAACCACGCCAACGTGATTTTCGCCGTCCGCGGCGGTGTCGCTCAGGTCTTCCAAGACAAAGTGACGATCCTGACCGAAGGCGTGATGGATCCCAATCAGGTCAGCGAAGCGGATCTGCTCAAGCGCCTGCAGGGCATCCTCAGCGCGACGTACGACGACGCGCTCGACGAACTCAAGGCCAAGGCCGAAGCGCAGTGGATCGCGACGGAACTCAAGGTCGCCGGCAAGCAGGTGCCGGATTTGGGTAAGTTTGCCTAACGTCGTTATTTTCCCTTTTTCGCGCGCGGCTTAGCGGTTTGCAGCTTCGCCTTCAGCGCCTGATTTGAGAAGAGTTCGGTTCCGCGGAGCGGGATCCAACGCCTCTTGCCGGTCTTTTGGGCCCGAGGGTCTTTGCTATTTTTTGAGTTTTCGGACATCGCGCTTTTCATGAATCATCCTCTCTTCAAGAACGTCGTTGATCATGGTTGTCAGGTCACAGCCAATTTTCTTGGCAATCTTCTGGTAGTACGCAGCGATTCGCTGATCGATCGCAATTTTCGGCATTGCTTCGTAATACGCGGCAAAAGGATTCCGGATCGCCTTCTCTCCCTTCTTGGGTAGTCGTATCTTATCTTTATTTGTAGCCATTTTCATACTCCTCTCGTTCATCCTGTTCTGTTTTGCGCGCTGAAATGATTCGATAGGTCATTTTTCCACCTCGCTGCTCGCGCTCGCAAAATACAACGAACAAGGTTCGGTTACGTCGTGATTGTCCAATGATTTTCCATCGTTCTTCAATCTCATCATGGTCTGTATCATCGGAAATGATCGCGTAAGCATCGTTGAACACCTCCCATGCCTCCTCAAAGGACACCCGGTGATCTCGCAGGTTGATCAATGCCTTATACGGATCCCAGGTAAATCGGTTTCTTGGTAGCATACGCTTCACTTATCGGGGCACTTCACTGACCACAAGCCTGACTTCACTGACCGTCAAAGCCCAACGTCTCCACTTCCTTGCCCAAAATCCTGGCGAACCCGGCCATCATGGTTGCTCCGGTGTTCTGCCATTCGTCACCCGAGGTCGTGCCGAGCTTGAGGTAACACGACCGCGGAATCCCTGGATACGCGCTGTCGAGGTGCACCCAGCGATCGTCGACGTAGGCGCTGTTCCAGGCGTGGCCGACCCAGCCGCCGAAGTCCTGGGCGTAGACCATGCCGAGTTCGACGCGCGACGGGATGCCGGCGATACGCAGCACCGCGGCCAGCAAGTTGGCGTGTTCCGAACAATCACCGGTGCGTGAGCGGAACGCTTCGAGCGCCGACCCATCGCCCATCGAGAGATCCTTCTTCACGATGTACCCGCGTACCGCGAGGCGCAGACGCTCGGCGAGCACCGGCTTCGCCACCTGATGACGTGCCACCAGGGCATCGACCCAGGCCTTGAGTTGAGGGTCATCGAGTTCGAGTTGCGGTTCGGCCTTGAGGAAAGGCGCCGGATTCGCCAGCACGGACGGCGCCGCGTCTGAAAGCGTGGTGGTCACCCCCTCTGCGGTGCTCTGGAACTCATCGATCGGCAAGGCCGCACCAACAGGCAAGCGGTAACGATTGGTTGGACCCGATGCTGGTGCTGGCCCTTTGGCGGTGACCAAACCTGTCGGAGCCAACTCCGCACCGACCAGTGGCACCGGTCCTGGGCTCGGTGCGAACGCGAGTTTGAGGAAGCCCATGTCCATGGTCATGGCCAGCAGATCGCCATTGGGTTTCAGCGTCATGGTGGTCGGCACCGGCATCAGATCCATGACCAGACCGAAGGTCATGCTGCCGTCGGGTGCGGTCTTCTGGTGCGTCGCGGTCATGGTGACGATCTGGACCTGCGCTCCGATCAACGCCAGGGTGGCGAATTTCTGAGTATCTCCTGGTTTCCACTCGGCTTTGACCAGCTGTTGCTGCGAAGCCTGCTGGCCGATCAAACGAGTACCTGCCGGGATCGGCACCACTGAGTCGGTCGCGCGTCCGAGACGCAACACGCTGACCGTCGCCTTATCCGTGCCCACCGTTCCGGTGGCCGAGGTGGTAACGCCATTCTCTACATGATCGAACGTGAACCCGGTGATCTCACCCGCTGCGCTCACCGTGTAGACCTGCGTATCGCGCACTTCGAACGCGATCTGCGCTCCGCCCAACACGCGGTTGAGCACGATGTTGGTCTCGACGCGATCGGTGAACGTTCCATCAGCCTTCTGCAGCACCACCGCATGCATGGTCATCGATGGCTGATTGTTGATGTTACCGACGAACCATTGGTCGGTGATGAGTTTGTCGGCTTCGCCGGCATGAAGCGCGACAACGGCCAGCAACAACAGGAATGGACGCATGGGACCTCCGACGATGTTACGCATGGTGTGCCTTCCCCTGGGAGAGGCGAGCCCTAGCTCGCCTTGCCTTTGCTCTACTGCGTCAATCCGCAATGAACCTAGGAAAGCAAAGGCGAGCTGGGGCTCGCCTCTCCCAGGGTCTACTCGCGCCACTCCATCCGGCTCTCGAAATCAGCGTCCTCGCCCGCCTGCACCGCATCCATCGCGCGATTGGTCAACTGGTCGACGTATTCGTTACCGCGGTTGCCCGCATGGCCTTTGACCCAGCGCCAGCTCACGCGGAAACGCTGACTCAAGGCATCGAGTTCCTTCAGCAGGTCGACGTTTTTGAGCACGCCGTCTTTCTTTTTCCACCCACGCGCCTTCCAGCCCTCGACCCATTCGGTCATCGCTTTAATCATGTACTGACTGTCGCTGTGCAGCAGCACGCGGATGCCGTCCTTCTTCAGCGACTTCAGCGCCATGATCGCCGCCATCATCTCCATGCGGTTGTTGGTGGTTTGCCCCTCACCACCGCAGCGTTCGAGCGCATGGCCATTGGCGGGATTGAAGACCAGGAAGCCCCAACCACCGGGACCGGGATTGCCACGACAGCCGCCATCGGTGTAGATCACGACATCGAAGTTATCCGCCATGATCGTTCTCCGCCTGACGTCCGGGCTTCGGCGTCTGCGCTAGGTCGGCCTCCGGTTCTTTGTCGACGTACGTCGCCCGGAACTTGTTGGCGAACTCGCTGAAGCGCCCAGCGCGGATCGCCACACGCATGCGCGCCATCAAGCGACGGTAATACGCGAGGTTGTGCAGCGACAGCAATTGCCCGCCGAGAATTTCACCGCTTTTCAGCAGATGCTGGATGTAAGCACGCGACACGCGCGAGGCCTGCGACGGCGTCTCGGGATCGACCGGGCGCGGATCCTCGGCGAATTCCAAACGCTTCACGCGCAGTGGACCCGCGTCGGTATAGGCGGTGCCGTGACGCCCCATACGAGTGGGCAACACACAATCGAACTGATCGATGCCGCGCGACACCGCCTCGACCAGATCGAGCGGCGTGCCGACACCCATCAGGTAACGCGGCTTCTGCACTGGCATATGCGGGCACATCCAATCAAGCACGCGCAGACGATCAGCGAAACTTTCACCCACCGCCAAACCACCGAGCGCAGTTCCCGGCAGGTCGTGGCGCAAGGCATCGGCGAGCGACGCCTCGCGCAGGTCCTGATGCAGGCCACCCTGCACGATCGGGTAGAGCGCCTGCTCGTTGGCACCGCCAGGCAAACCATCGGCGCGCCACGCCGCCACCGAGCGCGCGAGCCACGCGGCCGTGCGACGATTACAGGCTTCGATCGCCACGCGTTCGGCATTGGCCGACGGGCATTCATCGAACGCCATGATGATGTCGGCACCGAGCAACCGTTGGATGCGGATCGATTCCTTCGGCGTCAGGTTGAACGCCGTGCCATCGAGGTGGCTGCGGAACCACACGCCGTCATCGGTGATCTTGCGATTCGCCGCGAGACTGAAGACCTGATAACCACCCGAGTCGGTGAGCATCGGTCCACGCCAACCGGTGAACGCATGTAGGCCACCCAGCGCACGCACCCGCTCCGGTCCCGGACGCAGCGCCAGGTGGTAGGTGTTGGAGAGCATGATGCCCTGGCCGAGTTCCTCCGCCTGTTGGACGGTGACGCCCTTGAATCCGCCGAGCGTCGCCACCGCCATGAAACACGGCGTTGGCACGGAACCATGCGGCGTGGTCAGAGTTCCGGCGCGAGCAGCGCCGTCGGTGGATTGGAGGTCGAAGGAAATTGCTGGCATGAATCAGGTCCGGAAGTCCGGAAGTCCGGAAGTCCGGAAGTCCATTGATACGAGGGTTTCTTCTGCGGACTTGGCAACGAACTGGCTCAAATCGACGATGATCGATGGAGAAAAAGACTTCCGGACTTCCGGACTTCCGGACTTCGGGACCGTAGCAATCAGCATGTCGCAATCACCACAACGTCCTCAACTCCACCCGCGGATAAAAATATCCGAGAATATTCTTCGCCACCCACCCCTGCCGCGCCATTTCCCATGCACTGATCTGGCTCATGCCGACGCCGTGGCCCCAGCCCAAGCAGGTGATCTGATAGTTCTTGGTCAGCTTGTCGTCCTGCGAGTCGACGCGCTTGGGACTGTCGGGGCTCCACAAGGTCGAGCGCAGTCGCCCTGGACCCATGGCCATGCGGAAGAGATGCGCCGGCAGTTCGATCGGATCGCCCAACGTGTGATGGATGACCACGGTCTCAACCCGGTTGCTGCTCGGGCTGCGCCGGCCGACGCGCAGGTCCTTGATGAAGCCAAGCTGCTCCAAGCGCGGATCCTTGGTGCGTTCAGCCATCTTGCGCAGTTCCTGACGGATCATCCCAGGCGTGATGATTTCGCTGGTCTGCCAATGGGTGACGCCCTTGCCCAAGCCCTCGGCACCGGACTGGCAGTACGGATCCGGCTGCGCCGGCATGATGCCCGATCCCAACACGTGGCCCTGCGCATCGCGGTAGTCGGGAAACACGGTATCGAGCGCGGCAGTATAACCGCCCGAACTGGCGCAAAACAGCGGCGCGAAGGGGAACGATCCCTGCGGCAGGTCAGTGTAGGTGACGATACCGCGGGTCTCGACCACCGCGCGCCCGATAATCGGCGGACCGTTGCCGGTGCCGCGGTAGTCCTGGTCATCGATGCCGTCGACCACGTCAAATTGCCGCTTGCCCATGCGTGCGGCCCAGGCCTTGGCAAAGCCGTAAGAACGGCTGGCGATGGCCTGGGCTTTGAGCGCTTCGAGCGGGAAGCCGGAGGACATCTCCACCGCCACCACGCCTTCGACGTAGGCCTCGATCGGCAAGCAGTTGACCACCCACATGTCCTTCGCGCTGGACCAGCTGATCTCGACCGAGCCGCGGTAACGCCGACCCTGCAGACCGAACACCGCGTCGTTGTCGCTGGCTTCGAACGTAGTCGGATCACGGCGGGCGGGCGAAAGCGTTGCTTCGTCGGCGCTCACGGCGGGAACGGTGTTCTGCGGCTGGATGACCACCCGCGACACATCCCAGCGGACTTCACGCCCACCGGTGCCCCATTCGCGACTCGACAGCACCAGACCGTCATTGGCGTCGGTCAGCACCATCAAGCGCGCGCCGGCCGGCAGGACCAGCCGGTGTTCGGCGCTGTCCGGCCGGTTGGGGGTTACCACCGCGACCGGCTGGAAGATCGTCAGGTCGACCGACTCGTGGACCGGCTTGGCCTCGCTCGCTTCCTTGCCGCCAACATAGCGACTGGCGAGCAGCACCCGGATGCCGAGATCCTGTCCGGTGCCTTGGCGCAGCTGGCCGAAGCCACCATCGCGATCGTCTTGCATGAGCCCAACCACCAGGCTGCTGGCGAAAAAAGTCAGCAGCCCAAGCAGCAGCAACGCGCGGATCCAGGCGATGATCAGGTCGGGGTTCATGCGGCTCCGCCAGAACCTAGGAGGACACCGGCGGCAGGCTAGGGGGCCGTCGCAGGTCCGATGTCGAAGGCATGAGATCGGACTCCGAGCATCTGCCGTCGGTCCCCCCGGCTTTGCCCGCCACGACCATGGCCTATGGTGAAACCCGTGAAAATCACCTTCCTCGGCACCTCCTCTGGCACGCCCACGCGTCTGCGCAACGTCACCGCCCAGGCGCTGACGTTCGAAAACGGCGCCGTCTGGCTGCTCGATTGCGGCGAGGCGACCCAGCACCAAGCGATGAAAGCCGGGATCAAGGCCGGACGTGTCGAGCGCATTCTCATCACCCACCTGCATGGCGATCACTGCTACGGCCTCCCAGGGATGCTCGCCTGCATGGCCATCCAGGGGCGCACGGATCCGGTGCAGATCGTCGGTCCGGTGGGCCTACGCGAGATGATCGAGACCGTGCTGCGCCTGAGCGACCACGTGCCCACCTTCGACATCGACTGGGTCGAGGTCGACGGTACCCGCAGCCTCGCCGCCGTGTCGCACTGGTCGGTGAGTGTCCACGCCATCCGCCACCGCGTCGTCTGTTACGGCTACGTGCTGCGCGAGTCACCGCGCCATGGGCGTTTCCATCCCGAACGCGCCGTCGCCCTCGGCATTCCCGAAGGCCCGCTCTACCGCCGACTGCAATCGGATGAGTCCGTGACGCTGCCCGATGGTCGCACCATCAAGCCGTCCGAGGTCTGCGATCCTCCGCGTCCCGGACGCAAAGTGGTCCTGCTCGGCGACACCCAGGACGCCGACGGCATCGCCAACGCTGCCCAGGGTTGCGACCTGCTGGTGCACGAGGCGACCTACGAAGCCCGCCACACCGCCAAGGCCGAACAATGGGGCCACAGCACCAGCGCCATGGCCGGTGCCTTCGCCAAACGCGTCGCGGCGAAACACCTCATCATCACTCATTTCAGCTCGCGTTACACCGACGCTGGGGCGGAGCGTGGGGTCGACCAATTGTTGACTGAAGCGCAGGCCGAGTGCCCAGCGACCACAGTCCTGGCAGCGGATGATCTGTGGTCGTTTTCCGTGCCTTTTGCTGATGCCTAGCGGTGGTGAGGAATCGAACACAGAGGACCAGAGAACCAGAGCCGAGCAGAAAATAGAGCTGATGTCCTCTGGTGCTCTGGTGCTCTGTGTCTAATCACCCCACTATCTTCCCGCTGTAGAACCTTCATCGGCGAAGACTGCGCCTTATACCGCGATTGCGCCCCCACCACTCGCCCTACTCTGCGCCCCCCGAGGTAAGCACGTGAAGATCCTGGTCATCGGCAATGGTGGGCGCGAACACGCCCTGGCGTGGAAACTGAAGCAGAGCCCGCGCGTCGAGCAGCTGTTCATCGCCCCAGGCAACCCTGGGACGGCGACGCTCGGCACCAACGTGCCGATCAAGTCGGACGACATTGAAAAACTCGCTCAATTCGCCGTCGAACAGAAGATCGACCTGACGGTCGTCGGTCCCGAGATCCCCCTGACCATCGGCATCGTTGACGAGTTCAATCGCCGTGGCCTGCGCGCCTGGGGTCCGTCGAAGGCCGCCGCGCAGCTCGAAGGCAGCAAGGTGGCGATGAAGGAGTTCCTCCGCCGCCACAACATCCCGACCGCGCAGTTCAAGATCTTCAACAAGGTCGCCGACGCCAAGGAGTACATCACTGAGGTCGATGGTCCGCTGGTGGTGAAGTGCGACGGACTCGCCGCCGGCAAAGGCGTGACGGTGGCGAAGAACGCCGCCGAAGCGCACGACGCGGTCGAGCGCATCATGGTCAAACACGAGTTCGGTGCTGCTGCCGGCAAACACGTGGTGATCGAAGAGACGTTGCGCGGTGAAGAGATCTCGGTCTTCGCCTTCTGTGACGGTCGCAACGCCGTGCTGCTCGACTACGTGCAAGACCATAAACAGGTGTTCGACGGCGACGAAGGCCCCAACACCGGCGGCATGGGCACGTTCTCACCGGTGCCCGGTTTGATGAAGCCGCGCGACGAGGACGAGATGGTCCGGCGCATTCTGTATCCGACCATGGCCGGACTGCTGCGCGAAG
>JANPLC010000101.1:0-8258 GCA_031426335.1 Planctomycetota bacterium
ACAGGGGACCACTCTGTGCTTCCGTCGACCCACGGAAGTGCGCTGCGTCCCTGTGTCGGGTCTCGGAGTCTCTTCCATGTCCAGCGCAACTGTTTCCTCCGCAACAGCAGCCAACGCCAACACCCTGGCCCATCCCGATCGTTTCGTGAACCGGCACATCGGCCCTGACGCTGCGGCGCAGAGCACGATGTTGGGCAAGCTCGGTTACAGTTCACTGGAAGCGTTGATCGACGCGGCGGTGCCCGCGCAGATCCGCCGTCAGGGCGCGCTCAAGTTGCCGGATGCCGCTTCAGAACACGCAGTTCTCGCACGTCTGAAAACCATGGCGGTGAAAAACCAAGTGTTCCGCTCGTTCATCGGCATGGGTTACCACGACTGCGTCGTCCCCGGCGTCATCCAACGCAACGTGCTTGAGAACCCAGGTTGGTACACGCAGTACACCCCCTACCAGGCGGAGATTTCGCAAGGCCGCATGGAAGGCCTGCTGACTTTCCAGACCATGATCGGTGATCTCACCGGCTTGCCGATCGCGAACGCGTCGTTGCTCGATGAGGCGACCGCCGCCGCTGAAGCGATGGGCATGTGCATCGGCATGAAAGACGATCGCAAACTCTTCTTCGTCTCACGCGACTGCCATCCGCAGACCATCGACGTAGTGAAGACCCGCGCCAAGCCGCTCGGCATAGAAATCCTGGTCGGCGACTTCCGCGAGTTCGCCTTCCCCGCCGGCCTTGCTGGTGTGCTGCTGCAATACCCCGCCACCGACGGTGCGGTGCGCGATTACCGCGAGTTCGCCAAACGCGCACACGATGCCGGCGCCCTGGTAGTCGCGGCCTGTGATCTGTTGGCGCTGACGCTCATCACGCCTCCGGGTGAATGGGGCGCCGACATTGCGGTTGGCAACGCGCAGCGCTTCGGCGTGCCGCTCGGGTACGGCGGTCCACACGCGGCGTTCTTCGCCACCAAGGATGAGTTCAAGCGCGGAATGCCCGGCCGTCTGGTCGGCGTCAGCCGCGATCGTCATGGCAAACCGGCGCTTCGTCTGTCGCTGCAGACGCGTGAGCAGCACATCCGTCGTGAGAAGGCCACCTCCAACATCTGCACTGCACAAGCGCTGCTGGCGAACATGGCGGCATTCTACGCGGTCTACCACGGGCCCGAGGGGCTGACCGCCATCGCCACGCGCGTGCATCGTCTGGCTGCTGCGTTCGCTGCGGGCCTCAAGCGCCTCGGCTTCACCTACGGTCCGACGGTATCGTTCGACACCATCCGCGTCGATGTGCCGCATCAGGGCGCCGAGATTCTCCACCTGGCGCAGTCGCATCGCATCAACCTGCGCGCCTTCGATGCGCACACCATCTGCGTCGCGCTCGATGAAAAGACTTCCACCGAAGACGTCGCCGAGTTACTGACCATCTTCAACCTGGGCAAACCACTAGATTTTACCGTCGCCGAGGTCGCACCGAGTACGCTGCAGATTCCCGAAGCACTCCGTCGCTCGTCGCCGTTCTTGCGTCATCCAGTTTTCAACCGCCACCACAGCGAAACCGAGATGCTGCGTTTCCTGCGCCGACTTGAAGCGAAGGACCTGTCGCTCTGCCACAGCATGATCCCGCTCGGTTCATGCACGATGAAGCTCAACGCCACCTGCCAGATGCTGCCGGTGTCGTGGCCAGAGTTCGGTGGCCTGCATCCTTTCGCCCCGGTCGCGCAGGCGCAGGGCTACCAAGAACTCTTCCAACAACTCGAAGAATGGCTCGGTGAAATCACTGGTTTCGCCGGCGTTTCGCTGCAACCCAACGCCGGCTCGCAGGGCGAATACGCCGGCCTACTGGTGATCCGTGCGTGGCACGCCAGCCGCGGCCAAGGCAACCGCGACATCTGCCTCATCCCGATGTCGGCGCACGGCACCAATCCCGCCACCGCCTCCATGGCAGGTATGACCGTGGTGCCGGTGGCCTGCGATACCCAGGGTAACATCGACGTGGCTGACCTGACCGCGAAGGCGACAGAGCATCGCGAGCGTCTCGGTTGCCTGATGGTCACCTACCCATCGACGCACGGCGTGTTCGAAGCCGCGATCAAAGACATCTGCCGCATCGTGCACGAGAACGGTGGACAGGTTTACATGGACGGCGCGAACATGAACGCGCAGGTCGGCCTCACCAGCCCAGGCACCATCGGCGCAGACGTTTGCCACCTCAACCTGCACAAGACCTTCTGCATTCCGCACGGCGGCGGCGGACCCGGCATGGGCCCGATCGGTGTCGCGCGGCACCTCGTGCCGTTCCTGCCGAAACATCCGGTGATCGATCTCGGCGGAGACAAACTGCTCGGCGCCGTCAGCGCCGCACCGTGGGGCAGCGCCAGCATCCTGGTGATCCCGTGGGTCTACATCGCCGCGATGGGCGCCGAGGCGCTGACGCAGGCAACACGCGTGGCGATTCTCAACGCCAACTACATCGCCAAACGCCTGGGTGCTTATTTCCCGGTGCTCTACAGCGGCCACAACGGCCTGGTCGCGCACGAGTGCATCGTCGACCTGCGCCCGTTCAAAGTCCACGGCGTCGAAGCCGAGGACGTGGCCAAGCGCCTGATGGATTACGGCTTCCACGCGCCGACCCTGTCGTTCCCCGTGGTCGGCACCTTGATGATCGAACCGACCGAAAGCGAACCGCTGCCAGAACTCGATCGTTTCTGCGACGCGATGATCGCGATTCACGGCGAGATCATGGCCATCGCCGAGGGTCGTCTCGACAAGAAAGACAACCCGCTCAAGAACGCGCCGCACACCGCCGCCGAGGTCACCGCCGATACCTGGACCCATTCGTATGGGCGCGAACTCGCCGCGTTCCCGGCGGCGTGGACGCGTGAAGCCAAGTTCTGGCCTAGCGTCGGTCGCGTCGACAGCGCCTTTGGCGACCGCAACCTGGTGTGTTCGTGTGTGGGGATGGAAGCGTTCGCCTAAGCGCGAATGCCTTCCCCAGGGGGCGTGGGCGGCCCGCCCGCGCAAAACGTCCGAACGTGATCTCGCCCCAATCCCCAAGATTAAACGCTCAAACAACCAGGGTCGTTTCCTGGGATCGCCGAGTTGTACTCGGTAGGCGGGACTACGGCAGACCTGCGTGAGAAAGCAGATTGCCCCTGGCCGAGTACAACTGGGCGATCCCAGGAAACGGTGCGGGTGACGATCGATGATCGCGCCTTGCTTGCGATCATCGCGATACGCGCGGGCGGGCCGCGCGGGCCGCCCACGCCCCCAGGGGGACGGACTTCGTCGCCAGGTCTTCGGCAATCACTGCTTGTCGATGGTGATGTCGCCGAAGGAATCCGTGGGACCGTCAGGTTTGACCTCGGCGCGCAGCGAGAATTTTCCGCTCGTCGCGAGGGCGTCGACGGTGAGCCGGTAGGTATTGCGCTGATTGGCATTACCCGAGTACCCGGCGTGATCATCACTGGCGATTACCTTATCGCCCTGGAGCAACGCGACGTTCTTGAAGTCGAGGCGGCTCGCACCGCGGATGTATTGGAACTCCACGAGGTAGAGGCCCGCGCCGGTGATGCTGGCAGGCAAGTCCCAGGTGACAGTCTTCCACTCCGGGGCGAGGTCCTTCGGACTCCACTGCGCTGCCACGACCGGCGCGGCTGGCAACACCACGTCGGCGGTTTTCTCGGCGATCGCCAGCGGCTTCATGGTCTTCCACAAACCGCGGGTGAAATCGGGGACGGCCACCGGCATGCTGCCGGTGGCGACCGACAGCGACGACAACTCCAGGATGCTGGTCCACGAGGCCGCGTCATAGACCACGCTGTCCGGCGTGATGCCCTGCCGGACGCAGTCGAGGTGGCGCCAGTTCATCACGAAATCCATGCCGCCGTGACCGCCGCCCTTGGCGCGTTCGGCTAGTTTGCTCCACAGCGGATGAGTGAAGAGCTTGCGCATCTTCGCCAGATCGGCGTCGTTCAACCAACTGTGCGAGCCCTGTGCCTCAAGGCGGTACTTCTTGGGCTCATTGATCGCCAGCCGCGCCGGGTAATCGAAGAACGTCCCACCGGTGCCGGACAAGGCGTTGATGCGACTATACGGACGCGGGCTGACCACGTCGTGCTGGATCATGATCGTGCTGCCCAGCTCGGTCTTGATGATCGAGGTATTCATGTCGCCGCAGATGTACTTTTCGTTGGCGTGTTTCCCGCCGTTGGGTTTCTTTTCATCGCGCCACTTGCTCAGCCCGCGTTCGGGCGAACTCATCGACACTAGGTGCTTGAACTGATCACCACGACCGATGCCCATGTACTGCGCGACCGGGCCCAGTCCGTGCGTCGGGTAGAGGTTGCCGTCGTACTGCCAGTGGTAGTCACGCCGCCAGTCGCCTTCGGTACCGAGCGCGAAGAGCATGCCGCGCAGATCGTGGATGTAGGCGCACTCGGCGTGGGTCAGCTCGCCGAAGACCCCCTCGCGCGCCATGTTGAGGACGAACAACTCGTTCTCGCCGTAACAGCAGTTCTCCAACATGACGCAGTGGCGCTGGGTGCGTTCGCTGGTGTCGACCAGCTTCCAGCAGTCGTCGACGGTCACGCCGGCGGAGACCTCGACGAAGGCGTGTTTGCCCCGTTCCATGGCGCGCACCGCCATCGGCACGTGCCAAGCCCACGGCGTGGAGACATAGATCACGTCGATGTCGTCGCGGTCGACCATCTTTTCCCAGATGTTCTCCGTCCCGCTGTAAACCTCGGGACGTTTGCCGCTCTTCTTTTCGCACGCATCCGCCGCGCGTTTGGCGCGATCGTCGCGCAGGTCGCATACGGCCACCACCTCGGCGAACTCGATGGCGAGCGTGTCGTTGACGTGGGTCATACCGCGGCTGAGCCCGATGTGCGCCACGCGGATCTTTGCCAGTGGCTTGGTTGTTAGCTCATGCACCGGCTTCTGGCCAGCGGGACGCGGACGCGTGAGGCCGATGTCGGGCTTGATGACCGTGCCGTTGGCAAGCGTCACCGATTTGGTTTCGTCAGCGGCCGAGGCCGTGCCGCCGAGACCGAGAGCGAGCGATGCACCCAATCCACCCAGCGCACTGGTGCGGAGGAAATCGCGGCGGGAATTGTGTTGGTTGGTCATCGGAACCTCTCGGACGGGATGGTGTCGGCGTCATGGTCAGGGCACGGGGCGGTGCGCCTGCTTGGGGTGGATCAGTGGGGATCATACCGTCGACCGATTCACTTGTCGTGGGCGCCTAATCACTCGGCGCAGAACGTGTCTTCCGCTGGGGAGACAGTTTGTCGTCCCTATACACGGCCGGCGTCAACGCGGTTCAGCGCGCCTCTTGCCGCACCACTTAGCGCAGCAACAGCGGTTCCAACCACACGCCCCAGGCACCGCCGGCCCCCGCTGCGGTGACCTTGGTCTGCAATTCAATCAGCGACACACCCGTAACCGGCACGCTGAAGGATTTCGCCGGACCAGGTTTGACCTCGCCGGAGCGCCAGAGTTCCTTGCCGTCACCCAGGATGATGAATTCCACCGGGCCGTAACCGTCGTCACCGATGCCGCAGCTACCACTCAGCGTGGTCCACGCTTTGCCCAGACGATAGACGTGCTGCGCGTCGGCGTGGGCGTAGATGCCGTGCGCGAACAACTGCCCGCCGCACAGCAGCGGACTTTGCGGCGGCAGGCGATCGTAATGCACGCCGCCCCAACCGGTCTTAGCCGACTGTGGGCGGGTATCCGACAACGGCGTCGTCTTGCTCGCGACGGGTACCGCGGCGGGCTCTGGTTTGTCTTTGGTTTCACTGCTCGCCAACAGGCGACGCAAAATGTCCTGCGTGCGAACATCTAAAACGTTACCGGCATCCTTCGCTGGCGTTCCCGCCTTCACCTCGTCGAGCGCCTTGAGCAGCCCAAGGTAACTGATGGCAGGCGTCAGATCGAATTTGCCCTGCGCGAGCGCGAAGGGGAAAGATGGTTTGGCCTGGTCACTGACATCGCTGGTCTTGGCGCCATTCACGCAGCAGGCGATCAAGCGAAATTCTCCAGTCGATCCCTTGTTCGCCGGCGGCGCCGTGACCACCACCTGAAAATGTCCGTCGGCATCTGGCACGGTGCCACCGATCTGCGCGTCGTAGTCGCCGCCACCCGTTGGGTCGCCATACGCGATCACACCATAGACCGGGATCTTTCCCGTCACTGTCCCGCTGATGACTGCGGCCCCCTGCGCATCGAGTCGCACGGTGATATCCTTCCAGGTTACTTCAGCGCGTTCAGTCATGCCCTTCACCGAACCAGAAAACTGCACGTGCGTGACCAGACGCAGGGCATCGCCAAGATTCAGGAACGTCCCCTTCCCTTCACCACGCAGATCTTCGCCCATGGTGCGATTGCCTGAGCCCATCAGTGCGGTGCCGCGCGTCGCCTTTTCCTGCGGCGATTCCGCGCAGTGCGGCAGGCCGAGTGCATGGCCGAGTTCGTGCACCACGCCGCCGACAAAGATCGAATTGTAGCGCCCGACCGAGATCTTGCCGTACTCGCCGTCTTGCAGCATGCCGGTCTTCTCGCCCAGCAACTCCGGATCGAGTAACGGTGAATCAACCTGCCAGCCAGTGCCTTTGCGATGGTCGCCACCCGCGTAGTACGGGCTGCTCTGACGCATAGTGCGTTTGTCCGCGTCCCACGTCGCGAGGTTGCAGAAGATCACCAGCGTCTCGTCGTCTGCGGTCACGCCGTCTTTCGTCAACACGGCGACGCAGTCTTTGCGGATCTCCTGACCACTTTCGCGGCGGTAATGCAAGAAGGGATTGGGACCACGCGCCACGCGCAACTTCAGCAGCCCGTCGCCTTCCATTTCCAGGTTCACGGTCTTGCGGCCCAGTCCGTACGACGCCATCTGGCTGGCGTAGAACTCCTGGGTGTAACGCATGACGCGCGTCAGGCGTTCGCGGTAGCCAGGTGCAGGTTCACGATCCGCCGGCGTCCAATAGACCACCCGCAGCAAGCGGGTCTCACGTTTCGGCTGATCGTCCTCCCACGCCTTGGTCAGCGCCACCGCCCGCGCGACATCCACACCGGGCGGAATCGGTGCTGGCGGCGTTTCGCTGCCGCACAAGGCGGCGGCACTCAGGACGTAAGCGATCATCCAACGATGCGACATGGGCAGGCTCCGACGAGGCGTTCTTGGTGGAGGATAACTCATGACGTGCAAGAACGCTGCCACCGCTTCGTGAAGGACGAACGACAGATCATCTCATCGTGACTGGTCGTGTCGAAGGAATCGCATGCCAGAGTCATTGAAACGCAAAGCGCGCCGCGACGTTCCTGTTCAGGAAAGCGGTTCCATCGCGTCCGAAGGATGCCGGCGACGGCTGCGCAGCAACTCGTGGGAGGTGCACCGTCGGCCTCATTCCACGGTCGCTCCTTGCTCGGTCGCCATCGCGGTGACGTTGCCGCGCATGGAGGTCCCCCATGTGCTGTTTCTCCGCTGCGGTCTCGGTCTCAAACACCTCAATCTTTGCGCGTGATGCGGGCGACGGCCGGCAATACCTCGCCTACGAGATGACGTTCAACGCCAAGCAGGAGGTGGCGATGGTGTTACCATTGCCGGTCCCGGTCGGCACGGGTGAAAAGGCGATCACCTTCATGAGCCTTGCCCAATACCCACACCTGTTCGCCGACCTCTATCGCGCCATGGAATTCCCAATCTCCTTTGGGAGAGCAAACCCAGGAGGTGCGCCAAAAACGAGAGCCCTTCTGGAAGTCCATCAGGTCGGTTCCTTCGAAGCCTCCTTTGTTCCCACGCTCAAGGATTTCGACCGCCTGGACGCTCGCTTCCGCCTGCCGCCAGGCACCTGGGAGAAGCTACCTCTCTACAAGGACCACGGCTTCGCGGTGTTCAAACTCAAACCGGGTGTGACCCTGCTGCATCCGATGGCCTTCAGCTTTCCTCGCGCTGATTCCTCTGCCTTGTTCTTTCCGACCGTGCATATCCATGACGGCCAAGTGCATGAACAGGCCGAGTTCGACCACCGCCTCTACGCCCAGGTCGGCGACAAACACATCCCTGCGGCGGATCAATGGGACGAATCACCGGCGCATGCACAAACCAAGATCGAGGTGAAAAAAAGCGCCGGACTGATCGCTGGAGACCAGCACATCTATTGCCGTGAAATGCGCGGGAAACTACCCAATCGGGATACGATGCTGAAATTCAGCTGAGCCGATTCCCGAACAGGTGAAGTTTTTCCCTGGGGGCGTGGGCGGCTCGCCC
>JANPLC010000102.1:0-3657 GCA_031426335.1 Planctomycetota bacterium
TGGATCCGGTGTGCATGCTGGACGCTAGTGTCCCGTCCGAGAAATTCACTGCAGATGCCGCTGGCCCCGTCGGTCAGCCGCAAGGCACGGAAAGTGAAGGGCTAGCGTGCCTGTCATGAGGATGCCACGCACCTGCGCTCCCACCTGCACCACGCTTGCCTGTCCTGGACCCGA
Source organism: Planctomycetota bacterium (assembly GCA_031426335.1). Classification (GTDB taxonomy): domain Bacteria; phylum Planctomycetota; class UBA11346; order UBA11346; family UBA11346; genus BOG-1363. Next base: position 175 of record JANPLC010000102.1, read on the forward strand.
ACACCAAGGTGGCGTTATGCTGGTGCTGCGCGGATTACTGGTCGTCGCTCTTACCGTGGTACTCACCAGCGGTCATGCGGCCGAGCGCGTGCGTCTGGCGATGTCGGCGTGGGCCGGATGGACGCCAGCCCTGGCCGGTGAAGCGCAGGGCTTGTGGCGCGACCTCGGCATCGACGCGATCGTCACGGTGATGCCCGACGACGACGAGGTACGCCGCGCGCTCGCCGACGGCCGCGCTGATCTGACCCTGGCGATGATCGGCAACCACGTCGGCAGCATTCTGGCCGGACAGGATCTGGTGATCCTTGGTGAGGCCGACTGGTCGCACGGTGGCGACAAGGTCGTGCTGCGCCGCGGGGTGAAACCCGCGGACCTGCGCGGAGTCACCATCGGCGTGTACCTCGACCTACCGAGTGTGCGCTATTTCCTGCACCGCACGCTCACTGCCAACGGCCTGACCGATGCCGACGTGCGCGTCGAAGAAGTGCTCGGCACCAGTGCCTTGGCCGATGCTTTTGTTGACGGCAAGTATCCGCTGATCGTCAACTTTGATCCCGAAGCCTTGCGCTCCATGCGCGAAGGTGACGGCCGCGTACTGGCCAGCAGCGCAACCTTTCCCGGTGTGATCCCCGAAGGTTTCGCCATGCGTCGTGGCACCTTGTCGCCCGAGTTACTCGAACGCTTCTTCCGCGGTTGGTTCGCCGCCGTCACGTGGTCACGTGATCCTGCGAACTGGCCAACCTACGCCGCACTGATGCGCGCCAAGGCCTTCACCGCGCGCACAACCGAAGCCGATCTGCTGACCATGGTCGCCGCCGTGCGCATCCACGACGCAAAGACGGCAGTGGAACGCAACGCACCCGGCGGCGGATTGGATCTCTACCTGAAGGACCTGGGCGAGTACCTACGCGCCGGCGAAAAATTGCCGGCGACGTGGGATGCCAAACGCGTGGTCGACACCACGGCGTTTCGCTTGGCGGCGATGGGGAAGTAGGTCCCCAGGTGGACGGGCCTCACCATCCGCAGTGACCCAGACAAACGTACATTTCGAGCCCGACTGACCTAGGGCTTTGGCAAACCAATAATGTCGGATTGCCAAATCGGCAGGCCACAGGCTACAGGCTACAGACCACCGGATCGTGCTGCGACGTCCGGTACAAATCCGGTAGTCTGTAGCCTGTGGTCTGTAGTGGTCTGTAGCCCTCTCATTGGAACCAGACATTATTGCCCTGACGATGCACTAGGGCACGACGTTGATCGTGGCGTTGATCTGGCCGGTGATCGGCGTGCCCTCGGCCGTGCTGATACGTGGTTTGATCACCAGGCAATTCACCGGCTGGATGCCGGGGATGGTGAGCGCCACGGTTTTGCCATCCGCCTTGAGCGTGGCCTTCGCCACGGTGACGGGATCGCGCGCGTGTTTCGTCGGATCGGCGACTGAGATTTCCGGCGAGCCGTAGTTCTTGCTCCAGATGACGTTGAACTGCTGGAGCGACCAGTTCTCGACGTTCTCCGTTTCGGCTTTGTCGAGCGGCTGACTGAAGGTCAGGTCGATGCCGTCTTTCGTCACGGTGTAGCCCATCGCCATCACCACCGGTTTGCCGACGTAACGCACGCGTTGGAACGCGCCGTCGCGGGCGCCGTTGGTCTGCCAACCGCGCAGGCCACAGACGTAAAGTTGACCATCGGTGGGATTGAAGCGCGCACGCATGATGCCGGTGGCGAAGGTCAGCGGGAACTTGGTGACGGCGCCCTGCATCACGTCGCCGACTTCCTGCGTCATGACGCTGAAGAGCGACGACTTGCCGTACGACAGGTGCAACATGCGTCCCGCGAACGGACCCCAGCGATCATCCGGCGCCCACACTTGGCAGCCGCTGCTGTTGTCGACGTCCATCGGCAGCCAACAGATCGGCGGATCGCGTTTCGTCGGTTTGACATCGCCTGGGACACCATCGGGAACGCCGACAAAACCGCCCTCGCGGATGCGATTGAGCGGACACACCGGCACCCACGAACCCTGATTGTCGCCGGAGGTCATCTCGCCGTTGGGGCCGATGCCGATGCCGTTGGGCGCACGTAGGCCACGTGCGACGACGTCGAGCTTCTTGCCGTCGGGCGACAGGCGGAAGAAGCCGCCGTTGTGGATGGACCACAAGTCGAAGTTCGGTCCACCGCGTCCCGGAGTGCAGCCCTTGGCGAAGTAGAAGTTGCCGGCCTTGTCGCGCACAAGATCGAGCGAAAATTCGTGGAACTGCCGGGTCAGGTGGATGTCGGTGTTGAAGGCCTCGTAATAATCCGCCTCGCCATCGTGGTTCAGATCATGCAGGCGCATGATTCCATTGCGGCAATTGACGATGATCCGTTCGCGATGGGTGTCCTCAATGACAAGACCCAGCGGTTCCTGTAAACCAGTAGCGTAACGCTTCCACGTCAGTGTCTTCAGGCCCTCACCGATGCCGTCGACAATCCATACATCTCCGCTCCAGGTGCAGATAGCGGCGCGCTGACTCTTGGGGAAGAAATCGAAGCCACTAAAACGCATCCAGGACTTCCATGGATTGTCGTCCGGGGCGGTGATGGTGTCGACCACATGGGCTCCATCACCAGAGCCGAGCGTGCCCGCCGTGGTGATGGTCTGGGACCAGCGGACAGGTCCGCCTTTCTGCATCATCTCAACGATCTCAACAACATTTCGTGTCGGACCCGCATCGACTGCGGGACCAATACGTAGCTGGACGACCCGTGGACCTCCGGAGGAAAACACGACTGTTCGGTGGGAACCGTCGATCTCCTCGACCTTGGCCCCAGGAACCTCCCCCATCACCCCGCTGTCCACACCCAATGCGGTCATGTAGATTCGCTGTTCCCGCTCGGTGGCGGCCATGGTGATCTCACGGACGAGCGTTCCGCCCACCAGTCGTGGATGTTCCAACACCAGCTCGCCAGCAACCCCGTACGCAATGACCACCTCCTGCCCATACAGGTAATGCCCATGATACTCGATCCACTCCTTCGGCATCGGCTGCCCCTCACGCGTCATCTCGCTGCCATCTTTCGGCACATTGTACTTCGCCACGTACTGCGGCCGCGGATCGGCGAAGCTGCCTTCTTTGTTCGCCCAACCCGGTCCGACCGGATTGCTCCACAACATGGTGCCCACCGGCTTCGGCTGCGCGTGGTGCTCGCCTTTGAAGATCACGCCGTTGCCATCGATGAAGCCACCAGTCCACATCGCCGCGACGCGCATGGTCTCCAGGTCGTAGGCGACGTAGGTCTGCTTCTCTTTGTCGAGGCGCACGATCAACGCGCGCAGGACGTACTCGGTACCGATCTGCAACGAGCAGCCCATGGTCGGGCCGTAGTCCATCTGCGCCCAGCGCGGGGCTTCGCCGGCGCGTAGGGAGGTGAGGAGCAGGACGAGCAGGAGGAGGTGACGCATAAGGATCTCCATCAATGGCGGCGCAAAGAGTTGTCCCCTGG
>JANPLC010000103.1:0-26131 GCA_031426335.1 Planctomycetota bacterium
ATTCACCCTGCACGTCAACGGTGATCTTCTTGGTCAGATCACCAGCGGCGACCGCTCGGCCCACGTCAGCGATGTTGCGGACTTGCGAGGTCAGATTGCCGGCCAGGAAGTTGACGTTGACGGTCAGATCCTTCCAGGTGCCCGCTGCACCGCGCACGTCGGCCTGGCCGCCGAGCTTGCCTTCGGTGCCGACTTCACGGGCCACGCGCGTCACTTCTGAGGCGAAGAAATTGAGCTGATCCACCATGGTATTCACGGTGTTTTTCAGTTCGAGGAATTCTCCACGCACGTCGACCGTGATCTTCTTCGACAAGTCGCCATTCGCGACACCGGTGGTCACTCGCGCGAACTCGCGCACCTGGCTGGTGAGATTCGACGCCATCAGATTGACGTTGTCGGTCAGATCCTTCCAGGTGCCGGCCACGCCTTTCACCTTCGCCTGACCACCGAGCTTGCCTTCGGTACCCACTTCACGCGCCACCCGCGTCACCTCGGACGCGAATGAAGAAAGCTGGTCGACCATGGTATTCACCGTCAGCGCCGCACGGCGGAACTCGCCCTGCAACGGACGGCCCTCGATGTCGAGCGCCATCGACTGCGACAAATCGCCCTTGGCGACGGCGCCGATTACCCGCGCCGTCTCCGACGTCGGATGCACCAAGTCGTCGATCAGCGCATTCACCGAATTGAGCGTATCCGCCCAAACACCCCTGCCCGATCCAAGGGCGGCGCGCTGCGACAACTTGCCATCTTTCCCCACCATTCGGCTCAAACGATCCAGTTCCCGCACCGTATGGCGCTTCAAATCTAGAATCTCATTGAAGGCATCAGCGATCTTGCCGTCGATGTCGGTCCAATCGCTCGGCAACCGAGCCGAAAAATCGCCCTGCTTCAGAGCGATCAGCGACTTGAGCAAGTGACGCTTTTCTAAATCCTGCGTCGGCTTCTTGAGGACCGCGGTCGCTTGTTTCATGCGCTGTTTTCCTTGCGTCTGAGATGGCTCGTTCCGCACCGCACCATCCGACTCTCTCGCAGAGACCGGAGCGCCTGCCCTGTGGATAGGTATGGGCAGGAACCTTCGCTTGAGACGCATCTGTGACGCTAACAGAACCCCACGGGAACATACACCTTTCTGAGGACTGCATTTTGCAGGGCGCTTTCCGCAAACTGGCCCTGCGGCCTTCCGTGTGGGCCTTTTCACTCACTGGAGTCCGATCACTGTGAGGGAAATCGAACCAAGGTGGCGGCCATGAACATCCAACGCCAAGACGCCAAAATGGAGACAACCGTTGCAAGCCCTTGCCCTCCAGGGCGGACGGCAAGGACGATGAGCAGGTTGCGTCTTCCCTGCGCACCGTCGCACCCACCACTGTCTACCCTCCGTGGTCCGGGCCATAGGCCGACACGCGAGTGGCCCTAGGCTCCCGCCCATGCGCGTCCTGCTCCTGTTGTTGTCAGTTCTACTGCTGCCCGTGCTTGGTGAGGAACCGGCACGACCGTCGCTTCAGCCTGCACCTCAAGCACCTGTAGCAGCCCAACCCGCGCCGCCGGTGCCAACCAACGAACGCCGCGTCGTCCTGCAAGCGCCGCTGACCACGCTGGTGCGTCTTGATGAAGCCATCACCGCGGCGCCACAGGCACTGCGTGCGCTGGTTGAGGTGCCGTCTGATGCGCCGATCGACCTCGGCGTTGGCGTGTTCGTGGTCGACCAGCATGGCCGCTGGTTCCAGGGGCTACGCCCTGGGATACTGACTCCTGGCAAACATGCGCTGGAGTTGCCGATCGCTGGCAACGGATCGCTGCTCGCCATGAGCGATCGCGGCCACTGGTCACCGGCCATCGCCGCGACTATCCAGCGCGCTGGGCTGTTCTTCTGGTCCACCAGCACCAGTCGTGCGACGCTGACGGTGCGCGATGCGACGCTGGTTCCGCTCGCGCCGACTGAGGATCAGCATCGCCTGATCGATCTGCGGATGGATGGTCAGGCCACCACCGGCCAACGCTGGGCGGTGTCGCTGCGACCGCAGCCGTTCCCCGAGAATCCTTTCGATCCGGCGCAGTTCAGCCTTGATGCGGTGATCACGTTGCCGGACGGCAAGGAACAGCGCATCCCTGGGTTTCTCGACCAAGCGATGGCGCACCACGATCGCGGAGATCGTGAAAACGTCGTCCCCGTCGGAGCCGATGCCTTCACCGTGCGTTTCCGTCCGCGCCAGCCCGGTACGCATCAGATCCGTCTGGAAGCACGCTGGAACGGCGCCGAAGGCACGCTGGTGACGCTGCCTCTGCCACCGCTGAACGTCGGTGGTACAGCGTGGGATGAGTTCGTGCGCGTGGATGCTGGCGATCCGCGTTTTTTTGCCGTCGACGGCAAGTTCTTCTGGCCACGCGGACCCAATCTGCGCTCAGTCTATGACACGCGCGGCAGCGACCGCATGCGCACGGTCCTGACGCCAGATCGCGGGACTTTCGCCTATGACGCCTACCTGAAAAGACTCGCGCCACAGGGCGTCAACGCGGTCGAGGTCTGGCTCAGTTCGTGGAATCTTGCACTCGAATGGCGTGCTGACTGGCCGGGATTCCACGGCCAGGGACGCTACAATTTGGAGAACGCGTGGCGGCTCGACCAAGTTCTCGACCTCGCGCACAGCCTGGGCATCCGCATTAATTTGGTGCTCAATAATCACGGCCAAGCGTCGACCAGCGCCGACGCGGAATGGGGCAGCAATCCCTATAACCGCGCGCGTGGCGGCAAAGTCGCCGACGCAGCGGGATTTTTCACCGATCCCTGGGCGCTCGCTGGGCAGGAACGTCTGCGCCGCTACCTCGTCGCGCGTTACGCCGATCATCCGGCGATCCTCGGTTGGAAGCTGTGGTCAGAGGTCAACCTCACCTCCGGTCGCGGGCAGGCGCTGCGCACGTGGCACGAACAGGCCAGCGCGTCATTCAAGCAACTCGACAGCTACGCGCATCCGGTGACCACCCACTGGTGCGGCGACTACAACTTGGTCGACCGCACCATCGCCGCGCAACCTGGGATCGATTACCTGTGCATCGACGCCTACCACGGTTCCGACCGCCTGCTCGCCGATTTGCTGTGGCGCAGCACCATGGATCCGGTGCCGCGTCGCGGCTTGGCGCAGTTCAACAAACCGGTGCTGACCACCGAATTCGGCGGCAACTGGGACGCCTGCCCCGAACCGCAGATGATCGCGGAGAACGCCAGTGGTCCGTTCGCCGGCTTGGTGAGCGGCCACGCCGGCTCGCCGATGCTGTGGTGGTTCGAGTGGCTCGACCAAGGCAACCACACCGCGCCGTACCGGGCGATCTCGGCCTTCATCACTAACGAAGACCTGCGAGGCAGCGGCGCGCGCAGCATCGTGCTCGGCGCCACCAGCAGCGACGGAACGCTGTGGTGCCGTGCCTGGTCCAGACCCGGCCGCATGCTGGGCTACCTGCTCGATCAGGACTGGGGCCGACGTGGGCGCGAATCCGCCACCCATGCCAAAGCAGCGATTGAGATCGGTTCGAGCATCGCCGCTGGACGCATGACCGTCGAATGGTGGGACGCTGAAGGTGGATCGTGGCATAAGGTCGTGGCCATCGACCACCCAGGCGGACCGTTGCAGTTGCAACCACCGGCATTTCAACGGCATATCGCGTTCAAGCTGTACCGCGGAGAGTAGGGAAAGAAGAAGGGACTAGGGGATAGGGGCTAGGGTCGTGCCTTGGGTATCGCACTGGTCAGGAAAGATCGGCACTGGTCTTGGGGCGCTGCCAAACAACAACCCTAGCCCCTAGCCCCTAATCCCTTCGCGCGTGCGCAGCACGCAAAGTGCGCGACCAACCTTGACCGCACCTGCCGTCTCACTAGCTTCCCCGCCTCACATTCGGTACCGCAACCGAGCGTGGGCCACGTGGCTCACGCTTTTTTTATCGATCGAGTCGACGTCCTTGTCTCACAATAAGCCTCTTATCAAGCCTCCTATCAAGCACCTACAGCTCATTATCCGAACCTACAGCATTCCGGGGAACCCATGAATCAGGGCGAGTTCATGCGTCTGGTCGACGCGGCCGCACGCGAGCGCAATCTCGACAAGAAGGTCATCATCGACCACATCGAGCGCGCGCTCGTGCAGGCAGCGCAGAAACGTTTCGATGCGGTGGGCGAGTTCAGCCTGACCATCGATCGCGAGACTGGTGAGATCCGGGCGTTCGAAGACGAGAAGCCCGTCGAGATGGAACGTCTCGGTCGCATCGTCGCGAATGTCGCGAAGCAGGTGTTCGTGCAGGCGCTCAAGGAGAGCGAGCGCGACATGTTGTTCGACGACTTCGTCACCCGCGAGCACACCATCGCGTCGGGCACCGTGATGCGTGAAGAACGCGGCATGGTCATCGTGTCGCTCGGCGGTCGCGCCGAAGCCATCCTGCCCAAAGAAGAACAGATCCCCGGTGAAGTGTACCGTCCGGGTTCCGTCATTCGCGCCTACTTGCTCACCGTCGGCAAGAAGGGCCAGCGCGTGCGCTTGGTCCTGTCGCGCACCCACGCCAACTTCGTGCGTGAGCTGTTCAAAGCCGAGATTCCCGAAGTCGCTGACGGCCTGATTGAAGTCAAAGGCATCGTGCGCGAGCCCGGTCGCCGCACCAAGATCGCGGTCGCCACGCAGGATCCACGCATCGATCCGGTTGGATCGTGTGTTGGTATGCGCGGCAGTCGTATCACCAAGGTCACCGACGAACTCGGGGGCGAGAAGATCGACATCATTCCCTGGGCCGAGGATCCCGCGCAGTTCATCGAGAACTCGCTCAAGCCAGCCCGCGTCCTGCGCATCAGCTACGACACCTTCCGCGATCGTGCGCGCGTGGTCGTCAGCCAGGACCAGTTGCCCCTCGCGATCGGCAAGGCCGGTCAGAACGTGCGCCTGAGCGCGCGCCTGACGCGCTACAAGATCGACGTGATGAGCGAAGAATCGGCCTCCCAGGCCCGCGCCAAGGGCGCCGAAGAACTGCAGAAGCTCATCGCCGCCGGTCTGCTCGAAGACTTCCTGCGTGAAGTGTTCCTCGACAACCACCTCGATTCGATGGCGGTACTGGCGGCCCAGACGCCAGAACGCCTGGTCGAGGCCTTCGAAGACCACCACGTCACCTTGGATTCGGCGAGCAAGCTGATTGCTAAGGCCGAAGAGCTGCTCACCGACGAGCAGAAGGCCGAACGTGACCAGATCATCGCGCGCCGCCAACAGGCCGAACGCGAAGCCGCCGACGAGGCCGCACGCGCGCTGGTTGCCGACGAAGCCGAAGCGTTGGCCGCCGCCCAAGCCGCCCTCCAGGGTGGCGATGCCACTCCTCCCACCGCCTGATCCATCCAGTCTATCCGCACCGAATTCCTGAAGAGACGTACCGAGATCCTATGAAGCTCAGCGAGCTGGCCTCTGAACACAAACTTGACGTCGAACTCCTGAAGGAGGTCGTTGAGGTTGATCTGTCCATCCGCTTGGCCAAGGGCCTGGAAACGGTGCTGAAGGATGCGGAGATTAGCCGCATCCTCGCCTGTGACGGCTTGGAGACCGCTGACGGCAAGCCCTTCACTCCGATCATCCCCAAGGAGTTCGAAGAGAAGCACAAGAAGAAGGTCGCGACCAAGAAAGGTCTGGAGACCAAGAAGCGCAAACTCGAAGCCGAAGCCGAGGCGAAGAAGAAGGAAGACGACCTGAAGGTCGAGGCTGAACGGCGCAAACACGGCGAGGAACTCGCCCGCCGCGAAATCGAACGGCAGGAGCGCGAGGCCCTGGAAGCCGAGCACCTGCGTCTGCGCAGCGAAGGCGAAGCCCTGGTCCACGCTGAGACCCAGCGCATCGCCGCCGAAGAGGAAATGAAGCGGCGCGAAAGCGAAGCCAAGCGCATCTCCGCCGAACTGTCGGCGATGCGTCAGGAGGCCAATGCGGCCAATGCCGCCGCCAATGCCGCTCACGCAGCGGCTCATGCGAACAATGCCGCCAACGCTGCCGCCAATGCCGCTAACGCAGCAGCCAACAGTACCAGCACCACGACCACCGTTGCCAACGAGCCGACGGCGCTCGCCCAGCAGCCGCAGGCCCGCATCAGCGAGCCCAGCAGCGCGCCGGTGCAGCCCACGGCGCCAGCGACGACGCCCGCCCAGCCCAACGCACCGACGACCCCAGCAGCGACGAAGCCTCCGGCCATGACGCCTGCACTGGCGGCCGAGAAAGCGGCCGTCGCCGACATCAAAGCGGTCAAGGGGCTTGGCAGCAAACTCGCCAGTATGGCCAAGGCCACGCACGAAAAAGCCGACCACAGCATCAAGGCGATTCCCAAACCCGCCGCTGCCGCCATCGGCGCACCGGCTGCGAGTTCGACCGAAGGCCTCAGCCCTGAGGACCGTCGTCGCCTGATCCAGGACAACATCCGCAAGAATCTGGCGATGGCCCAGAAAGTGCGCGACGCGAAGTTGCAGGCGCGCAAGAAGCCCGGCTTCACCGCCATCGATCGCAGCAAAACCCCGGCACCAGCCGGGCGCGCCGGCCCCGGCGGCAATCGTGGTCCTGGCGGTCCAGCCCGCGGCCCGCAGGCCGGACGTGGTCCCAAGCGCGATTCGCGCGACCACCGCGCCAACACCGAAGTAGACGCCGACGGCAATCCGGTCAAGCCCGGCAGTCGTCGTCGTCCGCTCTCCACCGAGGACATGGATCTCTCGGGCAAAACCGAGTTCTCCGTCGCCCTGCCCTGTACGGTGCGTGAATTCTCCGAAGCCTCGGGCATCAAGTCGTCGACCGTCATCGCCAAGCTCTTCATGGCTGGCGTGATGGCGAACATCAACTCAGTGATCGAGAAGGACGCGGTTGAACTCTTGGCGATGGAGTTCAAGAAGACCGTCACCATCACGGTGGCGTCCGACGTCATCGAAGAGGTCGAGGCCGAACACGCCGCCGCCCGCGAAGAGGACAAGCCCGAAGATCTCGTGCCGCGTCCGCCGGTGGTGACCATCATGGGTCACGTCGATCACGGCAAAACCAGCCTGCTCGACGCCATCCGCAAGACCCAGATCGCCGCCGGTGAAGCCGGTGGCATCACCCAGGCGATCGGTGCCTACACCGTCGCCACGCCGAACGGTCTTGAAGTCACCTTCATCGATACTCCTGGCCACGAAGCCTTCACCGAAATGCGCGTGCGCGGCTCACAGGTCACCGACGTGGTGGTCATCGTGGTCGCCGCCGACGACGGCGTGATGCCGCAGACCAAAGAAGCGATCAACCACGCCAAGGCGGCGGGTGTGTCGATCGTGGTCGCACTCAACAAAATCGACAAGCCCGAGGCGCAGGCCAAGGGTCAGCGCGAGAAGGTCATCCGCGAACTCGCGGATGCCGGACTTCAGGCCGAAGAATGGGGCGGTGAGATCGCCGTGGTCGGCACCAGCGCCACCACCGGTCAAGGCATCGAAGAACTGCTCGAACGCCTGGTGCTCGAAACCGACGTGCTCGAACTCAAAGCCAACCACTTCGCCAAGGCCAGTGGCACGGTCATCGAAGCCCACCGCAGCGAAGGCCAGGGCGTCACCGCGACGTTCCTCGTTCAACGCGGCTCACTCGCCATCGGCGACGTCGTCGTCGCCGGCACCGGTTACGGCCGCGTGCGCAGCATGAGCGAATGGACCGGCGAACGTATTCAACTTGCCGGGCCGAGCCACGCCGTCGAGATCATCGGTCTCAACGACATGCCGCGCGCTGGCGACAAGTTCCAGGTGCTCGACGAACTGAAGCAGGCCGCCGAAGTCGCCGAGGTGCGCATCCAGAAGCAGCGCGAGCGCGAACTCGCGGCCAAGCAGAAGACCACCACCGCGTCGTCGATCTTCGGTGACTTGGCGCACGCCAAGAAGAAAGAGATCCGCATCGTTGTGAAGTCGGACGCCGCTGGTTCGATGGAAGTCCTCAACAAGACCATCAACGACCTCGCCACGCCAGAAGTGCGCGTCACCGTCATCCACTCGGGTGTCGGCGGCATCAACTCCAGCGACGTGACCCTCGCGGAAGCGTCGAAGGCGATGATCGTCGGCTTCAACATCATTGCCGACAGCAAGGCCCGTGCGCTGGCTGACAGCTACAACCTGCAGATCTCCAGCTTCACCATCATCTACGAACTGCTCGACTACCTGCGCGCGGCGATGGGTGGCATGCTCGATCCGGAAACGGTCGAGAAGGTCATCGGCCATGCCGAAGTCCGCGCCGCCTTCACCATCACCAAGGTGGGTGTGGTTGCCGGGCTGTACGTCACCGACGGCCTCGTCCGTCGCGACGCCTGGATGCGCATCACGCGTGAGAACAACATCCTGCACTCCGGCAAAGTCGGCTCGCTGCGTCGCTTCAAGGAAGACGTCAAGGAAGTGCGCGAGAAGTTCGAATGCGGCCTGACGGTCGAGAAGTTCGAAGACATCAAGGTCGGCGACATCATGGAATTCTTCACCAAGGAGAAGGTCGCGCGCACGCTCTAAAGCGGACGTGACCCATTCCCATGGCTGAAAAATCCGGACCCAGTCGCAAGCTGCGCCTTGAATCGCTGCTCCACCGCGAGATCGCCACCTGCATTCAGCAGCAGCTCAAAGATCCTCGTATCGGTTTCATCACCGTGACGCGGGTGGAGTTGTCCGAGGATCTGCACCAGGTGAAGGCGTTCTACACCGTCTTCGGCACGCCCAGCGAACGCCGGCAAGCGGGTCACGCGCTCGAACAGGCCAGGGGTTTTGTCCAACGGCAATACGCGCCGGTGGTGAAGACCCGCCTGCTGCCGATCCTGTCGTTCGCCTACGACGCGGTCGAGACCCAGCGCACCGAAATGGATGATCTCATCCGCAAGGCCCGCGCTACCGACTCCGATGGCGGAACCCGTCCGGAACCCGCCGTCGAAGGGCCGAAGCAGGAACGCCCGCCTTTACCCGAACGGTGAGGCTCGCTGGCGCTGCTCTCGGTACGAGCGCGCACACCGTCCCGCTTGCAGCCTCCCCTCATCAGCCCAAGGTGCCCACCCATGCCGCTGACCGCTGTCATCGGGACCGGCGCGTGGGGCACGGCGATTGCCGCGTTGGCCGCACGCGATGGCCAACCAGTCGTGCTGCTTGGCCGCGATGCGCTCAAGACCACTCAACTTGCCCAGCAACGTCGCCACCCCTCGCTGCCGGGATTGGTGCTCCCCGAAACCCTCGCCATCACTGCCGATCCCACGGCGCTGCGCCAAGCCGACCTAATATTGTGGGCCGTGCCGACGCAGGCGAGCCGCGCCTTGGCCCGCAGCCTGGCTCCACAGGTGGCGGCACGGGCACCGGTGGTTTCGCTCAGCAAAGGTCTGGAACAAGGGACCATGGCGCGAGTCAGCGAGGTGCTTGCCAGCGAGCTGGGACCACGGCCGTACGCGGCGATCTCCGGCCCGAGCATGGCCGGTGAATGCGCCGCCGGCCGTCCGTTTTGCTTGGTGGCGGCCGGCCCAGAGGCCGTGACCACGCTGCTGGTGGGACGCCTGCATTCCCCGCGCATGCGCCTCTACACCTCGACCGACCTCGTCGGTGTCGAGCTGGGTGGCGCGCTCAAAAATGTCATCGCTATCGCCGCTGGCATCTGCGATGGCCTGAGTCTCGGCGACAACACCAAGGCCGCGATCATCACCCGTGGCTTGGCCGAGATGCGCCGCCTCGGTCGCGCACTCGGTGCGCTGGATGCCACCTTCGCCGGCATGGCAGGCATCGGGGATCTGTTGACCTCGTGTTACAGCCCGCTCGGTCGCAATCGTGGTTTGGGTCAGGCCATCGCCGAGGGCCGCGATCCACAGGCGTTGCTCGCTGCCCGCACCGGTGTGGCCGAAGGTGCTTGGACCAGCCGAGCCGCCATCGCACTGGCTGAAGTTCATGGCTGCGAGCTGCCCATCGCTTCTCAGGTGGCAAATGTCATCTGGGCTGCTACACCCGTGCCCACCGCGATGGAAAATCTCCTTTCCCGCGCACCTAAGGAAGAAGACGCATGAATAAGCCGGCCCTGAGCCCCGTCCTCGCAACCGTTTGCCTCGCTGCCATGTCTATCGGAACCGCAGCAGCGGTGGAAACCGATCTGCAACTTGGACCGGATGACCTGCGCCTCGGTGCGGAACTGGTCAACTTGCATTACGACCAGGGCGTGGTCCGCAATAGCAACGCGACGCTCATCGGTCACTTCGATGCACGTTGGTGGGACATCGGCGTACATGCCGACTGGTACCTCGCCGCCAACGGCGACAAGGCCCTCGACGTCACTGCCGGTGAGACCACCCAGATCAACGTGGGCATCGACTACCTGTTCGAAATGCAGGACGTCTTCCAGGTCATCCCGCATTTCGACTTCATCACCTATCCGAACTTGGTCGAGCAACCCTACAAGAATGACCAGCAGTGGCTGGGCGTCGATGCGTGGTACCTGCTGCCGTGGCCCGGTATGGAAGTCGGCGCCAGCTTTGACTACAACCTGTTCTACAATGCTGAAAAGGACGATTACGACATCACTGGCGGCGCTGGGGCCCACGCTCTGCGTGGCGCCATCGCTGCGCGCCAATTCATCCAGAACGCGCCGCTCGACATTGCCTTCTACGAAGTGCTCAACTTCGGCAACGGCGAGTACAAGAAATTCCTCATCGGCGACGAAGACGAAGGTCTCACCACCCTCGACCTCGGCATCCGTTACGTCGCGCCGTTCTTCCTCGACCAGCTGTGGATGACTGCGCGCCTGGAAGCCCACTTCTGGCTCGAAGCGGACGACCGTGATTACTTCCGCAGCATGAACGAGAACTACGCTGAGATCCTCATCGGTGTCGGCTTCGAGTGGAAGCCCTGAGCGAACGCTCAACGAGCGCCGCCTGGTAGACCAGGCAGCAACAAAACGGCCACCCGCCCGGGTGGCCGTTTTCGTTTCCGTTGGCCATTCGCACACCCGCTCTTGAGCCACCGCAGGAAGCCCCGCATGCTGCGCAGCCATGGGTCGAATCCTCGTCGTTGATGATGAACCCGGATTGCGCGGGATGCTCGACATCATCCTGCGCCGGGATGGGCATCAGGTGGTGCAGGCCGCCAATGGCCAGGAAGCGCTGAAAATCATCGGCACGGATCCGACCATCGAATTGGTGCTGAGCGACCTGCGCATGGAACCCGTCGATGGCCTGGGTTTGCTGGCGCAGGTCCGGCAGTTCCACCCAGACATCCTGGTCATTATCATGACCGCCTTTGCCGAGTGGGACACCGCGGTGCGCGCGATGCGTCAGGGCGCCTACAACTTCCTGCGCAAGCCTTTCGACAACCAAGTGGTGCGTGCTCTGGTGTCGCGTGCGCTCGATGCCCGCGGTCATTACTTGGCGACCCGGTCGCAGGGCTCGCCAGCGCAACCGCCGGCGGTCCACCTGGTCGGTCAGAGCCGCTGCATCCAACAGATCCAGACCACCATCGAACAAGTCTCGACCACCGATTCCACCGTGCTGGTCACCGGCGAGAGCGGCACTGGCAAGGAGCTGGTCGCGCGGGCAGTGCACTACGCCAGCATGCGCAGCGATGGTCCGCTGGTGCGCATCAACTCCGGCGCACTGGCACCGTCGCTGCTTGAAAGCGAACTCTTCGGCCACGTGAAGGGCTCCTTCACCGGCGCGATCGAGGACCGTCAGGGCCTCTTCGCTCTGGCTGATAGCGGCACGTTGTTCCTCGACGAGGTCGGCGAACTCGCACAGGAAACCCAGGTCAAGCTGCTGCGCGTGCTCGAAAATGGCGAATACCTGCCGGTCGGCGGACGCGAGGTGCGGACGTGCAACGTGCGCATCGTCGCCGCCACCAACCGCGATCTGCTGACCATGGTCAAGGCCGGCGAATTCCGCGAAGATCTCTACTACCGCTTGGCCGTGATCCCACTGCATCTGCCGCCGCTGCGCGATCGGCGCGAAGACATTCCGCTGCTGGCTGGCCACTTGCTGGCACGCCATGCGGTGAAACTCCGCCGCGGCATCACCGGCTTCACCCAGGATGCCCTCGATGCCATGCTCGCCCATCCCTGGCCGGGCAACATCCGTGAACTCGACAACCGCATCCAGCGCGGCGCAGCGCTGACCGATACCGGCGATATCGGCTACGACGCGCTGTTCAACGATCTCGCGATCCGTCCGGCGGGAACCATCAGCAAGACCCAGGTCAAGGCGGGCGAAGAACTGCGCGCCCGGATCGGTCTGCGTGAGTCCATCGATCTGGAAAAAGAATTGGCCGACTACGAACGCTCGTTGATGGAAGCCGCGCTCACCGTCACTGACGACAATCTGACCGAAGCGGCGAAGCTGCTCGGCATCAGCTTCCGGCAGATCAGGTACAAGGTGCGACAACTCGGTTTACGTTGAGGTTTGTTTGCTCGCTGCGCGAGCAAGTGCGAGGTGCGAGGTTTTTTCACCGTCGCTCTTTGCTGACCCACAACGGCTGTCCAACCTCGCACCAGCAAGCGCAGCGAGCGACCGCACTTCGCACCCCGCACTGAGTGCAAAGCGCGATTCTAATCCGGATAGCTCAGACTGATTTCCTGCGCGATGTCCGGATGCAGCGACAACGCCACCGGGCAGGCGTGCGCGATCTTCAGCAACTTCTCACGGGCCGCGACCGGGATACCGCGCGGCATCGCCATCCGCACGACGATGCGCGCGATGCGCCTGGGCGGCGCCGTGGTCATGTGTTTTTCGACCTCAGCGCGGATCCCCTCCAACGCCAAGCCGTCGTTACGCGTTTGGATCGCCATGGTGGTGAGCATGCAGGTCGCCAGCGAGGTCGCTGCCAGATCGGTGGGCGAGAATGCTTCGCCGCGACCATGGTTGTCCTTCGGTGCATCGGTCACCAACCTGGTCTGGCTGGGATCGTGGATGGCGTTGCAGCGCAGGGCGCCGTCGTAGGTGATGGTGAAGGTGACCATGGTGACCTCGCGGGGAAACAGGACTCAGGATGGCAGACCAAGCACGAAGGCGGCAACGATCCAGGCGATCGCCTCCAGGACCAGCAGGCGGTTGAGCCAACGGGCCAAGGTTCCCCCTGGGCCGCGAGTGGAATCAGTGCCACCGGCGCAGACCGCTGAACCACCCAGGGCCGCGACCAACAACGCCACCGGCCAACTACCGGCCATCGCCAACAGCAGGAACGGGACCTGGAGCAGTTGGACGACGGCGAAACGCCGCAGGCGTGGACCAGTGGTGACGTCAGACATTCAGGCGAACTCGTCTGGATCCAACAGCAGCAGCAATTCCGCCGCCGCCCGTTCCGGGTCCGCCGCCCGACAAAGTGCACCGGCTACCGCCACGCCGTGCGGCAGGCGCGGGCGCAGGGCGGCGATGCGTTCACTCGTGAGTCCGCCAATGGCGTAGCTCGGGCGCCCGTGCGGCGCAGCAAGGCGTTCGCGCACCGCATCCAGCAACGCCGGGCCACGTTCGGGCTCGTGGGGCTTGGTGCTGGTGGCAAACATCGGCCCCAACCCCAGGTAGTCCGCGCCGGCGGCGAGCCCGGCAACCACCTGTTCCGCGGTGTGCGTGGAAAGTCCTACCGCACAACCAGGGCCGACCACGGCGCGAGTCTCGGCGATGCCGAGGTCGTGTTGCCCGATGTGCACCGCATCAGCAGCAACGGCGCGCGCCACGGCGACATGATCGTTGACGACGAACAATGCACCGTTGGCGCGTGTCGCATCCTGCACACGCAAGGCCAGCTCGTGGTAAGCGCGTTGATCCAGCCCTTTGGCCCGCAGCTGAACGGCACCGGCGCCACCACGGGCCACCGCAGCCGCGACGCGCACGGGATCATCGGTCAGACTGGTGTCGACCAGGGCATAGAGCCGGATTTGGTACAGACGCCACGCCGGCAGACGCGCGAGCAGGCCGGTCTCCAGGCGGTACGCAGCGTAACGCGCCGCCTCGATCGTCGCTGCGGCGACCGGTTGGCCCATGAGTTTGAACGCTTCCTCGCAGGCCCGGAGCGCCTCCTGCACCCGCGCGGCATTGGCGCGCACCAAGTCGACCAACCGCGCACGGCGCATCTCGTCGCTGGCGGTGATGCTGGTGCCGACGTCGTTGGCGGTGTCGCGGGCAGCCACTGCTGCGGCCGGGATGGCGCTCCGCACAGCATGGCGGTGGTTCTTGGCCAGCGTTGCCAGTGTCGCGTCATCCAGCAGGAAGCGCGCGACGTCCTCCAGCACGCGCAGGCCTTCCGCGGCGCGATTGCCGTTGGCATCGAGCAAGCGGTCGATGGCGCGGGTCATAACTTCTCAGGGCGGCGGAAAATCGTGGTCTGCCCGGTGGTGACGTAGCCGGTCAACCACGGCCAGAAGAACTCGCGCGCAAGGATGCGGCAGGTGGCGGCGATCGGCACCGCCAGGATCAGGCCCAGGATGCCGAGCAGCTTGCCGCACAGCAGCAGGGCGATGATCAACGTCACCGGATGCAGTTCGACCTCACGGCCCATGATGGTTGGCGTCAGCACCACGGTCTCCAGCACCTGAACAACGACGTAGACGACTGCCACCAACGCCACGGTCACACCGGTGCCACCATCAAGCCCGGTCATGATCAGCGCCGGCACCAGGAACAGCAGGCCGGCCAGCGGCACCGCGGTGGCCAAGCCGATGAATAGGCTGAACAAGGCGGCATAGGGTACGCCGGTGCCAGTGAAGCCGACGGCGATGAATCCGATGTAGGTCATGGTCGCACAGATCAGGCAGACGATCAGACGACCGCGGAAAAATGCCGCGACGACCTTTTCGATTTCGCGAAAGATGCGCAGCAACTGTTCGCGATGCCACAGCGGCAGGTAGCGGTGCACGCCCTTGCGTACCGACGGCATGGCGATGAGCAGGAAAAATGCATAGATCGGGATGAGGATGAGATCGAGCCCGAGCGCGAGCACCTGATCGAAGCTGGTCAGGCCGCTGGTGGCCCAGCCACCGAGACGCGTGGGCAGGGTCTCCAACTGGGTGTTCACTTCTTTTTCCAGGTTCTGCACCACCGGTCCGAGCCACTGCGCCGTACTGTCGTCACCGCGCAGTTCGGCGAGCAGCTCACGCGCGGCCTGCTGACCCTCACGCTCCTCATCACCCAAGCGTTGGGCGAAGGCGAGCGCCGCCCGGTCGGTGTCGTCCGCCGGATGCACCAGCAACGCAGTGCGCACGCGTTCGGCCACCGGTCGCAGCGGATCGTCGGCGGTGATCTCCTTGCCACGCCGTACCAGGCGCAAGGCCACCAGCAGGGTGCTGTGTTTGGCCGCATAGGCTTGGCCGGCGGTGGTCAGGTGGCGGATCCAGCGTTGCTGCACGTCCGGCGCCAGCTGTTCCTGGGCATCGCTGACATGCACGCTGCTGGCTCCCGGCCAGGCGGCGTTCCACGCCAGCGGCGCATCCAGCGCTGGTTCACCGCGCAAGCTTGCCGGCCAGCTTTCGTTTGGACGGCGTTCACGCGCGACCGTCAGGGCCGCCTCGATGGTCGCGCGCTCGGCGGCGGTCTCCTGCAGGTAGAGCACCAGGAAGGCGCGGCTCGAACGGTCGATCTCCAGCTTGGCGAACTGACGCAGCTGGCCCTGACGTTCGGCGACCCAGGCCTGCGCGCTGGCGATCAGGCCCTGCGCGTCATAGCGACCGTTGCCGTTGGTATCGACGTAGGGCTCGCCTTCGTCATAGCGTCCATCGGTATCGATGTCGGTGAAGCTTTCGCCCTTGAACACGCGTTCGGCCATGCTCGCCGACTGGCGGACCACCGTCGGTACCACCAGCGTCACCACCAGCACCAGCGCGACGCTCGACAGACCGAACAACAGTCCGGCGGCCAGGCTGCGCGGCAGGTGCATACGTTGCGTCAGCCAGTCGACCACCGGCGTCAGCACATACGCGATGGTGAAGCCGATAGCGACCGGGATCAGCACCTCTCTCAGGGCGGTGATGATCGGCAGGGTAATCGAGGCGGTCTCGCGCAAGGCGAGCGAGCACATCAGCACGGTGGTGGCGATGACCAGCACCCGCACCCAGGGATGGCGAAGCATCTCGTACATCAGGTCACACGCGGATTCATGAACCTGGTCACGAGGCTGGTCACGAAGCAGCAGGGCACAGGCGCTGCCGTGAGCGTCGGGTCAACACCCCGCCAAAATCGGGACCACCAACGAAATCTTCGAGGCGATCCGAGGGCTGCTTGCTGAAGACTCCGACCTCGATCAGCGTGAAGGTAATGCGCCCGACATCCTCAGCGCGTTTCAGGCCCCATTCACGCAGGACCAGTTCCGCCATCAGGCCGAAGCGGATAGTGGCGAGGTCGAGCATGCCTTCGACCAGTTCATGCGCGGTGAGATGACGCTGGTCGTGCTCGGCGCCTTCTTTGCCGAATAGCCGCGCAGCATGGCGCAGGCTCTCGCCGACAAAGGCGATGGCCTCCGGCGCGTACCCACCAGCGGCCTTGGCCAACGCTTCAATGTCGGGCATTCCGGACATGGCGGGCATTCTTGGGTGGACGATACCGCCGCAAGATTGAAACACGCGAGGCTCTTGGGCCTAAGGCGGCCCCTTGGTCCAGATCTCCAATTGGCGCAGACGGCTGCCCTTGGGCAGGGTCAGATCAACCATCGCCGGTGCACCGGCGCGTAGGCCGCGATTGTCGGGGAAACGTTGCTCCTTGATGCCGCCAGCGATCGGCCACCAAGAGCGGATCTCATTGGGTTTCAGCTCCAGGAAGACGCTGATGTCGTAACTCTGACGGTTGGGCGCCAGCATTTCGCTGTGCAGTTCCTCGACCGGACGTTCATCCTCCCTGGTGGTCAGGGCCAGTCGGCCCTGACTCAGCGTCATGGTGGTGCGATGGCGTTCGTCGTCCTTGTCGCGCACCGCCAGCTGGAACCCGTCGCCCGTGGTCAGATGGACGATGCAGTACACCGTGCCAGTGCCGTACGGGCCGAGTTGCAGGGTCATCTTGTCGTAGGTCAGCAGACCCTCGGTCCCTTCCAGCGCCCACTGCGGGTCCACAGCGTTGGCGGCGATCTGCAACTGGTCTTTGGCCGCCACACAATCCTGAGCGCTGACCGGCTTGCCCGACGGCATGCGGCCGGCGAACTGCACGCGCAGCCAACGGCTGCTGTCGAGACGGGTCAGCAATTCTTGCAGGCGCGCACGCTCCTGCTTGTACAGGTCCTTGGTTTTGTTCTGGAGCGCGCCGGAGATGGTGGCGACGATCTTGAGATCCTCGCCAGCGAGTTGTGGCTTTCGCCGCTCCTCGACCGCACGCACCGCAGTTTCCAGACGGGGCAGCTCGTAGGCAAGGATGCCACGGGTCTCGTCCAGGGTATGACGGGCCCACAGCACCAACCCCAACAGCAAGCTCGCCGCCGCCAGGAAACCACCGCCCCAGATCAGCTTCGGTCGGCGACGCAGCTGAAAACGGCCCCAGCTTTTGACCTTCACCCGGCCGAGGAACGGGATGCGTTCACCGCGAGCGAAACGATCAAGGTCAGTGATGAACTCGCTCATCGCCTGGTAGCGGTTCTCCATGTTGTGCGCCATCGCCTTGAGGACGATGCGCTCCAAGGACACCGGGAAGTCGAGCTTGTACTCACGCGGCCAACGCGGCTCGTAGCGCTCGCTGCGGATTGCCGCCAGGCAGGTGTCGCGATCGAGCTTGTGCGAGTAGGGCAGGCAGCCCTGGGTCGACATCTCATACAACACCACGCCGAGCGAATAGATGTCGCTGCGGTGATCGACGCGTTTGGCGTCGGTGGCCTGCTCCGGCGACATGTAGTCGAGCGTGCCGATGATCTGCCCGGTACGCGTCAGGCCATCGGTCTGGTCGATTTCCTTGGCGATGCCGAAGTCGGTCAGCAGCGGATGTTCGATGGGACCTAAGATGTTCTCTGGCTTGAGATCGCGGTGGATGATGCCGTGGCGGTGCGCGTGATCGAGCGCCGTGGCGATACAACGCACCACATGGACGGTCTCCATGACCGTCAGCTTGCAGTGGTCGTAGGTGCGCGTCGCCAGGTCCATGACCATGAAGGCGACATCACGGTATTTGCCGCGGTCCAGGTCGAGCCGCCGCGCCGGGCCCTGATGTTCGTCCAGGCCGCCGTTGACCGCGTGCACGGTGACGATGTAGGGATGGTCGCCCAGGCGCTGGGCGACCTCGGCCTCCATCAGGAAGCGTTTGTGGCCGGCGGTCCCGCTGCGGGCATTGCACACCTTGATCGCAAAGCGCGAGTCCGGCGGCAAGTTGGTGCCGAGCATGTCGCCGGCCAGCAGGGCCTGGTCATTGCGGGTGATGGCGGCCAGTTCCTGGCGGATCATCTCGCGCTGGTCAGCAGCGTAGCGCAACGACAGCAGGTGGATGTAATCGTACTCGGCTTCGTAGACCTCGCCCATGCCGCCACGGCCAAGTCCGCGTACCAGACGCCACAAACCGAGGGTCTCGCCGACCATCGGGTAGTCTTGCTCGTCCTGGCGCGACGAGGGCTGCACTGCGGCGGAAACGTCAGCCATGCGTCCCTTGAAATGCTCCGTGATGCGGCAGTCGTTGCGCTTGCGATCGGAGCTGCCGTACGACACGACACTCAGCAGCCGCAGCAGGTTGGGGCGCACTATGGGGACGCCGCCGTAGGAGGTCAATTGCCCGGGGCCCGCGGGGATCAGCGCGCGTCGCACATCGGCACCGACTTCCACGGCAGCGCCTGATCTCGCCAAGGACCGGGAACTTCCACCGGCCTGCTCGCCCGCTGGGAGTTTCCTCTTGGCCATTCCGCCACTTCAATGATCATGCGGCGCCCCCGGAGGCCTGTGCGCATGAATTCCAGCATCGAAGCCCTGCTCGACCTCCAAGTGATCGACAAGAAGCGGCTCGCGCTGAAGAAGGTCCGTGAAGCGCAATCCGGCCAGGTCGATGACGCCGCCAAGGCGGCCATTGCCGCTGATGCCGCTGCCGCAGCTGCCTCTGGCGAAGTCGACAAACTTGGCGCCCTGATCCGCCAGTACACCGCCGACTCCGCCCGCTGCGACCAGACCATCGCCGACCTGCGCTCCCAGCAGATGAACGCCAAGACCAACAAAGAGTACATGGCGATCATCAACGGCATCGAGGCCGCCAAGCTGGAAAAGACCAATCGCGAAGCGAGCGTGAAGGAACTGAACGCCAAGGTCGAAGCCCTCCAGGCCAAAGCCAAGGCTGCCCTGGAGCAAGCTGCCGCCCTCAAGGGCAAAGCCGACCAAGTGAAGACCACCAACGCCATCGCCGTCAAGTTGACCGACGAAGAGATCGAACTCCAGAAACGTTATGACGAGATCCGCGGCACCCTCGACCCGGCCTACCTGGAGGCCTACGAGCGCCTGGTGAAGGCCAATCACAAGATGCCGCTCATGCGCATCGATCCCAAGACCCGCAGCACCGCCTACGGCAGCATCATCAGCCACAACATGATCGAGCAGATCCGCATGGGCAAACTGGTGATCGAGCGTGGCACCAATTCGATCTTATATGTCGATGAATCGGCAGCGCCGAAAAAAGATAAAGCCGAGGGCTGACTTCGGCAGGTGATGCCGCTGTCTAACCGTTGCCCGCGGAGCGCGCAGGCCGCTCGAAAATTGCCCGGCAGGCCTGGGGTTGCTGAATCATGGAGCAGTCCACCGGGTGGCTACCATTCAGCGGCGTCGCAGGAAAATACCGGCCTTTTGCGGACTTTTCCGCGTTCCTTCGCCTTCGCTACCCCCGCGCCGACGGCACCGAGCGCTGCGCCATTCATCACAACGTCTTGGCATGATTGACGCATGAAGCGGTCACGATGTCGCATGCTGCAACCATCAAGACCGTTTGCTGCTACTGCGGCGTCGGCTGCGGCATCGAAGTCACCCGCGACGCCCGTGGCCAGCTGTCACTCGCAGGCGACAAGTCGCATCCGGTTAACGAAGGCAAGTTGTGCAGCAAAGGGCGCGCCCTGCTGCACGTCGTGGCGTCGAAGACCGACCGCCTGACTCATCCGCTGGTGCGGCTCGATCGCAGCCATGCGCCGCGGCGCGCGTCATGGGACAACGCGCTCTCGCACGCCGCACGCGAATTCAAACGCATCCAGGCGACCTATGGCAACGACGCGGTGGCGTTCTACGGCTCGGGCCAGCTGCTGACTGAAGAGTACTATGTCGTCAACAAACTGGTGAAGGGCGTCCTGCAGACCAACAACTTCGACACCAATTCACGGCTGTGCATGTCGTCGGCGGTCATGGGTTACAAGCAGACGCTCGGCGTCGACGGTCCGCCGGTGGCCTATGCCGACATCGAATCGTGCGACACCTTTCTGGTCACCGGGGCGAATCCGGCGTGGTGCCATCCGATCATCTGGCGCCGCGTCGAAGCGCGTAAGGCCGCCGACCGCGATGTGCGTATCATCGTCATCGATCCGCGTGCGTCGGCGTCCGTGGGCGCTGCCGACCTGCACTTGCAGTTGATCCCAGGCACCGACGTGGCGCTGCACTACGGTCTGGCGCGACGTTTGTGGGAGACCGGGGCGGTCGATCACGCCTATATTGCGGCGCACGTCGATGGCTGGGATGCGTTCCACGAAGCGTTCATGCCGTTTACGTTGGAGCACACCGCCGAGGTCTGCGGTCTAAATGCCGCCGACATCTCGCTCGCTGCCGAGTGGCTGGCGGGCAATCGCCGGTTCCTGTCGATGTGGACCATGGGCCTGAACCAATCGGCAATGGGCGTGGACAAAAACACCACGCTGATCGCGCTGTCGCTCATCACCGGCAAGATCGGCAAACCCGGTTGCGGGCCGTTCAGCCTGACCGGCCAGCCGAACGCCATGGGTGGACGTGAAGTCGGCGGCATGGCGACGCTCGCCTCCGGCCACCGTGATCTGGGCAATGCCCAGCACCGCGCGGAAATCGCCAAACACTGGGGCGTCGCGGCGGTGCCGGACAAACCAGGCCTGACTGCGGTCGAGTTGTTCAAGGCCATCCACGACGGTCGCGTCAAAGCGGTGTGGATCCTCGGCACCAATCCGGTCGAGTCGCTGCCGGACGCGAACTTGATCGACGAGGCGCTGAAACGCGCCGAGTTGGTGGTGGTGCAAGATTGTTACCCGACCGCCACCACCGCGATGGCCGACATCATCCTGCCGGCGGCGACGTGGCTGGAAAAATCCGGCACCATGACCAACAGCGAGCGACGCATCAGCCTGCTCAATGCCGCCATCGCGCCGCCCGGCGACGCGCT
Source organism: Planctomycetota bacterium (assembly GCA_031426335.1). Lineage (GTDB taxonomy): Bacteria > Planctomycetota > UBA11346 > UBA11346 > UBA11346 > BOG-1363. The sequence goes on from JANPLC010000103.1 coordinate 21,262, forward strand.
GCCGGACTACGAGATCATCTGCAAATTCGCCGCGCACCTCGGCGCAGGCGCAGCATTCAAATACGCCAACGCGGCGGAGGTCTATGCCGACCACGTGGCGCTGACCGCGGGACGTGATTTGGACATGGCTGGTCTGTCGCATGCGCGCCTGGCCGCCGATGGCTCACAACAATGGCCGATCCCGACCGCAGATCATCCCGGCACCGAACGCCTCTATACCGACGGCCGTTTCCATACCGCCAATCAGCGAGCGCAGCTCAAAGCCCCGCCCTACGCCAACCGCAGTGAACCCGTCAGCCCGCTCCGTCCCCTGATCCTGACCACCGGCCGTCTGCGCGATCAGTGGCACACCATGACCAAGACCGGTCGGGTGGCGAAACTGAACGCGCACGCCGATCAACCGTTTTGTGAAATCCATCCGCACGACGCCGAGTCGCGTGGCATCCGCCAGGACGACATCATCGTGGTGTCAGGCGAGCGCGGCGAGGTCCAGCTACGTGCCGAAGTCACCGAAGCCATCCGCCCGGGCGTGGTATTCCTGCCGATGCACTGGGGCAAACAACTCGCCGGTGAGCGCGGCCGCGCGAACAACCTCACCAGCCCGCGGCTGGATCCGGTGTCGAAGGAGCCGGATCTGAAGTTCGCTGCCGTGCAGGTCGCGCGTTACGCGCCGGTAGCGAGCCGCATCGTCATCGTCGGTGGCGGTGCCGCCGCATTTGGTTTCATTGAAGCGCATCGCGCAGCGGGACTCACCAATTTCATCACGGTGTTGGGCGATGAACCGCAGCCGCTGTACAACCGCGTGCTGCTGCCGCACTACATCAGCGGAGCGAGTCGCTGGAACGATCTGGTCAAGGCCACCCACGAGGAACTCGCACAGCGCGACGTGACCTTCCGCCCTGGCGTGCGCATCAGCTCGATCGATCGGCCCGCCCGCTGCGTGGTCGACACCAACGGCCAGCGTCATCCATACGACCAGCTGATCCTGGCCACCGGCAGCCGCGCGGCCCGCCACTACCAGGGACCGCTGCCCAAAGCCGGAGTGTTCTTCCTGCGCAAACGCAGCGACGCTGAAGCCATCCGCGACGAGGCCGGCCATGGTCGCCGCATCATCGTCATCGGCGGCGGCATCCTGGGGCTGGAACTGGCCGATGCCTTGCACCAGCTCAAAACCACCGTGACCGTCCTGCAGCGCAGCGAGCAGGTGATGGGGCGCCAACTGGATCGCCAGGCGGCAAAACTGCTGGCAGAGGACTTGGTCGGACGCGGCATCGCCATCCGCTTCCGCGCTGAAGTCGACGAACTGCAGGGCACCAACCACATCACCGGCGTGAAGCTCAAGGACGGCAAGGTACTGCCATGCGACGCGGTGGTGTTCGCCACCGGCACCGCACCGAATGCTGAACTGGCGCGCACTGCGTTGCTCGACTGTTCCACTGGCGTGGTCGTCGACCGCCACTTCCGTACCAGCGACCCGCACATCTTCGCCATCGGTGAAGTCGCGGAATGGAATGGGAAAGTCGCCGGCACCACGGCGGCAGCCGAAGCCGAAGCACGCGAACTGGTGGAGTTCCTGCGTGGCAACCTGCACAGCCCCTACCGTGGGCCGTTCAACGCCAACGTACTCAAAGTTGACGGCGTGGCCTGCGCCAGCGCCGGCGACATCGACGACGACCAGCCCGGCACGCAAAGCGTGACCTACCACGATCCGTTCAGCGGGACCTACCAACGCGCGGTGGTGAAGGACGACCGCCTGATCGGCATCGTGATGTATGGCGACACCGCCGGCTTCGCCGAATACGCCAAGCTGATCGACAGCGGCACCGAACTGGATGAACGCCGCGCGACGCTGCTGCGCGGCGGTACGGCGGTGGCACCGATCGAAGGCAAACTGGTGTGCTCGTGCAATGGCATCGGTGCCGACACCATCACCCGTACCGTCCGCGAGCAGAGCGCCGCCGGGGCGTGCTCGCTCACCTCGGTGTGCGCCGCCACCAAAGCCGGGACCTCGTGCGGCAGTTGTCGGCCCGAGGTCGGCAAGCTCCTGGCCCTGGCCCAGACCCCCTCGTCGGCGTCCCTGCCGGCGATGGCGGGCTGACCCTCTCACCGACCTCCCAATCGCGACCTTATACAGCCACGGACGCTCGTGACGCAGCCAGTTGCGCAAGATTGAAGCAGCCCCAGTGACCGTTTTACCTCCCAACCACAGGCCGAACATGACTTCTGCTGCTTCTCGCAGCATTTCGTCATCGGCCCGTGATGTGCAAAGCACAGGCATGCATACCTGGCCCACGCGAGTCGGTTCCGTCCTGCAGATGCTCGATCCCTCGGTCGGGCCCCGTCTGGTGCTTGAGCGTCTGTGGCTCGAAGTGATCAATTGGAACACCATCGGCGGCATCTGGCTCAATGTCCGTTCCGGTCACCTGACGCCCTCGGGCGTGTTCATGGTCGGCGACGCCATCGCGAACGCTGCCGAGGTCGCCGCCCTGGCCACGCCGAACACCGCGCCGATCGAAACCGACGGCCTGCCGGTGGTCGCGCGCCAACTGCGCGACGGCAACGTGCCGATCGCCACGCTCATGGTGTCGCACAAACACAGCGAGGACGCCGCGGCGTTCATCGTCGATGTGTTGTCGCGTTGGTGCACTGATCGTCTGCGTTTGCAGCTCGAAGCCAGCGAACTGGCGGAAGAAAATCAGATTCTGCGCGGCGCACTGTCGATCGAAGTCAAACAACACGATATCCTGACCAACAGCGGCGTGATGAACTCGCTGATCCAATCCGCCGTGCGCGCGGCGGCCTCCACCGCCACGGTGTTGGTGCAGGGCGAGACCGGCACCGGCAAAGAGTTGCTCGCCAAACTCATCCACAGCCACAGCCACCGCGCGCACAAGCCGATGGTGTCAATCAACGCCGGCGCGCTCAGCCCGACGCTGCTCGAAAGCGAACTGTTCGGCCACGCCCGCGGTGCGTTCACCGGTGCCGACCATGAACGCAAAGGACTCTTCGAAGTCGCCAACGGCGGCACGTTGTTCCTCGACGAGGTCGGTGAGATCGGTGCTGAGGCGCAAGTCCGCCTGCTGCGCGTGCTCCAGGAAAAAACCATCACTCGTGTCGGTGATCATAAACCACTGACGGTCGACGTGCGCATCATCGCCGCCACCCACCGCGATCTGGCTAAGGACGTCGCCAATGGCCGCTTCCGCGAAGACCTGTTCTACCGCCTCAACGTCGTCAACTTGCTGGTGCCCCCGCTGCGTTCACGCCGCGAAGACATCCCGCTGCTGATCAACCACTTCCTGCAGAAATACAACCGCCAGAATTACAAAAACGTCGACGACGTGCCCCGTCACGTGCTCGAAATGCTGATCAACTACCCGTGGCCCGGCAACATCCGCGAGCTGGAAAACTGCGTGCAGAAGGCGGTGGTGCTCGCCCCTGGCACCACCTTCCTCGACGAACTGATCCCGCCGACCATCCGCAGCTACACCGACAGCCTGCCACGCGACAGCCGCAGCCAACACCCGGTCACCCAAAGCGATCCGTCCGAGGCGCTCAATAATTCGCTCGAACGCTACGCCGAAGCCGCCGGCCCCGACATCAACGCGTTTTTCCAACGCGCCGAGAAGCTGTTGATCATCTTTGCGCTGAACAAAGAACGCGGCGTCAAACTACGCGCCGCCAAAATCCTCGGCATCAACCGCGTCACCCTCGACCGCAAACTGGTGGAATACACCATCCACGTCAAACGCGGCAAAGGTGTGGTCACGGACGGCGGCGACGACGGCGACAGTGACGGTGAAGAATCCGCGGAGGATGGGCCTGCTCGGCTGGTCACTGCATGACCGCCGAGGCGCCAGAATGGACGCCACTACGTCGGCGGATCCTATTCCGAAGTCCCCAACGGGGGACGTAACGCCAGCCAGGGGCTTCAGCCCCTGGGAGCTGCGTGTTGATGGGAAAAGTCGCGAAGCGACGACGCAAGGTGCAGGGGACAGAAGTCCCGATTCGGGAAGCGCCATCACAAGTCCAACGGCGTCGGCGTTGAAACGCCGCCGAACCATGCGTCGTCGCTCTGCGACTTCGATCCTGAATGGCCGGATACCAGGGGCTGAAGCCCCTGGCTGGCGTTACGTCGCCCCCGTTGGGGGCTTGGAAGAGCAGCGCACGCTGGGCTTGAAATGGTTGCTGAAGCTGGGGTGAGCTACCCGATCAGTGCCCTCAGTCCGTGCGGATGATCAATCAGCCGATCAGCGGGAGCAGTTCGCGTGGGTGATCGATCAGGTGATCGAAACCCAACGTCGCGAGTTTCGCGCGCGAATGGATGCCCCAGGTAACTCCAACGCAGCATACACCAGCAGCCTGCGCGGCTTCGCTGTCGTTTTCGCTGTCGCCGACGAACAACACGCGATCGAGCGGAATGCCGAGTTTCACCGCTGCTTGCCGAATACCGTCAGGCGCGGGCTTGGGCGCGGTGACGTCGTCTTCGCCCCAGGAAAAGGCTAGGTGCTGCGCGAGACCCAGGTGGCGGGTGATGATGCGCACCACCTCGCCCTGGTTGTTGCTGATGATGCCCTGACGCACGCCGCGCGCGGCGATAGTGGTGAGCAAATCAGCGACTCCATCATAGGCGGTCGCGTGCAACGGACCGAGACGTCGCGCCTCGGCGTAGAACTCTTCGGCCAGCCGCGGATGCAATGCCGGATCACTGCCCCGTGCGTGAAAGCCCATGCGCGGGGTGGTAGCGTAGACCATCGCGTCGATCACGACCTGCGGTGGCTCCGCAGTGAAGACATAACGCACCAAGACGGCATTGGTCGCCGATACCACGACCGGTAACGAATTGACCAAGGTGCCGTCGTGGTCGTAC
>JANPLC010000104.1:0-3025 GCA_031426335.1 Planctomycetota bacterium
CGCATCACGCTCACGCTGGCGATTCCCGAACGCATAAAAAAAGTGCACCCACCGTCAGGGACGGTGGGTACGCTAGTATCACTTGGCGACCTGGATGGGACTTGAACCCACGACCTCCGCCGTGACAAGGCGGCGCTCTAACCAACTGAGCTACCAGGCCAAATTGTGCAAAGAAACGCGACGGCTTGGTGGGCGATGAGGGATTCGAACCCCCGACCATCTCCGTGTAAAGGAGCCGCTCTAGCCGCTGAGCTAAGCGCCCGTGTGGCCCGAACCGGTCGTCGCGCGAACCGACCCGCGCGGCGAGGCGGCGGATTCTGTGAGGCACCCCAGGGTCCGCAAGAGGGAAGTGAAGGTGCTCGTTGCAGTGCAGAAGAAGCGGAGAAATCACGCGTGTGTGGTGCTCCATAGTCGTTGCCAGGGGTCGGCTTGATCCCCCTGGTAGGCGACGTATACGCTGAGGGAACCTTCTGCGCCCACATGGATGTAGGTGTCTGAAGTCGATACGAATGAGCGCCGCGATACGCGCGGTGACTGAGGAGAGAGGGCCCGTGGCCGCTGACGCCCTGCGCATCACTGACGGCGAGTCACATTGCCGGATTCCGGATCCGACCAGTGGTACGGTCAGTGCGCCGTTGTTGGAAATCGGCCTGCAAGGCGCCTTGGTCGACACCAAGATCCAGCTGGAAGCCAATGCCTACATCGACGTGACACTGGCGCTCAAAGATATCGCGCCGCGTCAGTTGTTTGCCCATGTCGTCACCAGTGGCAACGAGGGGCTGCGCCTGCGCTGGCTGCACTTTGATCCGGGTGAAGAAAGCAAACTCAAGTCCCTGCTGGAAGCGTACGCACGAGCGCGTGCCGGTGCCCAATCGTCGACTTCCCACAGCGGTACGCGACGGGTGGTTCGTCCCAAAGGTGACGCCCCGCCAGCCACCAGCGAGATGCCGGCGGTACCTGCGAGTTCGACCCGCCGTCTGGTCCGTCCCAGTGCCTCGGCCATCACACCATTCAGTGACCTCGGGCCGCCAGCAGCCGCGGCGGAATCATCGTCCAGTGCTCGTATCGGCACACGTCGAGTGGTGCGGCCGAGCCAGCAGGCGTTGACTCCATTCGCTGATGCCGTCAGCGAACCAACGCCGGTCGTTGGCGAAGATTCCCGCACCCAGCATGTGGTGATCGAGCCGACCGACCGCTTTGAAAAGCTGATCGATGTCGGCGAAGAGAAGGCCCGGTCCGCCCCAAAGTCCACGCTGCCGGCGAAGCCAGCCACGACGACCACCACGCCTGCGGTTGAGCAGATCGCCACGACGCCTTCGGGTGGCAATCCGGTGGTGGGTTCGGCGAATGCTGCAGCGAATCAATCGGCGAACGACGCCAGCGGAGCGCAGCGTGTCCAGGAGGCACGGGGTGAAAACAGTGGGGCGCATCAGGTCACCGGCGGCAAGACCGCGGTGGTCGGCAAAGACGGCCGCATGGACATCGGCGCGTCCATCCGCAGCCACGCGAAGACCATCCGTGCTTCTGAGTTGGCCTCCCGCCATGAGCGCGTGCGCGTGCTCAACATGGCCACCATCAAGAGCCTCATCCAAGAGGCGGTGGAGGAGGCCGCTGGCCACCTGACGCGTTCGCTGGGTGAAGCCGAACGCAAGCGCCTGTTGGAAGAAGCCGAAGAAGGCTTCCAGGAACGCCTCAAATCCTTCGAAGCAGAAAAACAGTCGGCCGCGGAGCGCAATAAGCGACTCAACGATCAGCTGGAATCTGCACGTCGTCTGCTCGAAGACGAACGCAAGCGTAGCATCAAGGCTGATCAATTCACGGTCTCGGACGAAGGCCTCGGTGAGATCGAGGATCGTTTCAAACGCCTGCTCGATCGCACTCTCGCCGCGGGCAGTGTGCCGGCTGACGTTGAAGAGGAATTGCGCGCGGTCATCGCGCGCATTCTCGACAGTGAACGCGAACGCATCCGCGCCAAGGAGCTCGAAGCGCAGAATGCCAAGATCGAACTGCTCGAACGCAAGATCAGCCGACTGGCGGGATCGCTCGAAGAGTCAGAGAAGCAACGCGAGGACGCGCAGAAATTCGCTGCCTTCCTCGAATCGCAAGGTGGCGGTGCGCTGCGCAACGTCTACGAGGCCGGCATCAAGGGCGAGGATCCGAACAAGGAGAAGAAGCTCGCTCTGATGAAGAAGATCCTCGACGAGAACCGTGCTCTGCGCAATTCGCTCGGCATCGAACTCAAGGAGGTCAAGGAGGAGCCCGCCAAGGAAGCGCCCAAGAAGGAAGCCCCACAGGCCGCTGCCCCGACGGTCAAGGACGTGCCTGCGGCCGAGGTGATGCCCGAGCCAGTGCCCGAACCTGAGCCAGCCGCTGAGGCGTCGCCGATCGAGGACACCGCTGATGCCGAAGGCAACAGTGCTCCTGAGGTCAACCCCGATGATGAGGTCTGGGAAGTCAAACCCCTGGCCAATCTGACGGAAGGAATCAACCAATCCGGTATCAAACGCATCGATGTCACCGGCGCCCTGGGCAAGGGACCGCCACCCAGGGAAAGTCGCTGACACGCTCCAATCCTACCATCGATTCCTGGTGGCATCCGCATCAGGACCCAAGTATCACTAAGCCACTTTCCTCTCCTCACCACCACATGGTTGTCCTCCGACAACCGCTGACCACTCCATCAGGAGTTTCACATGTCTGACATCGTCTACCTCGGCATCGACCTCGGCACCAGCCGCACGTCGATCACCTCGTCCACCGGCGTTCGCGTCACGGTGTGGTCCTATGTGGGCTACCCCAAGGACCACGTCTCCAAGAAAAAGATGGGCGGTCGCGAGATCATCTACGGCAAGGAAGCCCTAGATAATCGTATGTCGCTCAACTTGATCCGCCCGCTTGCTGGCGGTTCGGTCAAGGTCAAGGGCGCCAAGGATACCGGTGAAACGCGCAAGGCGGTCAAGGACCTGCTCGAGCACGTCGTCAGCCAGGCCAAGGCCGCCAAGGGCTCGACCATCTATGCCGTCAT
>JANPLC010000105.1:0-2364 GCA_031426335.1 Planctomycetota bacterium
CCGCGATCAACTGGTCGAGCAGCGTCTGTGCGTCGCGCATGCCGCCGCCGGCCGCGCGGGCAATGCGGAACAACACCGCGTCGGAAAGTTTAGCGTTCTCCTTCCCGCAGATGTCGCGCAGGCGCGCCACGATGTCATCCAACTCGATGGCACGGAAGTCGAAGCGCTGGCAACGTGACAACACCGTGGCCAGGACCTTGTCGACCTCGGTGGTGGCGAAGATGAAGCGCACGTGCGCCGGTGGTTCTTCGAGCAGCTTGAGCAGGGCGTTCCACGCCGAATTGCTCAGCATGTGCACTTCGTCGAGGATATATATGCGGCTGCGCGCCATGGTCGGCGAAAACGAGGCGCCGTCGGACAACTCGCGAATCGCATCGACGCCACTGAAGCGCGCCGCGTCGATCTCTGCGACATCCGGGTGACTGCCGTCGGTGATCATCACGCAGTGCTGGCAGGTGCCGCAGGGTTTTTCAGTCGGCCCGCTCTCGCAACACAGCGCCTTGGCCAGGATGCGCGCCATGCTGGTCTTGCCGACCCCACGCGGCCCGGTGAACAGGTAGGCATGCGCCACGCGATTCGAGCGGATGGCGTTGGCCAAGGTGCGGGCAATGACGCCCTGGCCAGAGACCTCGCTGAAGGTTTGCGGGCGGTATTTCCGGGCGATGACGAGGTAATCCATCGCCAGGGATCGTGGACGGCTCATCTCGGGGGCAAGCGGGCGCTCGCTTGTGCGGGCGCTCGTTGCGCTCGGTTGTGCGGCGTGCGGCGTGTGGCGTGCCACTGGCCTAAGTGCATCCTGAGGCTGCTGTCCAACGCCGCACAAGCGAGCGCAGCGAGCGACCGCACCCCGCACAAGCGAGCGACCCCACGGTGGCAATTCTTACGAGTGCAACGCCCGTCCCAACACATCAAGCGCCGCTTCCTTCACCGCTTCGCTGAAAGTCGGGTGCGAGTGGCAGGTGCGGGCGATGTCCTCACTCGATCCGCCGAAGGCCATGACTGAGGTGATTTCTGCCAGCAAGTCGCTGGCGCGCGGGCCGATGATCGCAGCGCCCAGGACGCGATCGGTCTTGGCGTCGGCGATGATCTTGACGAAACCTTCGCTCTCACCGGCGGCCTTGGCGCGGCCGTTGGCGATGAAGCCGAACTTGCCGATTTTGATCGCGCGTCCGGCCTGGTTGAGCTGTGCCTCGGTCGAGCCGACGGTGGCCACTTCCGGGTGGGTGTAGACCACGTTCGGAATGAGGTGGTGGTCGAGGGTGTTTTTGTGGCCGGCGAGCAGTTCGGCGAGGGCGACGCCTTCTTCTTCCGCCTTGTGCGCGAGCATCGGTCCGTCGATCAGATCGCCGATGGCATACACACCTGGGAGGTTGGTGCGGAAGTCGTGATCGGTCTTCACGCGCTTCTTGTCAGTCAACACCACGCCCGTGGCTTCGAGGCCGGAACCTTCGACGAGCGGACGACGCCCGACGGACACCAGCACTTTGTCGCCAGTAAAGCTGACGGCTTTGCCTTCTTTGTCGGTGGCAGAGAGGGTGGCCTTGCCGTCCTTGAGCGACACGCCAGTGACCTTGGTGTCGAGATTGAAGACGAGGCCCTGCTTGGTCAGCGACTTTTGCAGTTCCTTCGCCACATCGCCGTCGAGGAACGGGCAGATCTGCGGCAGGAATTCAACGACCGTGACCTTGGCGCCGAGACGCGCCCACACGCTGCCGAGTTCCAAGCCGATGACGCCGCCGCCGACCACCAGCAGATGTTCCGGCACTTTGTCGAAGGCGATCGCTTGATCGCTGTTCACCACGGTGACGCCGTCCTGCTTCAGGAACGGCAGGTCGATGGGCACCGAACCCATCGCGAGCACGACGTTCTTGGCCGTGTGCTCCGTCACTACGCCATCAGCGCCGGTGACGCTGACCTGACCAGCGGCCTTGAGTGCGCCGGTGCCGACCAGCACGTCGACCTTGTTCTTCTTCATCAGGAACGAGATGCCGTCGACCAGTCCGCCGACGACCTTGTCCTTACGCTTCATCATCGCCGCCACGTCGATCGTCGGCTTGTTCACCACGATGCCGTGTTCAGCGAAGTTCTTGCCCGCGTCAGCGAAACGCTCGGAAGAGTCGAGTAGCGCCTTCGACGGAATGCAGCCAACATTCAGACACGTGCCACCGAGGCGGACCTTGGGGCCGGCGACGCGTTTTTCGACGATGGCCACCTTCATGCCGAGCTGCGCCGCACGGATGGCGCAGACGTATCCGCCGGGACCGGCGCCGATGATGATCAGATCGAAATTAGCCATGAGAACCTTTGGTAGGTCCGGAAGTCCGGAGGTCCGGAAGTCCGGAAGTCAGCCGAAAATGCACGAGA
>JANPLC010000106.1:0-21146 GCA_031426335.1 Planctomycetota bacterium
CCGGGCCCGTAGAATTCGACATTCTCCGAGAATTCGCTATCCACCCTCTGCTGCTCTGGCGGCAAGGGCGTCGCCTGCCAACGGTTGTCCGCGTCCTTGAAATAGGGCGGTCCGAGTGAGGTGTAGCTGCGGGTCATACCGCGCACCGCCGCGACCGCATGCGTGCGTTCCCAGCGCAAGGCCCAGGTGGAGAAGCGCACCGTGTACCAGCCGGGAACGGTCGGATTGAAGCGGTCGATCTGGATGCCCTCGGGCTGCGACGCGCCGATGACGCCGGACAGCACGACGAAGGATTCCGCTTCACCCGCGAACGTCGGCAGGCGGTAGGAGTTGCCATGGTCCTTGACCGGATCGCCCGCGATGTGGCTGACCACGCCCGGCGCCATGGTGAGTCCATTGATCGGCACGCCGCACTTCTGCACCACCGTCTCACGCATCGAGTCCTGCCGCGCCGCCGGCTCGCGCCAGGTTTTCGTTTCCGGCCGGTCCACGCCCGTGACCACCGCCTGGCGCAGCGCCACGTCGGCGGCCTCGAGGTATCTGCTCATCTGGATGTGCGAGATGTCGAGCGCTCCCGCCACCTTGTCGAAACCGAATTGCTGACCGTCTTCCGGCAGCAGTTCTTTCACCCGCAACAGCGGCAGCGCCAAGAGGTCGCGTAGGACGTGTTCGTACTCCACGCGATTCATCCGTCGCACGGTGGTCCGTCCACCGCCCGCGACGATCGCGCGGCCATCGGCGGCGGTCAGATCCTTGCCCAACGCGGCGAGAAATGCGCTGCGTTCCGCCTCCGCTGGACGCGCCTTCTTTTTCGGCGGCATCTCGCCGGAGGCGACGCGGTCGTACACCTGCACCCAGCGTTCAGCGTTCTCCGGCTTGGCGAAATCTGCCGTGAGCACCGCCAGATCGAAATTGCCCTTCTTGGTCTCGGCGTCGTGGCATTCCGTGCAGTGCTGCTTGAACAGCGCCCGCGTGCCCGCCGGCACCTCACCGGATTGAAGCAGCGACGACGCCACGCACAGCAACATCGTCAATGGCAGCACCAACCGCGTACCACGCATAGAGATCCCTTCGGGTTCCCCGTAGTCCCGGCAGCCAGCCGAGACATTACAGGAACCTGCGCGGCCTCAGAGGCTCCTGGCCCCCGCTATCCGCTAAGGAGTACGTGGCTGAGTGAGCGCGCGCAGCGCCTCGACCTGGGCGTCAACCAGCGGATCGAACACCAGCACCTCGCCGTTGGCCATGGCTGCGGCCAGCGACGCCGGTGTCGGGTTGGCGCCGTACCACGGTAATCGCGCTACAGCGCGGCCGGGTGGCACCAGTTCATCGCGCAGGGCTTGGCCGGCGGCAACGGCGGTATGCGCGATGGTGGGATTTTCAGCGATCAACAGAACCTCGGAATGGCGCAGGGCGACGCTGCGCAGCGTGGACGCTGACAAGCGGATATCGCTCGCCAAATCCGGAGCTGCGACATTGACATAGAACACGGTGCAGCCCCAGCGTTGGCGGGCATAGGTGATCTTGCTGTCGAGTTCGCTTTCGGCCGTGGCGGGATCAGTCACTTTTCGCCAAGTGTTGCCGTAGGGTTCCAGTCGCCACGGCGAAATCGTGACGCCGGTGCGCAGGCCGGCCGCACGGATGCGCGCAAACAGCGCATCCGCGATGGCGTCGAGTTCCGGTGCGAACTCACGCAACCGACGAGGATCGCCCAGAAAACCAGCACTATGCTGATGGGCGCCACCTTCGATAGCGTACAGCATCAACCCCTGACCATTCACTCGGGCCAGTCCGGCAATCATCTGATCGACCGCCGCTGACATGCGGGCGTTGAATCCAGCGGCGCTGCGGTCGATCGTGGGATCGAACAGCCACCCATTGGGATTGCTGGCTGGCTGCTGTCCAACGGTGCCCATGGATCCGGAGATCACCACGCGTCCGAGCGGACGATGATCGGTCCATGGTGGCGGAGCGAGCACCACCGTACCGTTTGCGGCAATCGCGCGCTGCCCGACGGTGGCGGTCAGGCTGGTATCACCACCGCGCACCGCGACGCGTCCTTCGCTGACAGAAAAAATGGTGCTGTCTTCCGCCAGATCGACGCGGAACTGCGTGCCGAGCACCGTGCCCTCACCGTGCGGTGTAGTGATGGTGAAGGACGTGTCAGCGGTCTGCGGTGCGACGTTGGCGTCAATGCCACCGGCGAACAGTTCGATGCGTTTGCGCTGGGCATCCTCGCCCAGACGCACGCGGCTGTTCGGAGTGATGGCGATGGCGCTGTGATCGGCGAACCGCACATCGTGCACGGTCGCCGGAATGTCGGCACCAGCTCGCAAAGCCGAGCCATTGCTCCACGCCACGGCGGTGCTGGTCGTCCAATACCACGTTACCACCAAACACGCTGCTGCGGCGCTGGCGACCGCTGGCCACCAACGGATCCACGAGCGGCGACGCGTGCCGGCCATGATCTGCGCAACGGTGTGCGCCCGACTGGTGTGGCGATCGGCAACGATTAGCGCACGACTGCGCACCGCCGCCTCCGTAGCTGCGGCAACGCGATCGGCCGATGGTGTGGCAATGGCGCGCAGGAAATTGACGAACCGACGTTCGCTGGCGATCTCTGCCTGCAACGCCGGATCATCAGCGACGCGGGCGGTCCAGGCGGCCAACTCAGTGCTCACCAAGGTGCCGTCGCACCAGCGTTCCAGGTTTTCCAGATCTTCCGGCGTCATGTCGCACGCTCGCTGTCATCGACACAGGCGCGCAAGGTTTTGCGCAGCCGGTGAAACTGCACCGCCAGCGTGCCGGCTGTTTTTCCCAAACGCTCAGCCAGCGCGTCCAGATCCAGGTCATCGCGGTAACGCAGGTCCAGCAGCGTGCGCAGGGCACTGCTCAAGCGTCCGATGCAGGTGCGCAGTTTTTCCAAACGCGGATCTTCGTGTACGGTTTCTTGGTCGAGTGCTTTGGTATCGTGGATGGCGAGCAGCGTGCTCAGATCGCGGCCCGCCGAGCGTGCGCGGCTACTCAGCTCTTTGCGCAGGTGATTCAGCGCGATGCCCTTGACCCACGACACGAACGTGCCGCGCGCCTCGTACTTCGGCAGCACCCGCCAAGTGGTGATGAGCGCGGACTGCACGACTTCCTCCACCAGATCATCGGTGGCGCAGCGCACCGCGACGAACACCCGCAGGTCATAATGGATGATCTCCACCAGACGCTGGAAGGCGTCATGGTCGCCATGCTGGGCCAGGGGCACCAGGCGGTTGATTTCGTTGTCGTCCATGTCGCCCCGTAGTCCCGTCATGCAGGGGGAGGATTACATCAAAGTCAGGGCTTTGGCGAGCCGGAGATACGAACGGCCCGTGGGTATGGGATGGCGGCAACGCGATGAGCGGTCTGGCATCGACGACCTGCTGTGCCTCCTTGGCCTGCCGTCCGGCTCTGCGCCTGGGCTTGGATCATCGCCAGTATCTGCTCACTGCCATGTCGCTGATCGACGCGTGGCAATTGGTGACAGCCAGCTGCCCTTGGCTGACGTCGTGACGTCAGCGGATGGGCACGCTGTGCGTCGCCGCTCGAGCTGACACAGAAGGTCCTAGCCGCGAGGCCAGTGCCGCGGTGTGGGGAGCTTCCCACCATTCGCCAAGCCGTGATGCTCCGCAGACTGTAGAGGCGTGTCTCCTGAAAGAACAAGCCACCCAATGACAAGGTTGAGCAGGTGACCTCAATGGAAGCGCAACAGGTTCTGGAGTTCATGCGTCGCCGCGCTCAGCATCTGGGCTTTTTGCGCGTGCTGTGCCGCAACGACGCCTTGGCCGAAGAGTTGTTCCAGGACTTGGTGGTGGCGGTGCTCGAAGGCGCGGTGCGCTTCCGGGCAGAGGACGGGGACTTCGACGCCTGGGTGCGCGGTATCGCGCGCAATCTCTGGCGTGGCCATCTGCGGCGTCGGCGGCCGACCAGCCCGCTGGACGCAGCGGTCGAATCAGCGGTCGCCAGCGCCTGGGATGACCGTTCACCGGTCGAAGCTTTGGAGCAGGAGGAACGGCTGGCTAAGCTGCGCACCTGTTTGGACCGGCTGACCCGCGGAGCCCGTGATCTGGTGCGTCGCCGGTATGAGACCGCCGAGAATTCCGCGACCATGGCCGCCGCATTGGGCCGCAGCGTGGCCGCCATCGACACCGCGCTCTGCCGTATCCGCAGCTCCATGCTCGCCTGCCTGGGGCTCGACGTATGAGCTCCTTGGACGAGCTCTTCAGTGCCTGGCTGACGGACACTCTGACGCCGGAGGGGGCGCGCGAACTGCACGAGTTGCTGCGTGATCCTCACCACCGGCGGCGTTGGCGAGCCCTAGCCGATCTTGAGGGCGCCCTGGCCGAAGTTGGCGCAGCGGTGCAGGGCGAACCGGCGGAAGCCTCGCCGGTGACCACGCAACGCCGACGAATCCGCCCCACCCGGCCTGTGCAGCGCCGAAGCTGGCCGTATGTGCTGGCGGCCTCGCTGCTGCTCGCCTTGGGTGGCGTCTGGCTGCTGCTGCGGCCCTCCGGTGCGGATCTGCCCAGTCAGGGCGGACATCGTCTGGCGTATGGCGAGCGGGTGAACGGCCCGGCTCGGCTGCTGTGGGTGGATGGCAGCCAGGTGGATTTGGTCGGCGACACGCGGGCGCTGGTGCTTGAAGCGGGCAAGGGGCTGCGCCTGGAGCACGGCCGGCTGGAAGCCGACATCGCTCCGCAGCAATCGGGCCAGGCCTTTACGGTGCGCAGTGCCCAGGCCCTGGTCCGGGTGATCGGCACCCGCTTCAGTATCAGGTGCGAGGCCCAGGCCACGATGCTGCAGGTCGCACACGGTCGGGTCGCTTTCACCCCGGAGGGCGGCGCTGAGCAAATTGTGACGCCGGGTGGCAGAGCAGTTGCTGGACTTATGCAACCGCCGCCCGCGGTTAAAGGTCTGGTAGGCTGGTGGCCTCTCGACGAGGCCGCGGGAGCGATCGCCCATGACCGCAGTGGTCAGGGCCATGACGGTCGGATCGTTGGAGCGCTCTGGACCGATCAGGGGCTGCGCTTCGCTGGCGGTGACGATCGAGTGGACATCGCGCCGGTGGGCGCGCTGGCCAAGCTTCAGGCCGGTGACTACAGCCTGGCGGCGTGGTACCGCCCGGATCAGCTGCCGCAGGCTGGCGATCCGGCAGATCCGATGAGCGCACGGGATAGTGCTGCGGTGATCGTCGGCCGTTCGGGCTGGCACCTGGGTCTCTGCCTGGATCAGCAGGGACAGTTTTCGATGCACAACATCTTTGCCAACCAGGACGGCAGCTTCGCCACGTCGTCTCCGCTTGCTGCACCGGGCCGCTGGTTCCATCTGGTCGGAGTGGTCGAGCGGAGCCGCGGTCAGACCACGCTGTTGGTGAATGGGACCGTGGTGGCTACCACGGTCTGGCCGGCGGGAACGGCTGCCATTGACTATCCTGGAGCGAAGTTGTGGCGCATTGGCATCGGCGAACCCGGCAACCAGCAATTCCGCTGGCCGTGTAGCGGCCACATCCGCGAGGTACGATTCTACGATCGTGCATTGGCCGGGCCCGAGATCACGGCCCTGGCCGGCGCACGCTGAGGTCAGCCGTCCGATGTAAGGTTTTTGCAGACGGAGCAAGGTTACTGCGAGGAGCTTTCCATGCGCAGTTTATTCGCTCTACTATTTTTACTGGGCCTGTGCGTCGTCGTCGTGCCTGCTGCCGATTCCGGATTGCAGACCGTCACCTACACCGCCGACACCACCACCGAGCTGATGAATCCAGAGCGCGGCTGGCACAAGAACGTCAACCTGATCGGTGGCGACAACTATGCCGCGGTGCGCACCAGCAGTGGCATGACCTTGGCGCGGACCTATGTCCGCCTCGACGCTTATCGCAACTCGGCCATTCCGCAGAGCGTGCTTGATGAGCACACGCTGCGCTTCGCCCAGGTACGCGCTGCCGGGATCAAGTTGGTGCTGCGCTATTCCTACAATTTTGGCATGGACAGCGACGCGCCTCTGGACCGCGTCCTTCAGCATATCGAGCAGCTTAAACCGTACTGGCGGGCCAACGCCGATGTGATCGCCGTGCTGCAAGGCGGCTTCATCGGTGCCTGGGGTGAGTGGCATAGTTCGACCAACGGCTTGGCGACCGAATCCAACCGCGCGACCATCGCCAACGCCCTGCTGTCGGCGATGCCGACCTCGCGCATGGTCCAGATCCGGTATCCGACGGCGATCCGTTATCTCTTCCCGACCCCCATCGCTCCGGCGGCGGCATTCACCGGCAGCAACATCGCCCGGGTCGGCTTGAAGAACGATTCGTTCCTACGCAATACCACTGACGCGGGGACCTATGACGGGCCGCCAAACTGGTGGTTTGATCAGAGTCTGTTCGACTACGTCGTCGCGATGTCACCGTCGGTGGTGATGGGCGGTGAGACGGTCGAGGATGTTCCTTGGACCGTCGGCAACCGGCAGGATGGACCCGCCGCCATGGCGGAGATGGCCACACTCCATTGGGACTATCTCAATCGCGACTATGCACTGAGCGTGATCAATCCGTGGATCGCCGATGGCAGTTATGTGCAGATGTCGCGCAAAATGGGCTACCGGCTGCGTTTGAACTCGGCGACCCTGCCGCGCACGGCGGCCAGCGGCAGCGTGCTGAGTGGCATCCAACTCAACCTGACGAACGACGGTTGGGGCAAGGTCTACAACCCGCGTCGCCTCGACCTGATCCTGCGCAATACGCAGTCCGGAGTTGTGCATCGGGTCGAGCTGTCGGCCGATGCGCGTCGGCTGTTGCCGTTGGGCGGCGAGACCCGCGCCGTGCAGGTCCAGGGTCAGTTGCCTACCCTGGCGGTTGGCACCTACGCCGTCCTGTTGCATTTGGGTGATCCCGAAGCTGCGATCCTGGCTCGTCCAGAATACAGCATCCGCCTGGCCAACCAGAACCTGTGGGACAACGCCACCGGCTACCACGCCCTGGGCATGACGCTGGAAGTTCCGGGTTCGGCGCCAATCAACGCGGCGCCGCAGGTTAGCGCCGGCCCCGATCGCAGCGTCACGCTACCCAATGCCGCCAGCCTGGCGGGGACGGCCTCGGATGATGGCCAGCCTTCCGGTTCCACGCTGAACGTGGCGTGGACCACGGTCAGCGGTCCGGGCGCGGTGACTTTTGCCCAGGCCGGGGTCGCTACAACCACTGCGACGTTCAGTCAGGCCGGCACCTATGTGCTGCAACTGGCGGCCAGCGATGGTGCGCTTTCTTCCCAGGACACCGTGACGGTCGTTGCCAGCGCCGCGCCGCCCGGAGGCACCGGCACCGGCCTGACCGGGACCTATTTCCCCAGCGTCGATTTCACCGGCACGAGCGTCTCGCGCGTCGATGCGACGGTTAATTTCGATTGGGGTCTGGGAGCGCCAGCCACGGGCATCCCGGTGGACAATTTTTCAGTGCGCTGGACCGGCCAGGTGCAGGCGCAGTTCTCCGAGACCTACATGTTCAGCACGGTGTCGGATGATGGCGTTCGGCTGTGGGTGAACGGCCAACAGCTGATCAACAACTGGACGGTGCACGCGCCGACCGAGAACAGTGGGACGATCACCCTGGTCGCTGGGCAGCAGTACGAGGTGATGATGGAATTTTACGACGCGACGTGGGGCGCGTTGGCGACGCTGTCATGGGCAAGTCCGTCGACGGCCAAGCAGATCATCCCGATGTCGCAGCTCTTTCCGGGTGGCGGCACCAGCGGTGTCCTGCCGCCCGGTTGGTCGGTGCAGGATGTCGGCAGCGTTGCCGCGGCCGGTTCGACCACGCAGAGCAACGGAACCTGGACGGTGGTCGGCAGTGGGACCGACATCTGGGACAACGCCGATGGTTGTCGCTTCGCCAGCCAGCAGGTGAGCGGTGATGTGCAGGTGACGGCGCGCGTCGTCAGTCTCACCAACACCAACGCATGGGCCAAGGCCGGAGTGATGCTCCGTGAGTCGCTGACGGCGGGTTCACGTCATGCCAGCACGTTTGCCACGGCAGCGAACGGCCTCGCCTATCAGCGACGCGCGGCGACCGCTGGCGTCAGCAGCCATACCGCAGGACCAAGCAGACCGACTCCATATTGGGTGCGTCTGGAACGGGTGGGGAATCTCGTGATCAGTTCCACCTCGCCGGATGGCGCCTCATGGACTGAGATCCGCCGCGAAACCATCACCATCAATGCTTCCGTCTACGTCGGCTTGGCTGTTACCAGCCACAACAATGGCGCACTTTGCACCGCTACCTTTACCAATGTCCAGGTCGTCGGTTTCGCCGCGGCCGCGAACTGAGGAACTACGTCATGCGCATCTATCTTGGGCTCGCCGTTCTCGTTCTCTCGCTGACTGCGTGTGGCGGTGGTGGTGGTGATAGCGGCGGCAGCAGCGCGACTCCGCCGCCGTCGACGCCTACGCTCGGCAGTCGGGCGATGCCTGGGGTCACCATGACCGTGACACCCGAAACAGCGATCAGCGCCGGTCAACCGGCGAGCTTGCTCATCTCGGTCGCTGATCTGCCGGCCGGCGCAACGCTGATCGCCACGGTGGGCGCCGACCGCGACACGGCGGCAGCCGCGACGATCACCGCCTTGGCCACGAACCAATGGCGGGCGGCGATGACGCTGCCCAGCCCGCTGTCGGCCGGCACCTGTGTGCTGGTGACGCTGACCCTGGCAGATGGTTCGGTCCTGGAATCAGGGACAGAAGACTTCGTGCTGGTTCGCTAAGGGGGGCCGGGTCGTAACTCCCGCGACAGTGTCAACTCCAGTTCGGTCATCGGTTCCGTCAAGGTCATCGCCATCACCATCACCGACTTCAGCATCCTGGCGATGCGAGGTGTTTTCTCAGTCGAACGCGGCCATGCGAAAGTTCCTGCCGGTGCGAGTAACTGGCGAACACGCAGGCTCGGCGATTAATCGACCTGGTATTCAAGGCCGCCTTGCAGGGATGGTAATGGCAACGTGCCTGCGGGCCGGCAACTCGACGCGCTGGCGATGTTGGTGGCCATCGCTGAAGCGCACCACTAGCTCATGGGTTCCCGGCCGCAGCACGCCGATGCTGGTCTGTGCCGGGCCCTGGCAGCCGGTGGCGGTGTTGCCGCCGATGCTGCGACGGGCGACGATCTCGTTTCCGGCCGCGCGCAGGATGACTTCAGAGCCCAGCAGCCCGGTACTGCCAGTCAGGTGCACGGTCAGTTGGGCGGCGTCTTGGCGCAGGGCCTCGTGATAGGGAAGGTTCTCCTGCGGCTGACGTAGGCTCAGGCAGGTGTTCAGTAGCAGGGTCACCGCTCCGTCGTTGCGGCAGAGGACCATATCGTTGGTGCCATCGCCATCGCCATGGCCAGTGGCTGCGCCCTTTCCCGCCCCGCTCTTCCTCGGTGATCTTACCGAACGAATCCAACTGTACTGCCCGACCGGATTCCATCGACGGTAACAATATACACACACTTTGTTTATACCCGCGGGATTCTCATCACCCCTCATCCACGAGCTTCGCCCGGTTCGTCACGCTTCCGCAGTGCAGTCGAGGCTCTTGTCGGGAAAGTGGCAGCGTTCACGCACCGGATTGGGAGATGGGCTAGGAATGGTGTCCGCGCGTCCGCCGAACCGTGGCGCAGGCGGATCGTTTTGCTGGGCGCGGCGGGCCCGACAAGTTGATGTAATCTTTCCCCGTGGTCCTGGGACTACGGGGGATGAGGTACGTCATGCGTGGTCTGATCCTGCCGGTTGCGCTGGTTGTTGGTGCGCTGGGCCTGGCCGTGGCCGGTGAGGTGCCGCCGGCGATGCGCACCCTGATCAAGCAGCACTGCACGGAATGCCATGACGCCGAGACCAAAAAAGGCGATCTTGATTTGACGGGGCTCAGCTTCGCACTGACCGAGCGTTCGACGCTGGAAACGTGGCTCTCCGTGGTGGAGCAGCTGGAGAGCGGTGACATGCCGCCGGCGAAAAAGCTGGAGCGTCCGAGCCCCGTTGCGGTGACCTCGGCGCTCACGCCTCTGCGAGCAGCACTCAAAGCCCAGGTCGGCCAAGCGGCGGTCAGTCGCGTGCGGCGTTTGAACCGCGTGGAGTACGAACAGGCGTTGCGCGATTTGCTCGCCCTGCCGGCGCTGCGGGTCAAGGAACTGCTGCCGGAGGACGGCCAGCGTCATGGTTACGACAAGGTCGCCGGGGCGCTGGATATCTCTCACATTCAGATGTCGCGGTATCTGGAGGCGGCGGAGGTCGCGTTGGCCACGGCGGCCAGTCAGCCGCCATTGTTGGCAGAGAAAAAAACTTGGCGTGAACCGGCGGCAGCGCAGGGCACCGCGCAGCAGGCGATGGCCACCGTTCAGGCGGTTCCGCTCTTTGGTGGTAAGCTGGCCGAGGGCTACAGCCACAAGGTGGTAGGTGAGGGAGCGAACTCGTACCGCGCCTGTCAGTTCAACGGCACGGCCGACGCGGTGGTGATCCTGAAGGGCGACCTGGGGCCGCATCAGTCGGAAGGCGTGCAAATCGATCGTTTTCGTCCGGCGGTACCTGGGCTGTACCGTGTGCGCTTTTCCGCCTGGGCGATGTTGTGGGACAAGACCGAGGTCAAGCCGCCCAAGGAAACGCTGCACGTGGTGCGCGCCTCGCTGGGCGATGTGCGGCTGGGATTTTTTGATGCGCCGGCGATGAAGCCGACGGTCAACGAGTTCACCACCTGGTTGGAACCGCACGACCGCATTTCTTTTCACATCATGTCGCTCACCGATGGTGGGAATGGACCGCACAACTGGCCGAGTGTGGAGGGCATCTTCGCCTACAGCGGTTCCGCCGTTGCCTTCGACTGGTTCGAAGTCGAGGGACCACTGTCCGAACCTGCGGCAACTTCCGCCACCAGTGCCAGCCGTCGGCGCCTGTTCGGCGACACCGGCAAACCCGACGCCGCCACTGTCACCACCGTGATGCGCAATTTTTCCGAGCGCGCGTTTCGCCGGAGCGTGGCCGTCGCGGAGGTGAAACCCTACGTCGACATCGCCGAAGCCCTGATGAAACAGGGACGCCCGTTGGAATCAGCGCTGTTGTCCGCCTATCAGGCGATCCTGTGTGCGCCGGATTTCTTGTTCCTGGGTTTGGAGGACGGTCTTGCCGAAGCCGCCAAAGCCAAGGTCGGTTCGTTTGCGCTCGCGGCACGCCTAGCCTTCATGCTCACCAACGGGCCGCCGGATGACGAGTTGCTGAAACTGGCCGCCAACGGTTCGCTCAGCCGTCCCAAGATCCTGCGTGCGCAGGCCGAGCGTTTGCTCGCCAGTCCAGGATCGCAGCGTTTCGTCACGCACTTCCTCGATCAATGGTTGGACTTGCGCAAAATCGATTTCACCACGCCAGACAAGGGACTCTATCCGACGTATGACACGTGGTTGCACGATGCCTCACTAGCTGAAAGCCGCGCGTTTTTCCGCACGTTGCTGACGGATGACTTGGGCGTCAGCAATCTGGTCGCGTCAAACTTCGTGGTTATCGATCAACGTTTAGCGCGGCACTACGGCATTGACGGCGTGCAGGGCGCGGCGCTCCGGCGCGTGCCGCTGCCAGCGGGCAGCTCGCGTGGCGGATTTCTGACGCAAGCAGCAGTGCTCAAGATCACCGCCAACGGTACCGTGACGTCGCCGGTGCTACGCGGCGTGTGGGTCAGTGAACACCTGTTGGGCATTCCGCGCCGACCGCCGCCGCCGAACATTCCGGCGGCCGAACCGGATGCGAGCGGCGCCACCACCATTCGCCAGATCATCGAACTCCACCGTGCCGACAGCGCCTGTGCCGGTTGCCATGCCAAGATCGATCCACCTGGGATGGCGCTGGAAACCTTTGACGCCATCGGTGCGCAGCGCACGCACTACCTGAAGCCGGATCAGAAGCCGGGCTTGGCCATTGATTCCAGCGGCAAGCTGAAGGGTGGCAGCTCCTTTAGCGGCATCGGCGAACTGCGGACGTTATTGGCCAAAGACGATGTCGGATTGGCACGCAGCTTGGCGCGTCAGTTCCTGATCTATGGCACCGGTGCCAACACTAACTTTGTGGATCGCGACGCGCTCGACGCGGTGGTGGCTACGACCAAACCGACGACCTACGGCGTGCGTTCGTTATTGCTGGCGGTCATCACCAGCGATCTTTTTCAGAGTAAGTAAGAAGGATCCATCATGCCCCACTTCCAACGCCGTGGATTTTTGCGCGCAGCCGGCGTCACCTTGGCTCTGCCGTGGCTCGCCGCTCTGGAACCCAAGCCGTCAAAAACTGCTCCGGCAGCGGCGGTTCCTCGGCGCCTAGTGTGCATCTGCACCAACCTGGGATTGCTGGAGCGCAACTTCACGCCGGCGACCGCTGGTCGTCACTATGTGCTCACGCCGTACCTGGAACCCTTCAAAGATCTGCGCGAGCGCATGACCGTCATCACCGGCACGTCGCACGCCGAAGTCACCGGCGGCCACTCGGCCGAAGCGACTTTCCTGACCGCGGCACCTGGTCCGGGTTCGTCATCATTCCGCAACACCATCTCGCTCGACCAATTTGCGGCGGAGCGCATCGGCCACCTGACGCGTCATGCGTCGTTGTCGCTGGTGGTTGCGCAGAACGGCACGCAATCGCTCTCGGTCACGCGCAGCGGCGTGATGTTGCCTGCTGAGAGCAGTGCCAGCGCCGTCTTTAAAAAGTTGTTTGTCAGTGGCGATCAGAAATCCGTCGAGGAGCAGATCGAGCGCCTGCGCACCGGCCGCAGCGTGCTGGATGCCGTTGGTGATCGGGCAGCGGCGATCCAGAAAAAGCTGGGCGGCGAGGATCATGGACGACTGGATCATTACCTGACGTCGGTGCGTGAAGTCGAACGACGGCTGGTGCTGGCCGAAGAATGGGAACGAAAGCCAAAGCCGACGGTCACTGAAGCTGCGCCGCAGGATGGCGATCACCTGATGGCCAAGCTGGACGCCATGCAGGCGGTCATCCGCCTGGCGCTGGCCAGCGATTCCACGCGCCTGATCACCTTGTTCATTCGCCTTGATGGCTTCACGCCGCGCTACATCCCAGGCGTCGGCGATGAATGCCATGCCCTGTCGCATCACGTTGGCCGTCAGGACAAGATTGACGAACTCGCGAAATTGGAGCGCGTTCAAATGGAACGCCTCGCGGCTTTGTTGACCGCGCTCCAGGGCATCAATGAAGGCGGCAGTTCCTTGCTTGATCGTACCTCGGTGCTGTTCGGCAGCAACCTGGGCAACGGCAACAATCACGACACGCGCAACTTGCCGATCCTGCTCGCTGGCGGCGGCTTCAAACACGGCAGTCACCTGGCATTCGATCGCACCAAGAACGCGCCGTTGCCCAACTTGTTCGTCAGCCTGTTGCAACGTCTCGGCATTGAAGCCGATCGCTTCGCCTCCAGCACGGGAACCTTGAACGGGCTGGCATTGGCCTGAAGACGTTCTTTGTCAGGCTGTCTATTCATCAAAAGCATCGGGGAAATAGCATGAGATCATTGATCGCTGGGGCGTTGTCAGTCGTATCGCTGCTGCATCTGTCCGCCGCCGAGAACCAGGCGGCCGTCGCGACGATCACGCCAGCGGCGTGGTTGCAGGCGCAAGCCAAGCCGCACTTTCGCCCTGGCCATGGGCTACCGCGTTTGACTCGTTATGGATGGATTCTGCCGGTCGATGCGCGGATTGCCCTCACTGAACAGTGGGGGTATGCGCTGGAGTTCTGCGGCTACCTGGACCAGGACGTCTTGGCGCGGCTCGACCAGCCGGACAGTGACGAAACCAAACTCGCGGTCCTCGTTCGCGCGGATCCCAAGCGTTATCCCATCTCGGTAATCTGTTCTCGCCGCCTGCCTGGCACGGAGGCTCCGCCAGAGGCCTGGACGCGCGACGCGAGTGGCAAGGTGCTCAATGCGCAGGCCAAGTCGATGGATGGCAACAAATGGAGCGAAGAAGCAGGCGCGGTCTTTTCTCCGGAGGCGCCGGAGTCCGTGTGGAAAATGGCGGGAGAGTACCGTGCTGATCCGCTGCGCGAATTGCAAAAACGCGGCGTGCCCATCACGATGGTGCTCAACGGTGGTGAATACGGCCTGGGTGTCCTTGGTTTTGCCAAGAGCGTGTGGAGCAAAGATCCGCGCATCGTCGCGGCCGTCGGTCAGGGCTCGTGGGAAGAGTACATCTCGCGAAAAAAGGCGCGTTCAGAGCTGCTGATCGCAGACTCCGTACGTCAGGCGGTGCCGAATCGCATGCTGTATGTCTATTACACCGCCGGTGGCGAAACCCTGCGCAACAAGGACGCGACGATCGGCGATTGGGGTTACCAATGGAAACAGATGCGCGGCGTGTCGGATCTGCCCAGCAACGAAATCTATTATAAACATTTCAACGACGGCTTCACCGGGCGACTTGATCTGTTGACGCTGGCTTTGAACGCCGTGGCCAACGAGATCGCCAGCGGAAATCCGCTGTCCTACAATTGGGTCAGTGGCGGCTGGGCGCGTGGCGATGAAAAAGTTCACGTCGCGGAGCTGGCGCGCTGGAGTGGCTTCCTCAAGTGCTATTACACCGCGGGCATGATCGGCGCGAACGTCGGTTACTATGAGCTGCCACCAGGTGGATTCGCTACGCCATTCCCGGCTGATGCTCCGCCGATCTGGCTGCGACAGATGGCCGCTTCGGCGTACGTACACGCGTTGTTTTCGCAGGTCGAAGACCTCGTCCGTCACAGCGACCTGCTCCCTGGGCCGCTAAAACACAGCATTTCCACCAACGATCCGGCCTACGAATTTCCCACCGGCGATGCCACGGCTCGCGTCCTGGTGCGCAAACACCGCAGCGCGTCCGAATGGTTGTTGACCGCATGGGCTGGCGATGGCGCAGATCGCGCGGTCAGCGTCACGGTTCCTGAACTGGGTCGTGTGACCGTGCACGCGCGCGCCTGCGGCAGTGTCTATCGCGCAGTTTTGAAAGCTGGCAAAGTAACGCTCGTACAATGCGACGAAGAAGGCAGCGCCTACACCAAGCCGTCGTCAGCCAAACCGACGATCACGGCAGTAGACCTAACGCCTGACTCCATTCGCTGAGCTGATCTGCGACGAGTGGATGTCGGCTAACGATGTAGCGGTGTCGTCACTTGCGCGCGGCGAACATGTGATGGCGGAATCCCAGTGACGGATTTGAAAACCCGCGAAAAATGGTAGGGATTGGCGAAGCCCAGCCGCTCCGCGGTTTCGGCGACGTCCAGACCCTGGGTTATGAGGCGTTGGGCGTGCGCGATGCGCCGACGACGCATCCACGCGGTCGGGGATTCGTCGGCTTCGGCTTTGAAATGGCGGACCAGTGACGCGACGGTCAGGTCAAGATGTCGCGCGAGCGCGGGCAGCGGCCATACGCGGGCGGGTTCGCGATCGATCAGGCGACCGACCTGGGCGGTCAGCGGAGCGTCGGCCTCGGCCGCGAGCGTGAGCAGATCGCCGATCAGCGCCGACAACCGTGCCTGGGCTTGCCAAATCCAAGCGGGTGGTTGCGTCAGCGCCAGCTCGACCGTTTCGCACAGCGCCACGCGCAGCGCCGGGGCCGCAGCGTCGATCACCAGCGCCGATCCCGGACGTTCGCGCAGCGCGCGGTTGAGATCGTCACACCACGGGCCACGCAGCAGCAGGTAGCTGAGGTGCCACAACTCGCTGGCCGGCATGCGTTCCTCGTAGCGCACGCCTTCGGCCACCGCGATCAGTCGGCGCGGGCGATGGGTGAAACGGATATCTCCGCTTAGTGATTCGGCGCCGCCCTCATGGGTCAGCAGTAGCGCGAGGTGACCGAGCGGTGCCGGCTGATGGCAGCCTTCCATGCCGACCGTCTCATCGCAGGCGCTCAGCGAAATAAGTCCACTGCCCAGCGGTTTTGGCGGTGGGCGCAGGGTAACGGCACGGCGGGAAGCGATCATGGCGCGACGCTAGCGCGGTCGGCGCTGAAGGGCATCCCGTGGATAGGTCGCCGACCACGCGTGTGCGAAACGGATAGGCACGTCGTGCAGTACAGACATGGACGCACGCCCAGGCGAGCCTACGACCACGTGGTCTTCCCCAGCCGGCCTGCGTGATGCCGACGGCGACCACTAGCGGCTTCGACTCGCGGCGAGGAGCCTATGAGTAGATCAATGACGTGGCTGATGTCGGCGAGCTTGGTGACCGCGCTCAGCGCCGCTGATATTCCTCAGCCCACCGATGCGCCCCAGCCGATGACGCCGCAGGAAAGCGCCGCCGCATTTCGTGTGCCGGACGGCTTCCGCGTCGAGGTCATCGCCAGTGAGCCGCAGATCTCGTCGCCCTCGGCAGTGTGTTGGGACGAACGCGGGCGAATGTTCGTCGGCGAACTGCATGGCTACAATCTGGAAGGCCAGCTCGATGTCGATGAACTGAACAAGAGCGGCAAGCTCGACACCCAGGTGCGCCGCGTCGAAGCCGAGGAGAAATTCAAACACGCAGCGAAGGCAGGGACCTTCGGCGTGGTCAAGCTGCTCACCAGCAGTGCGCACGACGGTCGCATGGATACGGCCGTCGTGTGGGCCAAGGATCTGCCGCCGGTGTATGGGCTAATCGCGGCGCGCGGTGGCGTGATCGTCACGTGTTCGCCGCAGATCATCTTTCTGGCTGATCGCGATGGCGACGGCAGCGCCGAAATTCGCGAGGTGCTGTTCGATGGTTTCCCGGTCGGCGCGATGGAGCGCGGCATCAACTGTCCGCAGTGGAGTGCGGATGGGTGGATCACGGTCGGTCAGGGTTGGCCGGGCGGAACCATTACCGGTCCGCACCTGAAGGAACTAGTGCGGTTGCCGCAAAGTGATTTCCGTTTTCGTCCAGACGGCAGCGCCATTGAGCCAGTGACGGGAGGGACCGGCACGTTCGGCTTCGCCATGACGGAAGCCGGTGACCGCTTTGTTACCAACACCACGCAACCAGCGAATTTCGTCGCGCCGCTGCCGTACCGCTATTTAGTCCGCAATCCCGATGTCGCCACGCCGTCGTTGCTGGCGCATACCGGCGACAGCCATGCGTATGCCCGCTCCAAGCCGCACCCGTGGCGACAAAAACGCGCCGACGACCCGGCGTATTTCAAGTTTTACAAAAGCCGCTACGGCGCGGCCGAAAGCGAAGCGGACGGCTGGTTCACTGCGGCCTGCGGGCCGTTGGTGTACCGTGATTCGGCGCTGCCAGGACTGCACGGCCAGTACTTCGTCTGCGAGCCGTCGCTCAACCTCATCCATCGCGCAGTGATTAGGTCGGACGGTTCGCGCCTGACCATTCATCGTGTGCCTGGGGAGGAGAAGTCGGAGTTCATGGCCTCCACCGATATCTGGAGCCATCCGATCGCGTTGACGCACGGACCCGACGGCGCGCTGTGGATCGTCGATTACTACCGCGAGATCATCGAGGACTACTCCGCCATCCCGCGTCATTTGCAGCAGCAGTACGGCGTGCATCGCGGCCATGAGTATGGGCGCATCTACCGCCTGACGCACCGCGATCTTCCTGCGGCGCCGGTGGCGGACATGAGCAAGCTCGATGGCGCGGCGCTGGTGCGCGAACTCGCGAGTCCACTGTTGTGGCGGCGACAGACCGCACAGCGGCTGCTCGGCGAGAGCGTGCATGCAGCGATCGAAGCTCCGTTGCATGCCCTGCTGCATGACACCAAGTCCGCGCCAGCCACGGTGATTTCCGCCATGCGTGCCACGGCGGCGGACGGCGGCCTTTCGGCGGCGGACCTCCAACCGCTGGTCGCGCATGCGGATGCCGCCGTCCGCATACATGCCCTGCAAGTGGCCGAGGCGTATATCGCTGATGCGAAGACCCCGGCCATTCGGCACACCGAGCCCGGAGCCCAGCAACGCGAAGATATTCCGTTCGCGGCCACCGGCGGCGCAGCTTTGCTGAAGGCGATCCTGACCATGGCCGAGACGGAGCAGGATGCGCGCGTGCTGATCCAGCTCGCGCTCAGCTTGGGTGAATCCACTGACCCACGGGCCACAGCTTTTCTTGCCCGGCTGGCGCGCGAACGAGTGAACGTGCGCTGGATGGAATCCGCGTTGCTGTCATCACTGCACGGACGTGGGTCCGAGATGCTGGCCGAACTGGCGCGCGATCCTGGGCAGGGCAAGGCGCTGATGAAACCGTTGGCGCGCTCCGTCGCCGCCAGTCGTGACGAATCCGCACTCGCCCGCACGTTGACCGTCATCGCCACGTTGGCGCCGGATCAGCAAGCTGAACTGCTCAAGGAACTGGTTACCGGACGGAAGGGCGCGCCAGGCATCGTCGCCGCCGATGCGCCCGCGCGCTTGGCGTTAGCGCCGCTGTCGGCTAGCGGAGATGCAGTGGTACGCACCGCTGCGCGCGCACTCGAAGACACCTTCGCCGCTGCTACTGCGCCAACGGTTGCCGCTGGCAGCGCCGGTGACAGCGGCGTGGCCAAGCGTGTCGCATCAGCGCCCGAGGTCAGCGACGACACGTTCCGCACGTATGTCGCCGCGCTCGCTGGGCCGCGCGATCTCGCACGCGGACACCAAGTGTTCCTCCAGTCGTGCGCGCTCTGCCACCGCATCAAAGACGAGGGCAAAGCCGTCGGCCCCGATCTGCTCGGTGAACTCGGCATCGCCGAAGAATCCCTGCTGCGCAGCCTGCTGATGCCGAGCGAACGTATCCGTCCAGGCTTTGAGACCACACTGGTGACCACGACCACCGGCACCGCGGCGATGGGCATCCTGACCGACGACGGTGCCACCAGCTTGACGCTGATCGGCATGGGTGGCGTCGAACACGTGCTCCTGCGCAAAGATGTCGCCGGCGTGCGCCGACTACCGACGTCGTTGATGCCACCCGTCGCAGCAACGATCACTCCGACGGACGCCGCGCATCTGCTCGCGTGGTTGCGCAGCCACCTGGGTTCCGGAGCGAAGGTCACTCTGCCACCTGGGAAATAGAAATTTAGCAGCCTGTAGGAACTTCCCCGCCAGCAACCCCCAGCAAGCGAGACTGGTGGCAGGAGCACATCGCTATGGATTCGCTCGACATCTTTCAGCGACCGGGCTTGGTGCTGCACTCGGTTTGCTGGTCGGTATGCAGCGCGAGTACACCGTGTTGGTCGCGTCGGTCGCGCGGTGAGCGCGTGGCTCTGGCGATCAGCCTGATGGCAGACCAGCGCCGGATAGATCGGAAGGCCCGATGGATCGTGAAGACGATCCGATGGCCGAACTCTGATGGACTGGACTAGGCTGCGCACAGGAGAACCCCATGGACCTCAAGCTCATTACCCGTCACCTCGATCGTCGTCAGTCGCTGATCGAACTCGCAGAGCGTCGGGCATCGTTTGCCTTCGATCGGTTCAGCGCCTTGGTGCGTGGGATCGAAATCCGCCTCAGCGATGTCAACGGACCCCGCGGAGGCCAGGGGATCTCCTGCCTTGCCCGCGTGCGTCTTGCCCGTGGCGGAGAGGTGATGGTGGAGACGGCGTCGAGTTCACCTGAGGACGGCATCGAGCAATCCATCGCACGGCTGACCAACCGCCTCCGCCGCTTGGTGTCGCGCCAGCAAGATCGTAGATGACGATGACACGGTGATCATGGTCCGGCGATGATCAGGTCGACTGATCATCGCCGCCGCACTTGGGATTCGCGCCATCAGCTGCCAGATATCTGTCCAACGCGTGATAGGGCGTGAGGCCCACGTGGGGGTTGAAGGGGATGGTGACGCAGAGCAACACGCCCATCGATGATCAGAACATCACCAAGAGCATTCTGGCCACCGACACCGTTACCCACAGTTCATGGAACCACTTGCCAAGGGACCACACCTCCCGCGCGCAAGGGGACGCAACGGCCATGTCCCAGCTGTAATTCTTCCGGAACGGTCCAAGGCAGTTTTTCTAAGGTGATGGTGCCGAGGTTGCGCGGCAGCTGGTAAAAGTCAGGCCCATGGAAGCTGGCGAAGGCCTCAAGCCGGCTCAAGGCATCGGCCTGTTCAAAGGCTTCGGCGTACAGTTCGATCGCTGCATGCGCCGTATAGATGCCAGCGCAGCCGCACGCGGATTCCTTCGCTTGACGCAGGTGGGGAGCGCTGTCGGTGCCGAGAA
This sequence comes from Planctomycetota bacterium, assembly GCA_031426335.1. Classification (GTDB taxonomy): domain Bacteria; phylum Planctomycetota; class UBA11346; order UBA11346; family UBA11346; genus BOG-1363. Next base: position 20,153 of record JANPLC010000106.1, read on the forward strand.
AAAAGCGCGGGTTTCCACCGGTGGCGGCCGCGACCAAGGCCTGGCGATGCACCTCACGCTTCAGCAGCGGCAGACAGTAGTGGTGCGGGCGCAGGCCGCCGTCGAACATCGCGTTGCGATTCAGCAACAAGTGGTGGGCAGTGATGGTCGCCGCGACGGTGGCGGGAGCCGCGCTGACGAACTCAACCGCTGCACTGGTGGTGATGTGTTCCAAGACGATGCGCAAGGCGGGGAATGCCCGCACGAGCGGATGGAGATGGCGTTCAATGAAGACCGCTTCGCGGTCGAAGACGTCGACTTGGCGGTCGATGACTTCGCCGTGCAGGAGTAAGGGGAGACCACACTCCTCCATCGCGGCCAACACCGGATAGCTGTTCCTGATATCACCAATGCCGCCGTGCGAGTTGGTCGTCGCATGTGCCGGGTAGTATTTGATCCCGTGCACGACGCCGCTGAGTTTGGCCTTCGCGATCTCCGAGGGCGTGGTTTCTTCAGTCAAAAAAAGAGTCATCAGCGGCTGAAATGACAGGCCGGGCGGCACGGCAGCCAGGATGCGCTGACGATACGCCTCTGCGTGCTGCGTCGTGGTTACCGGGGGGACAAGATTGGGCATGACGATGGCCCGCGCGAAGCGACGGACCGTGTCTGGGAGCACGGATGCCAGTACCGCTCCATCGCGCAGATGCAGGTGCCAGTCGTCTGGGCGGGTGATGGTCAGACGGGTCAAGGTCATCCTCTCAGGCGGTGCTTCAATAAAGTGACTGAACGTTCACCGATTCAACCACTGGGCGAGGGCATAATAGATCGGAATGCCGAAGGCGAGGTTGAACGGGAAGGTGATACCAAGCGAGACACCGAGCGACAACGCATGGTTGGCATTGGGATTGGCAATGCGCATGGCCGCTGGTGCGGCGATGTAGCTGGCGCTGGCGGCCAGGGTGCCGAGCACGGTCGCGCCACCCAGGCTCAAGCCAGCGACATGTCCCATCAGCAC
>JANPLC010000107.1:0-13210 GCA_031426335.1 Planctomycetota bacterium
GGCCTCCTTCCAGGAGACCACCAAGGTGCTGGCCGACGCTGCCCTCGCTGGCCGTCGCGATCCGCTCGCCGGTCTCAAGGAAAACGTCATCCTGGGCCACTTGATCCCCTGTGGCACCGGGTTCTTCACCTACAAGGGCGCTCAGATTGAGAAGCTCGGGGAGCCGGTTGTAATCCCGGAAACCGTTGCTAGCGTCCGCGCCCCCGTTCAGGAGTCCGTCAGTGCCCACGATTAATCAGCTGATCCGCAAGGGGCGCCAGTCCCAGACCACCAAGAGCAAGAGCCCGCAGCTCGAGAACAATCCGTTCAAGCGCGGAGTCTGTCTGCAGGTCAAGACTATGACCCCGAAGAAGCCGAACTCGGCGCTGCGTAAAATCGCGCGCGTTCGTCTCTCGAACGGCAAAGAAATCACCGCCTACATCGGTGGTGAGAAGCACAATCTCCAGGAACACAGCCTCGTGCTGATCCGCGGCGGTCGCGTGCATGACCTTCCCGGTGTGCGTTACCATATCGTTCGCGGCAAGCTCGACTGCCAAGGCGTCCAGGGTCGTAACCAGGGTCGTTCGCTGTACGGCACGAAGCGTCCCAAGAAGAAGTGAGTTTCGGTTGGGGGCGTAGCCCCCAACAACGGCCCTCCGGGCCTGCCCCCAAAGGCACTCCCGCTCGGCTGATCTGCTCTTCGGCTTTCAATTCATCATCACCCGCGGCGACAGCCGCAGTACCTCCCGGGCATAAGTTCCCGGATAAAGGGAAACAAACATGGCCTTCCCCCCACGTAAGCCCCGTCACGACGAACCCACCGGCGAAGAGCTGCAGGAAGCTGCTGCCGCCGTTGCAGGCGAAGCTGCGGCTGTCGTCGTCAACGAAGACGGTTCGATCACCCTTGCTGACAGCACGCTCGCCAAGGGCCCAGCGCCCCAGCGTTGGACCGGCGGCGGCGTCAAGCCGGATGGCCGTTACAACAGCCTGCTGGTTTCGAAGTTCGTGAACTGCCTGATGTACGATGGCAAGAAGGTCACCGCCGAGGCGATCTTCTACGGCGCGATGAAGCAGATCGCCGACAAGCTCAAAGCTGATCCGCTGCCGGTCTTTGAGCAGGCGCTCGAAAACGTTAAGCCGCTGGTCGAGGTCCGCTCGAAGCGCATCGGTGGTGCGAACTACCAGGTGCCCGTCGAAGTGAACCGCAAGCGTCAGCAGACCCTGGCGATCCGCTGGATCCTCGAAGCGGTGCGCACCCGCAAGGGCCGCCCGATCGCCGAGAAGCTCGCGCAGGAACTGACCGACTGCTACAACAAGACCGGTACGACCATCCAGAAGCGTGAAAACACGCATCGTATGGCCGAGGCGAACAAGGCGTTCAGTCACTTCGCCTAACGGCAGCTGAGCGCGCTGACCGCTTCGTGGTCGGCGCTGCTATGCAGCACGGGCCAATTTCCCGACGGGGGAGCGGATTTCCGCTCCCCCGCTTCGTTAGGCTCGTGCTGCGGTTTCCCCGGCTGTCCTCTACCGGTGATCAGGTGAGCGCTTGAACTGAAGGCGTCGCCTGGCAATTTCCGCCGCATGGCGCTCTCTTCCGATCGCAGATGTGGTGGCTGGCCGAGTCGTAAACGTGCGGGGCTCACCCTGCTCGAAGTCCTGGTAGCGGTCGGCATCGTCGCGCTGCTGGCCGGCTTGCTGGTGCCAACGATTGGTTGGATGCGCACCAAGGCCAACCAGACAGCGTGCAGCAGCAATTTGGCGCAGCTCGGCGGCGCGATCCTGATCTATGCCGAACACGAAGGCGGACGTTTGCCGGCGAGCCAGAACTGGAAGGCGACCAAGCCCGAACGCAGCAGCGCTTGGTTCACGCAGCTGCCGCGTTTGATGCACGAACGGAAAATCAATCGTCCGGGCACCATCTTCCAATGTCCGTCCTTCACTGGTGCGCCACCAGGACTCATCCGCAACGAGGTGCCCAAGAGCTACAAGATGAATGAGGAGTTGGATCGGGTGCGCGGTCCCGGACGGAGTTCCCGCCACAAACCATTCTTCATCAATCACCTCAGCGACGCGCAGCAGGTGGTGTTATTCTTCGACGGCCTGACCACCGGCGGAAAAGGACAGTGGGGATACGGTGGTGTGTCGGAGGTCGACGACTCGCGGCACCTCAGTTGGATCGGCGTGCTGATGGCGGACGGTCGTGTGGTTCGCACCCTGCCCACGCCCGAAGTTCGCGCTGGTTCAGCGACGGTGCGTTGGATCAGCGCCGACTGGAAATGAAGTCCACCGCTGGCCAGTCCGGTGACGTCGCGTACACCACTGCCCATGCCCACGCAGCGTTACCATTTCTCCGGCATCGCCGGAGCCGGCATGAATCCACTCGCCCAGCTCATGCGCGCCTGGGGCCACACCGTGCAGGGCAGCGATCGTTCAATCGATCAGGGCAAACATCCGGAACTGGTGACACGGCTGCGCGCGCAGGGCATTACAGTGTTGCCACAGGACGGCTCGGCGGTGGTCGCGGGCATTGAGCGCTTCATCTATTCCACCGCAGTGGAGCAGGACACACCGGAAGTCCGCGCGGCGAAACAGCACGGTGCCGCTCTGGTGTCGCGTCCCGCCTTGCTCGCTGAAGTCATCAACGCTGGCAACCCCGGCGTCGCCATCGCTGGCACCTCCGGCAAGAGCACCGTCACCGGCATGATCGCGTGGATCCTGCGCCGCTGCCGTGTGCCTGCGACGATCCTGGCCGGTGCGCCATTGGCCGGTGACAGCGCGGGTGGTGGCTTCATCGCTGGTCCAGTAAACGGTCCGGTGGTCGCCGAAGCCTGTGAAGCCAGCGGTGCGCTCGCGGATTACCATCCAGGCATCGGCCTGATCCATAACATCACCCGAGATCACGCGGAACTCGCCGATCTGCATCGTCAGTTCGATTCGTTCGCCGCGCAGAGTCGCTTGTTGCTGGTGAACGCTGGCTGCGCCGAAGCGCTCAAAGCCGCTGCCGGTCATCGCAACGTACGCCGCTATGGCCAAGGCGGCGCAGCCGAGTATCCGCTCGAAGTCATCGCCGTTGGTCCGAATCGTTCGCAGGGCGTGGTCGGCTTGCCGCAGGGGGGCGAGGTCGCACTCGATCTGCCGCAACCAGGTGCGCACAATCTTGAGAACGCCACGGCTGCGCTCGCGGTGTGCGCGGAACTCGGCGTCACGCCGTCTGACATTGTCATGGCGCTGCGTGAATTCCCCGGTGTTGCCCGGCGTTTCGAAGTCATCGGCACCACCGACACCGGCATCCGCGTGGTCGACGATTATGCCCACAACGGCGAGAAGATCCGCGCGGCTCTCATCGCTGCGCAGGCCGGTTGCGAACGTCTGGTGGCGATCTTCCAACCGCACGGTTTCGGCCCTGCGCGTTTCCTCCGTCCGGAACTGAAAGAAATCCTACCGACCGTGCTGCGTCCGCAGGATCGTTTCTGTTACGGCGAGATCTTCTACGCCGGCGGCACCGTGGCGCAGGACATCAGCAGCAGAGATCTGGTCGAGGATCTGCCCGAGCGTCTACGCTGTGGGTACGCCGCCAATCATCAGGACGTGATCGCGTGGACGGCCGAGACCGCCATCCCAGGCGACACCGTGTTGCTGATGGGCGCACGCGATCCTGAATTGCCACGTCTAGCCCGTGCGCTCCACGGGATGTTGTGAGGCCCCCTGGTACCGCAGGCTTCAGTCTGCAGTGCCTTTACCGTCACGTCGCCATGCAGGCTGAAGCCTGCGGTCCCGCGCGCGCATGAACGGTGACGCGCTCGCTGATCTCGCTGCCACTCTGCCAGACGGCGAGGCGTTCCTGCGTACGCTCACCGGCCCATTCCGCCGCGCCATCCGTGTACATCCCCGTCGGGGCACGCCATCGGGCTGGGGCGAACTCACGCCAATCCCCTGGAATATCAGCGGTTTCTTCACCCCGGCGGACTGCGACCCAGGCGACTTCCTCGACTACCATACCGGCACGATCTATCCGCAGGACGCAGCGAGCCAGGTGCCGGTGCTGTTGCTCGCGCCGCAACCTGGGGAGGTCATCGTCGACACCTGCGCCGCACCGGGATCGAAGTCGACCCAGATTGGCATCGCTCTCGGAGACGAGGGACTGCTGGTGTGTTGTGACCTCGCAGCGCCGCGTCGGCGGGTGTTGGCGGAGAATCTATCGCGCCAAGGCGTCACCTGCGGCATCGTCACGCCGATGCCGCTGCACGTCTTGGCCGAGCGTCATCCGCATGTCGCTGATGGCGTGTTGGTCGATGCACCGTGTAGCGGACATGAAGCACGTTCGGCGAAGCAAGTCGCACGCATGGCCGAACGTCAGCTCGCTCTGCTGAACGAAGCCGCTCACTTGGTGCGCGGTGGTGGCCGCTTGGTCTACAGCACCTGCACGCCTTACGTCGCGGAAAACGAAGGGGTGATCCAGGCGTTCCTCAGTGCGCACCCTGCGTGGCGGGTTGATCCCCTGGTGTTGCCGGGATGCGATAGCGACCTCGCTGGTCTTGGTGCCGTACGTCTGTGGCCACAACGCCAAGGCACCGAGCCGTTTTTCGCCTGTCGTTTGCGCGCGCCGGATTCCGACCCGGTAGAGCAATCCCTCTGGGGACGTGAACCAGCCGCCGATGTGTTTCTTCAGCGCTGGCTGGTCAACTCGCCACTGCGTTGTTGGAGCAATGGACGTACGCGGTTCATCGCCTCGGTGGCGGCGTCGGCCTGTGCGCTGCCATCCGAAGCCCGTGGCTTGGTGTTGGCACATGGCGAGGGAGATCTCGAACCGTGGGCAGCGCAGGCCATAATTGATCGCGGCGCATCAACGATGGTGGTCGACATCGCCTCTGCGTTGCGTCTGTGGGCAGGCGAGGCCCTGGCCATCAGCGCACCGCCGGACGCCCTGGTGCGCAGTGCTTCTGGCGCTCCGCTCGGTGTGCTCGCAGGATCCGGCGAACAACGACGTTTACGCCTGCCCAGTCGGTTATTCCGCAGCAGCCTGCGCTGAATGTCAGGGCTTCGGTTGCCCTCCTGATGTCGGAGTCGTAGCGGTAGGCGCTGATGCTGGAGCAACGCTCTCCGGTGTCGGCGCGGTGGCTCCGGTGGCAGGCGTGGACGTCGACACGATCGCCGGCGGTACTGGCTCGCTGGGTTTGGCCTCTGTTGATTTTGTTTCTGCCGGCTTTGCCGCAGGCTTTCCATCACCGCCGAACAGCACATAGCCGGTGATCGTCACCGCCAACATTCCGCCGAGCAGCAACCACACCAGGACGCGTTCGCGAGTGGTGGTGTGCACCACTTTTTTCCCGTCGACTTCGCTGCTGGTGCCACCCAGGCGAGTCTCCAGGAAGCCGACGATGTTCTTGAAGTCCGAGGTCGCGCTGCCGCTGCCGCTGCCGGTCGCCGCACTCGACGAACCGTTGTTCTTCTTGCTGTGCGTGCCGGTGATGATGCGACGCAGATCGGCGACCACCTCACGCGCATGCTGGTAGCGTTGCTCGCGATGCGGCTGCATCAGTTTTTTGATGATGGCGATGGTCGGCTTGGAGCATCCCGTCGGCAGTTCGAAACGGGCCTTGCCTCCCATGTGGCCGTTGGCGACCTGGACCATGGTGCCGGAGTACGGCAGTTGGCCAAAGGCGAGTTGATAGCCGATGACACCAAGCGAGTAGAGATCGCAGCGGAAGTCGACGGTGAGGCCAGGGGTCAAACTTTCCGGCGACATGTAGGCAGGGGAACCGACGATGACCTTTTCGCGCGTGAGCGCGGCGGCACCGTCTTCCTTGGCCAGACCGAGGTCGGCGATCTTGAGCACGCCCTTGCGATTGAGCAGCAGGTTGGCGGGTTTGAGATCGCGGTGGATGATCCCTTCGTCATGCGCGGTGACGAGTGCATTGGCGACCGCCAACAGCACGCGTTGTACCGTGGTTTCAGTCACCGGTTCGTCGCGGCGACGCAGGTACTCCTCGAAGGAGAACCCGTTCACCAGTTCCATCACCATGTACGGAACGCCGTCTTTTTCGCCGAAGTCGAGCACGCGGACGATGCCCGGATGATTGAGACGCGCGGCCATCTGCGCTTCGCGGCGGAAACGTTCGGTATAACGATGCGCGACACCGTTGGCGGTATCGACCTTGAGCACTTTGACCGCGACATCGAGACCGAGCGTGAGGTGATGGCCCTGGTAGACCACGCCCATGGCCCCTTCGCCAAGAAACTTGTCGAGGCGGACGTTGCCGAGGACCTGACCGGAAGCGATTTCGCTCACGCGCGGCCTCCGCGGATGTTGCCCGCCAGCTGATCGAGTTGACCGGTGGCATGCCGCACGGTGTCGAAGGATTTGACGATGCGGGGCAAGGATGCATTCAGGGCGTCGATGCGGCCCTGTACCAGGCGGATGAGGTCGGTGAGCATGGCGTTGGCGTTGAGCTGTCCGTTGGCTTCTGCGGGCGCGTCGCGCAGAAATTGCAGGACGTTGTCGAGCGTTGCGCGCGTGGCTTTGAGTTCCTCCAGCGAGGTGGTTGCCGTGCTGGAGCCGAGGTGGTGCTGTTCCAGCAGGGTGTGTTTCAAGCTCTCGATGGCGGCCGCCCACGCTTCGGCATTGCGGCGTACCCCGGCATGACGCGTGACCAGGACTTTCACCGCGCGTGCCAGGGCCACCAAGTCGCCTTCACGCACATTGTCGAGCGTCATGGGCTTGTCCTTGCCGGACACCGCATTCACCACCGCGTTGGTGAGGTCGAGCATCGGATCGTCGACCTTGTGTTCGCTGTAGTTCATGCCGACCTCTTCCTCGGCCGGACCGATGCGCAATTCGCAGAGCTTGCCGACCACCCACCAGATCAGCCAACCGCTGACAAAGCCCCAGGTAAAACAGACCACCGCGCCACCGATCTGAATGCCGATCAAGTGAGCGCGAGTCATCTGCCAATCGGCGAGGTACTTCGATTCGCAGAACAAGCCGACGCAGACGATGCCGGCAAAACCGGCGAAACCATGGACCGGTACCGCGCCGACGGCGTCGTCGAGGCGCCAGCGCTCCATTAGGCGCGAGCCGATCACTACCAGCACGCCACCAATGATGCCGATGATGGAGGCGGCTGCGGGTGTAATACAATCCGCACCAGCGGTGACGGCGACCAAGCCGCCGAGCACGCCGTTCAGGATCAGATCGGCCTCCGCCAAGCCGCCGGTCGCCCACACCAGGAACATCGCGGCGAGTCCACCGAAACAGCCAGCGAGCAGGGTGTTGACGATGATGATCGCGGTCGAGGAACCGAGTGGTGCCGAGCCGCCGTTGAAGCCGACCCACCCGAAGGCGAGGATGCACACGCCGATCGCCACCAACGGCATGCTCGACGCCGGGATGCGATGCGCTTTGCCACTGGCGTCGAAACGCCCAAGGCGCGGACCAAGAATTATGATGCCCGCCAAGGTGATGCCGGCACCCAACAGATGGACCACCGACGAACCGGCGAAGTCATGGAACTTGAGCTGCGACAACCAACCGCCACCCCACACCCAGTGACCATAGACCGGATAAATCACCAAGGCGACACCGAACGACACCAGCACGTAAGCCATGAAGCGGCAACGTTCCGCCACACCGCCCGAGACAATGGTGGCGGCGGTGCTGCAAAAGGTCGCCTGGAACAGGAAGTAGGCCATGGTGGTGGCGGTGATCGCCGTCGTCGCACCATCAAGGTTGCTGAGGAACAGGTCCGGGGTGCCAATGATGCCCCAGCCGCCAATGGTGACGCTGGCGCCGAACATCAGCGAATAGCCGACGACGAAGAACGCCGCGAAAGAACAACACAGATCGATGACGTTCTTCAGCGCGACGTTGATCGAGTTCTTGTAGCGCACCGACCCGGTCTCGACCGCGGTGAACCCGGCCTGCATTAAGAGGACCAAGGCGGAGCAAACCATCAGCCAGCCGAGTTTGGCCAAGTCCGATGCGCCGGTGATTCCGGCAACGATGGCTTCCTGTTCCATGATATCCCACACCTTCCCACCACGCGTTTTCCTGGGCGCGGTGAAGTGGTCATGGTAATGATCTGACACAGGTATCGTCAAGGCGGGTATGACTGCCGTTTATTGTTACATAATTCGCCCGTCGCTGTCGCCTCACAGCGACCCATCGCAACGTTGGCGTCGATTTCACGGCACCAGTGTCCCGTCTGCCGACAGAAACAGCTTCAATGGTATACAATATGTGCAAAGAGACGATCTCGGAACTCTGATGGTCGCAGAGATCATCTCAGGGCAGCGTCATCCATCGTCAGGCGGACCTCACCCGATGGCGATCATCCGTTCGATCGGCAGGCGCGCGCGTTCAATCAGCTTGGCATCCATTTTTAGTTCCGGGGCGCGATTGCGCATCGACCAGTAGAGCTTCTCTAGCGTGTTCAGGCGCATGTGCGGGCAGGTGTTACAGTGCGTGCACGAGCCTTGCTGGGTGCCGCCGGTCGCTGCCGGAGCCATCAGGAACGTCGCGTCCGGCGCGGCCTTCTCCATCTGATGGATGATACCGGGTTCGGTGACGACGATATAGGTCGCGCGCGGCGGACCTTTTTTCACCGCGCCAAGCAGCTGACTGGTGCTGCCGACCACATCGGCCAGCGCGCGGATCGGCAGCGGACATTCCGGGTGCACCAGCGTCTGCGCTTCCGGATGTTCTTGCTGCAGATCGATCAGCGCCTGCTGGCTGAAATTCTCATGCACTTCGCAGCTGCCCTGCCACATGACCAGTTCACGGCCAGTCTCACGGCTGACCCAATCGCCCAGGAACTGATCGGGGGCGAAGATGATCGGCTGGTCCTTGGGGATCGAGTTCACCACCGCGCAGGCGTTTGACGAGGTGACACAGTAATCGCTGAGCGCCTTGACCTCCGCCGATGAATTGACGTAGGTCACCACCACATGCCCAGGATGGCGATCGATGAAGGCCTTGAAGCGGTCCGCCGGGCACGAATCCGACAACGAACAGCCAGCGTTCAGGTCGGGCAGCAAGACGGTCTTGTGCGGATTGAGGATCTTCGCGGTCTCGGCCATGAAGTGCACGCCGCAGAAGACGATCACGTCGGCGCTGGTGCTCGCCGCCTGACGCGCGAGCTGGAGCGAATCGCCGATGAAGTCGGAAACGTCCTGGATCTCATCCGACTGGTAGTAGTGGCCGAGGATCACCGCGTTCATGGAACGCTTGAGTTCCTGGATGGCGGCAACGAATTCGGCGGGCGTCTTCGGCGTAGCGGTGGCGATCATGGTTGGCATAGGCTAGCCGTGGATTCAGCGAGGGAATCACGAGCCAAGGCAGGTCGCACTGGGACCAAGCCGTGACACGGGCGTCTCGCCCGTGATCTGGCATCTCCATCACGGGCGAGACGCCCGTGCCACGGTCACGGCACCGGCGCCCAGCTTTGCAGATCGTCAGCGGTGCCATCTACGCCATCCGGACCAACCGACCAGATGCCGAAACCCGACGTGCCGTAGATTTTTCCAGCGAAGGCGATTCGGAGGGGGCGTTGCCACGCATCGAGGGGTTGTTGGTTTTTGGCGAGCAGCGATTTCTTCATCGTTGCTCCGGTCATGGTCACGAAGCCACGGTAGCCAGAAGCGATGAGTTCGGGCGAGAACCCGCCATCAAGCTCCGGAGTCGCGGTGACACCGGGAGCACCATCGATCAACCCGTCTCGATTGAGATCGAAGAGCTGCCCGGTCTTGGTGCCGGAGGGTTCCTGCCAGGTCCAATGTTTACTGCTGTAAGTAACGACCTGAGTGGCAAGGGAACCAACCAAGGTCTGGGTAGCACTGATCGCTGTCCGTCCACGCATACTGCTCCAGACCGCGAACCCGGCAGCGAGGAGCGCCAGCAGCACGCACATGACCACGATCAGTTCGGTCAGGGAAAAGCCGGCACGGTGGAGGTGGGAATGGCGCATGGTGCAGGATACCTCAGACGGGCGCGCGGGTCATCACCGGACACGCTCACTGCAAAGGATAGCGCGCAAGCAGGGCATTGATCCGTTGTCTCAAGGCCGGGTCGGAAGCATGAACTCCTGATAGCACGTGATGGAGTCCGTAAAGATCACCATCACGCTCATGTGCCGGGAAATCGGGATGCATCAAGCGCCCGGCATCGGGCATGCGTTCGAGCAACGTCACCAAGTTGGACAAGGCTGTTGGATTGTCCCTGAGGCTCAGCATGTAGATCCACCCCTGGGCGGTGAGCTTGTCTTCGAATAGCCGTTGGCAGCGCTCGCCATGCGGTTGCTCCTGCAGGTGCGGATGGTCGAGCAGGTACAGCAGCACGTCACCCGGCTCGGGCTTGGCTTCGCCCGTATAACCGATCCGTGGCGGTGGATCCCAGTGTGGTGGAAACGCCTCGGGCGGATGGCTGGCGAGCACTGACAACCCCCTAGCGAAATCATCGGCTCGCAGCGCCCGTTCGACCTGACCGCGCAATTGTTGTTCTGGTTGTGTGACCGGCAGCCATAGGCACCACCACGCGCTGGCCATCAGCGCGAGGATCACCAGTTGACGCAGCGGCACGGTGGTTGCAGCGATCTGCCAGGTCCAACGTCGCTTGTCCAGGAAGGTGGTTACCCACAACAAGAGCAACACGAATGCGGCAATGGAGCCGATAAACTTCCCGAACATCGCCAGCAACGCCAACGAGCGGTCGGCATCGCCCAGTCGCACGCCACCCATGACGGCGAAGATTGGCACCGGCATGGTGAACAACGCAATGACCATCAACACGGTGCCGAAGAACAGCACGATGATGGATGCCACGACGCCACCAATTCCGTGGAGCACTTGCAGCACGCGGACCATCATCACCACGCGCCACAACGCGATCAAGGTCAGCATCCACAGGTTGGACGACGCGGCCTCGCCAGCGGATTGGAAACGTTCGAAGGGAATGCCATACAACCACGCGAGCGGCGCCGTCAGCCAGAACAACCCGAGGAAGGCGAGGTAGCTGTCGAGCAGCCGAGGTGCTCGCGGCGGATTGGCTGGCGGCGGTTCCAGTCCGCGCTCCATGTCCGGATTCATTGATGACTCCAGCGGCTTGGCCGGCGACCACACCCAGCGCCGGATGCCGCTGAGCTGAACGAACAACCACAACGCCGTCGCCGCCACCCACGACGCCCCAGGCGCGATCAGCAAATGCCACGGCTCGGCGAGCAAATCCTCGGCGTCATATTCTCGCGCCAGTCCGGCGCTGAAGGTAAACAGCAAACCCACCAGCCACAGGTGCGGTGTCGCGGCCAAGCGCCGGATGGCCTCACCATTCCCGAGCAGGAACAGCCCAAGCGTGGCGAGCGCACCGCGTGGCGGACGGCCCAGAGGCTCCATCGGAACCGGCTCAGATGCGGACTTGCCTTCCATAAGTATACGTTTACTTACTACTCCCATGGACCAGCTCAACCTCATCGCCGGCTGGATCGGCATCCTGTGTGGCATGATCAGCGGTGCTGTCCATGGCCTGTGGTTCCATCGTGCGGAATGGCTGGGCGGATACGCGTCGTGGCCGCGGCGCCTGACGCGCCTGGGGCACATCAGTTTCTTCGGCCTCGCCTTCATCAACCTCGCCTTCGCCTGGTCGCTGCCGTCGGCGCTTCCTGGGCCGGCGCTGACGCTGGCGTCGTGGGCGCTGGTGATCGGCGCGTTCACCATGCCGTTGTGTTGTTACGTCGCGGCGTTCGTTCCTGCGGCGCGTCATGCCTTCATCATTCCGGTGTTCAGTCTGATCACCGGCGTCAGCGTGTTCATCACGAAAGGACTGCTGCCATGAAGATCGCCTTCATCGCTATGAGTGGCGTGCGCGTGGTCGACGCCGAACTGCTGCGCATCGGCTTGACGCTGCCAGGATTCGTCGAGCGCGGGCAGGTGATCGCGTCACTTCCGAGCCTCGGCCTGCTGACGCTCGCCGGTATGACGCCGCCGTGGCACGAGGTCAGCTACCACGAGGTCGCTGACCTGCGCGCGGTGGAGGGTGTTCCCGTGCACGCCGATCTGGTGGCGATCTCCACGTTCAGCGCGCAGGTGCGTGAGGCCTACGAACTGGCGGATCGTTTCCGCGCGCTCGGCACGCGCGTGGTCATCGGTGGTCCGCATGCCAGCGTGCTGCCCGACGAGGCCGGCGTTCACGTTGATGCGGTGGTCATCGGCGAAGGGGAGTTGGTCTGGCCGCAGGTCATCGCCGACGCGGAGGCCGGGCGTCTGCAGCCACGCTATGGCCAACGTGGTGTGCCCTTCGATCTGGACCAAGCGCCGGCACCACGCGTCGAGTTGCTCGACGTGGCGCGTTACAACCGCATCACCGTGCAGACTGCGCGTGGTTGTCCGCACCGCTGCGAGTTCTGCGCCTCGACGCCGCTGATGACGCCGGGCTACCGCCAAAAACCAGCGGCCAAGGTGTTGGCAGAGATCGATCATATCCGTTCCATCTGGCCACATCCCTTCATCGAATTCGCCGACGACAACACCTTCATCGACCGCGCGTACTGGAAGGCGCTGCTGCCGGAGCTGGCGAAACGCCGCATCCGCTGGTTCACCGAAACCGATCTGAGCGTCGCGGAGGACGATGACCTCTTGTCGCTCATGCGCGATGCCGGTTGTGCGCAGGTCCTGATCGGCCTGGAAAGTCCGACGCCCGACGCCTTGACCGGCATCGACACCCACGGCTGGAAGCGCAAACGTTTCGATCGCTACCGCGCCGCCATCACCCGCATCCAATCGCACGGCATCAGCGTCAACGGTTGCTTTATCCTCGGCCTCGACGCGCACGACGCCGGCATCTTCAACGCGGTCGACACCTTCGTCCGCGAGTCCGATCTGACCGAGGTCCAAGTGACGGTGCAGACCGCATTCCCAGGAACGGTGTTGTACGAACGTCTGCTGAACACCGGGCGCTTGATCGAACCAACCAATTGGAATCTCTGCACGCTCTTCGATGTGAACTTCCACCCAGCGAAGATGACGGCGCTGGAACTGCGCGACGGTTTCCGTGGGCTGGTGTCGACGCTCTATTCACGTGAACGCACGGATGCTCGCCGCCAACGATTTCGCGAACTCCGCCGTGCCGCTCGCGCAGCGTGACCCGGGAGCGGGGGGGCCCCCCCGCGCCGGCGGACCGGGTCACAGAAGTGGGCGCCGCCCCCCGGGACACCCCCACAACAGGAGCGGCCACCCCAAACCCCCC
>JANPLC010000108.1:0-4952 GCA_031426335.1 Planctomycetota bacterium
GTCCCCAACGGGGACGACGCAGGGCACGGTGGACAACATCGATTTTTAACTCGGGCTCAACCCATGCTTCGTCCCCGTTGGGGACTTGTCGATACCTCCCTGCCTGTTCCCGGCGCTAAAGCGCCGGGCTGGCGTTACGTCGTCCCCGTTGGGGACTTTTGAACGGCTCGCCAGGACGGCGAGCACCCATACTCACTTCTTCTGCGCCGCCGGACTGGCGTCGTCGATGACGCGGCCACCAAAGGCCGGGATTTCGCCCTTCACCTCGCCGATGGGTGGAACGGCCTTAGGACCCAGAACCACGGTCTCCTTCCCCCCCTGGCGCACGACCACCTGACCGGTGACACCGGCGGCGGGCGTCGTGCCGAGCAGGATCTCATCCGTCTGACCGCCAACCGTCACCGAGACACCGGACTCATTGGGTAAGATCGCGAAGGTCGGTTCGGGTTCGCCACGACGGCGGGCGTACAGCACCCAGGTCAGTGCCTGCCCAGGGTCGGTGTCGATGCGCAGCCATTGCTGGTATTCGCCCACCTCCCATTTGCCCTGGTGGCCCTTGGGCGGGATCAGCGTTTTTCCATCGCTGTCGTGGATGCCTTGGATCCACGCGGTGTTCTCGGCGTCACTGGCTTTTTGTTTCTCAGGATCGTTGCCCTTGCCGCCGAGTTTCCATTTCCCAGGGCCACTCATGTATTCGTCAAAGTAGAACCAGCGTCCGATTTCGACCTTCGGTGCGGTGGGCGTGGCGAGGAACACGTCGATGTCGGCCTCACCCTGGCCCTCGGCGCGGATGCGGTTGCCGTCGATCTTCACCGAGCGGCTGAGCAGGTGCACGTTGGTGTGCTGGGCTTCGCGGCTGATGGTTTCATCGCGGATGACCAAGTAGTCCGCCAGCGGCGAACCGGCGGGGTGTTTCACCAGGACTTGATAACGGCGGTGCACCAGCCGTTCGATCTTCCGCGTCGGGTACGGATACTGGAACTTGGCGTGTTCGGGTTCCACCGGTGACAACACCAGCGAGTCGACCGCCATTTCTGCAACCGCGGCATCGGCCACCGGTGTCGATGCGAACGCGGCAAGTTTGGCCGCGCCGATCGCCTGCTCCATCGCGGGCACGGCGTTGGTGTCGCCCTGGTGCGTGAACGGCCGCGCTTGGCCGAAGGTCATGGTGTTGTGCAACGCCGCGTGGTCGCCGCGCGGGTGGTAGGAACAGTTGTAGTCGAGCGACACCGGCAGGCCGGCACCATAGAAGTGGAAGCTCAACTGCTCCACATGGGCGTGGCCCAGCGCTGAGCCAGCACGGAAGCTGGCGAAGGTCTCACGCTCGGTGCCGAAGCGCGAGCGCATGATCGCACCGAAGCCGAGGAACGAGCGGCTGGTCCAGTCGAGTTTCTCCAACGGCGTGATGGGGATCGACTGGTCGACATTGATCACGTCGCTCAGCACCGTGCCGCGCATGCCCTGGTCACGGTACATCTTCCACACGCTCATCATCTCACTGGCGAAGGCCGGATCAGCGGTGCGGTAGAAACGCGCGAGGCCACCGAACATCTCGCCATCCTTGCCGCCCCAGCGATGCGTATCGCCGATGGGCGCTTGGTGGCGGATGCCGATGCGGGCGTCGTGCGGCGTCAGCAGGTGGCGATGCCAGACACCGGTCTTCTTGAACAACGGATTCTCCGCCACCGGATTGCTCTGACCGCTGTTTTCAAAGATGGTTGCGAGTTCGAGCAACAGGTTGAGCGCATAGGTACTGTAGCCTGGGCACTCAAAGCCGACGCCATCGCCAGGGAGCAACACGCGATGCACGTCCATATCGAACTCGTGCCGCGCCCACGCCAGCCAGTTCTTGGCATGCGGATGATCGCGCAGCGCGGCGGCGGTGAAGGCGGCGACGAGGTACTTGTCAGTATGGAAATTCGGATTGCCCGGACCCCAACCGTTGTGGTAACCGGGCCACTGGTCGAGATCGCTGAAGATGTAACCGATCGCGGCCTGCCATGCGCCACCGACGGGTTTGCCGTCGGCGACCAGATCAGCCGCTGGCCAACCGGATTTCATGCGTCGTGTCTGGCCCGTGGGATTGAGGAAATCGTCCTGATAGCGGCGTTCCAACCACAGACCCGGCGACGGCAAGTTGGCACCCTTCGGTTTGCCGCCGGTGATGAGTTCAACCAGATCACGGTCGACACCCTTGAGCTTGTCTTTGTCGGCGACGAACTCTTTGAGCACCACATTCGTCGGGGTGTCCTTGCCCGCCTGCCATTCGGCGCGCATTGCGGCGAGACGGTCGCGCGTCAGCAGGATGGTTGGACCGGCCTTGGCGGGATTGCGGTTCCATTCGAGGACGTACTCATTGAGTTGTTTGTCGAGCGTCCAGTCGCTGTGGCGACGCACGACGCCGTTGAGCTTGCCGGTGTCGTCGAAGTTGCCGCGTCCGCCCACCAGCAGCGCCCAGGAGCGCGTGCCCTGCGACCAACCGAACTTGGCGCGCGCGGTGTCTTTATTCTCGGCAAACACCGCAATGGTCTGCGCGTAGGGATCGACCCAACGACTGGCGTGCGTAGCTACCAAGCCGACGGCAGGAATCGCGGCGTCGGCTTTGTCTCCGCCACGCGTCGCGATGAAATCCTGTCCGCCACCGGGAGCCTGCGACCAACGCGGACGCAACGCGACGAACGGGCCGCGCTGCTTCGGCTGTGGTTCCAGCGGCACGGCTTTGAGTTCGACGTTGCCACCGAAAGCTTCGTAACCGAACCAACGGATCCACAACGCGGTGTCGGGCTTCAGGCCTTCTTTCAATTCCAACCACGAGGTCGCCTGCGCTGGCAGCCGGTGTTGATCCTCGACCTGGACCCACACCGAACCGGCGACGATGCGCCAGGTGCTCTGGATGAAGCAGCCCTCACGTTTCGGCGGCCACGGCGCGCCTGGGGCGAGTGGCTCGATGTTCTGCGGGCCTGCCGGCACGGTGCCGGCGACGTCGTAGGTGATGCGGACGGTGGTGAACACCGGACCGGAGACGAGGATCTCGGTACGTGCTCCCGTGACGCTGAGGTCGCCTTCGAACCACGAACGTCCGTACCACGCGGAGTCGCCCTCCACCTGACAGGCGATCAGCGGCGGCGGCAGCTCGCTGAGTTTGTTCGGCGTCGGAAACGCACCACCGAAGCGGGCGAGTTTCAAACGCAAAACGCCGTTGGCGATTTCCAGATGATCGCCCGCTTCCTTGACGCTGAGCGTGGTCGGCGCGCTGCCCGGTTTGAGCGTCACGTCAGCGCGGCTCGGAGTCTTGCTGTCTCGGTCTTTGTTGCGCTGCACCGTCGCGATAAACCACGCGCGTTGTTTGCCGTCGGGCAAGGCTTCGACCTGTACTGGCCGGGGTTCGCCCATGCCTGCCGCCACGGCCTGGGCCGGCAACGTCCCAGCTGGCAAGTCACGGTGCACCAGTTCCCACGGCCAATCGAGGTTGAGCGGGTTGGCGATGGGGACGGCGACCTCGCCGGCGGTGGCAAGGGTGGCGACCAGGGCGAGCAAGAGGGTACGCATAGGAGGAAGTCGTGGCCGAGGTGATTGGTATGCAGCTGAAGGGTACCGTGTCTTGACGACCCTCGCCGGTTGAAAACCGGCGGTCCCGGGGGTGCCTACCCGTTCTCGCGTCGGTCGTGGCTGCGGGGCGCCAGCTACCGGGCGTCGACCATCAGCAGAATCATCCCGAGCTGGAGGACAGGCCCCCGGGACCGCCGGTTTCCAACCGGCGTAGGACCTCCGCCATCAATAGACGCCCTTGGTCTTGAATGCCGATCAGCCGAGCAACTTGTGATGCTCATCCATGGCAAAGCGATCCGTCATCCCGGCGATGTAGTCCGCCACAGCGCGGTACAGCCCGGCCCCCTCCGCCCGCGCCGCATGTTCCGGCGGCATGCTGTCTGGGTGGGTCGTGAAGAAGGTGAACAGATCGCTGAGAATGCGCCGCGCCTTATGGAACACCCGATTGACGCGGTAGTCGCGGTAGAGGTTGGCGAACAGCCACGCCTCCAGCGATTCCTTGGCGTTCTTCAGACTCGGACTGATGCCGACCAGTTGGTGTGGGCAGGCACGTAGCGCGGCGAACGAATCGACGCCGCGAGCACTGATTTGCGACTCGGTGTGCTCGACCAGATCACCGACCAGGCTGTCGAGCAGCAGACGTAGCGCGCGGTCGACGATCAACTTGTCGCTGGTGCCACGTGGGCTGGCGGCGACGGCTTCCGTCCAGGCACCTTTCCACAACGGCACATCGCGCAACTGGTCGAGCGCGATGTAACCACCACGCAGACCGTCATCGATATCGTGGCAATCGTAGACGATGGAGTCGATCTCGTCGACCAACTGCGCTTCCAGCAGCGGATTCTCTTCCGGCGCGAAACGTCGCGGGACCTTGGCGCGGTCGTAGTGCGCCGAGTGTTTGATGATGCTCTCACGCACCTCGTAGGTCAGGTTGAGACCGGGGAACTCCGGGTAACGGATCTCCAGTTCTTCAACCAGGCGCAGGCCCTGACGGTTGTGTTCGAAGCCGCCGTGGTCCTTCATCAGCTCGGCGAGCAGGTCCTCGCCGCGATGGCCGAACGGCGGATGGCCGACGTCGTGCACCAACGCTACGCACTCGACCAGATCCTCATTCAAGCGCAGTCGACGAGCGGCGACGCGCGCGACTTGCGCCACCTCGATGGTGTGGGTCAGGCGCGTGCGGAAGTGGTCGCCCTCGTCGTTGGTGAAGACCTGGGTCTTGTACTGGAGACGTCGAAACGCCCGGCTGTGGACGATGCGGTCGCGATCGCGTTGAAACTCACTGCGGTAATTGTCGGCGATGCTGGCGTACTGACGTCCACCCGACTGCGCGGCGCGCATGGCGTATGGTGCGAGCGTGGCGTCTTCGCGGGCTTCGATGTCGGAGCGGGTGAGGGTCATCC
>JANPLC010000109.1:0-12341 GCA_031426335.1 Planctomycetota bacterium
CGACGGCAAGCCGCTGACCGGCACCGAAGTCTATGCCCCGGAATGGGAATCGAGCGAGGCGCTGCTCGACGGCGAAACCTTTCTCAAGAGCGGCAAAGGCCATCGTGGACCTCAGTTGACGGTAGTCACTCCGGGTCGCTACCGCTTTAATCCACGGCTTTTTACCGTCACCCCCAAACCGGCGCTGCTCGTCGGCGTGGGCGAGGTCGCGGTGATCAAAGCCAACGCCGGCCTGCGCTACGTCCCTAAGCCCGGTGAAGATCTGCCCGTGATCAACGGCACTGCGCTGGTCCCCAAGGGCTACCAAGGCATCTGGAAGGACGCGTTAGCTCCTGGCGCCTACAACCTACATCCTGATGCCTACCAGGTGGTGAAGGTGCAAACCACCAATCGCATCTATACCTACCAAGAGAAAAAATGGGCGATCAAGGTGCGCTCGAAGGATGGCTTTACCTTTCCGGTCGATGTGCGCGTGTCGGTGTCGGTATCGGCGGATGAGACGCCCTACCTCGTCGCATTGCTCGCCAATCCCGACCTGATGACCAAGGACGAACAGGAGGACGACAACCTGACCATACTCGAAGCCAAGGTCATCCTGCCGCTGGTGCGCACCATCTTCCGCAATGTCGCTGAAACCATGAACGCACTCCAGTTCGTCAACAGCCGCACGCAGGTCGAAGCCACCGCCAGCACGCGTATGCGCGATGAATTGAAAAAATATCGCCTGGCCAGTGAGGGCGTGTTCATCGGTAACATCGACCTCGACGAGACCGAGGCCGGCAAGCAACTGCTGCTGACCCAGACCGATCGTGAAGTCGCGGTCAACCAACAGGCGACCTTTACTGAGAAGAAGCGCGCTGAAGAAGCCCGCGCCACCTACATCAAGGCACAAGAAGAAGCCGAGCAGCAGCGCCAACTGGCCCAGGCCACTTACAAGGTGCAGGTCGCCGAGCAGGAAGCCAAAGCGCGTGAGGCCGAGGCCAAAGGCGAGGCGAGCTACATCTCGATCACCGCTGAGGCCAAGCAGAAGGCCTACACCATGATGGCTGGCGCGATCGGACCCGAGGGCGTGACCACCCTGGAACTGATGAAGCTGGTCAGCGAAGGGAAGATCCAGATCACGCCGCACGTCATGGTCGGCGGTGGTGCTGGTGGTGGTTCAGGTACGATGGATGCGCTCGCTGGCACCATCCTCGGCGGGATGCTGCCCAAGGTGCAGGTGCAGACTGCTCCGACGACGACGCCCACCACCCCGCCCCCGGCGCGCAAGTGACCCGGCGATGCGTGCCTGGCTGATTCCTTTACTACTCGTCATCGGGGCGCTGGTCACCGCGTTTTTCCTAGTCATGTGGGCTAGGCGGGCCGGCGGCGATCCCAAGCCGTCGATCGACCGCGTGCTGTCGGCCAACGGTGCGGCGCGTTGCCAGGAGGCCAGCCGCGTGCTGCACAGACTGACCAGCCGCAGTGACCAGCGCGGCCTGGCGGAAGTGTGGGAAGCGATCGAACTGCCACTGCTGAAGGCGCTGCCCGACTGTCCGCCCGACTACAAGGTGCAGTTGATCAACGTGTTGGATGCCGCGTCAAAAGCGGCGACGAACCGCGAACTGTCCAAGCGCATCATGACCCTGCGCAACAGCCTCATCTCCTGAGTGCTCGCTTTGGGAGTGGTTTCAAAACCCTCTGCTACTGCGCCCGGCCCTCGTCGGCTGCGGCGGCGCCAAACGGCCCGTCTTCCTTGCCTCGCTCGACGGTGGCGGGCTCGCTACGCAGATGGTTTTGAAACCACTCCTTAGCTTATGCAGAGCCCAAAAGTGGCAAACCTCGAGCTTAGCTGTTCCGCGCTGAAAGCAGGCCACCTACCTGTTGTTCCACCTCCTCACTCACGCCACCCATCACCTGCAGCGGCACCCGACGCCGCAGAACATCTTGCGGCACTACCGCCATCTCATGCCGGATAGCGTGCTGGAGTTCACTCAGGCAGAACGGGTAGCGCACATCAATGCGCGCACAGCTCTCCGGGTGTTCCTGTAGGTCGGCCCATAGAAGTTCGACCTGAATGCCATGACGCCGGACCGCCGTCACGGACGTGATCGCATCCAGGCCGAGTGCCGTGCCCCGGGTAATCTGCGCAGCGAACCACGACTCCCAGGGCTGCGCTGGAGCCCACGGCAATCGATGTTGACCAGTCAGTGACGGACGGCCCACGATGCCGAGCACGGCCAGACAACGATCAACCGTGCGCGCGGCTTCGATCCGCGCGGAGGTCAGCTTCCCACCAACCGGCACCAGCAGCCCATTCGTTGGCTCCACCAGCGTCCATTCACGGGTCGCGGCACCCACACTTGCCGCAGTGCCCGCTTGCAGGGTGCGTACGCCCACAAACGAACCGCGGATGTCCGCTCGCGTCCAACCCAGCCCTGGACACCGCCGCACGGTCTCGCCCAGCAAGTAATCGATGTCGGCCTCTTCGACGCGCACCCGATCTGGATCGCCGTGCACCTCTTGGTCCGTGGTTCCGACCAGTGTAGCGCCGTACCACGGAATGAGGAAGAACACGCGACGATCACTGACTGCGGTCAGCAACACGGCGCGATCACGTGGTCCAGGCAACGGTGGCAACACCAGATGAACACCTTTGCTCAGGCGCAGTGGACCCGGATCACATCCAGCCAAACGCCCTGCCCATGGACCTGCTGCGACGATCGTGCAGCGAGCGCGGACTTCGTAGTCCGTGCCGCCCATCCGTTCACTCACCTGTGCACCCACTACGCGACCGTCAGCAGACCGGACGAGTGCCGTCGCCGGGACATGATTGACCGCGACGGCACCCAGAGCGACAGCACCGGCGATGAGTTCCAGCGTGAAACGCGCATCATCGGTGCCGGCATCGCTGTAAAGGAACCCGCCGCGCAAACCTGCCGGATCCATCCAGGACGCGCCCACGGTCAGATCATCCACGGACAGGTGGTGATGCCCCGCAAGTCCAGGGTGATGCCCGGACAACCAGTCGTAGAGCGTTAATCCCGCCATCAGCGCGGCACGCCCTACGCGGCTGTCGTCGTAGACCGGCATGAGAAAACGCAGCGGCCAAATCCGGTGTGGTCCCAGTCGCAGTAGCCGCGCGCGTTCACGCAGCGCCTTCGCCACCAAGCCAAGATGCCCGTGCTCCAAGTAGCGCAGTCCGCCGTGGATCAGCTTCGATGATGCGGATGACGTGCCGCTGCCCCAGTCGTCGCGTTCCACGATCGCTACCGATAGCCCGCGCAATGACGCATCGTAGGCAATCCACGCGCCATAGATCCCGCCACCGACCACCAGCAGGTCGAAGACGCGTTCGCCCAAGCGTGCGGGCTCGCGGCGCATCTCAGCTCCGCAGGTGCTGGACCAGCCAGCCGGGCCGATCGCTGAGGATGGCGTCGACGCCCAGGCGCAGCAGTCGATCGGCAGCTGGCGCATCGTTGGCCGTCCAGCTGAACACCTGCACGCCGTGAGCGTGGCAGGTGTCGACCACCACCTTCGTCAGGATACGCCGATCGAAGCAGGCGGCGTGAAGGCCCGGCTGGTCGGCCAGCCAGCGCGCGAGGTCTTTCGGCAGGCGTTCGCAATTGCGCACGCGCAGCAGGTGCGGTGCAACGCGGGCGACCTCGGCCAAAACGCCGCCATCGAAACAAAGGATGCGTACGCGCTTCGCCGCACCACTTTTGGTAATGGCTGCGGCGACCGCGCGCACCAATCGACGATGGTACGTCGTGCGGCAGCGGCCGCCGGTGGCTTTCAGCTCGACATAAAGCGTCGTACGTCGGCATTGCACGAGCGTTTCGTCGAGCGTCGGAATCCGTTCATCAGTGAACCGTGGCTGTTTCCATGAGCCAACGTCCACCGCGCGGATCTGCGCCGCTGACAGTTTCCGTAGGCTGCGGGTGGTTCCGCCGAAACGCGCCAAGGTGTCGTCGTGGCAGATGAGCGGGACGCCGTCGCGGCTCAGGCGCACGTCGAGTTCGATGCCCTCGACCTTCGCCGCCAACGCCGCAGCGAAAGCGGCACGGGTGTTTTCTGGGTAGTCCGCCGAGTCCCCGCGATGCGCCACGATCAATGGATGACGCCGATATGGAGTAGCCACCCCCTGGGAGCGGCGAGCCCCAGCTCGCCGAGCCTTTACGCGCTGATCTTTGCGACGATGCGAGCGTAGAGTCATCGGAAATCACCGTGCTGTCGCTCGGCGAGCGGGGGCTCGCCGCTCCCCGGGGGGGGCATTTGCGTCATACGAGGTGCGGCGTGAACGCCGTCCGCACCGCGTCGCTGAGCGGTACCTTCGCGCTGGTCTTGGTATCGATGAACACATGCACCGTCTTTCCAATGCCGACCAGCACCCCGTGCTGATTAGTGAAGCGGTAGCCCATGATCATCGACGTGGTGCCGATCTTCTCGGCGAACACTTCCACTGTCAGCTTGTGCCCTACGTGAATGGGTGCCTTGTAGTCGCACTCCGCATGGACGATGACGAACATCGCCGGCACGTCGTGACGGGTGGGCGGCAGCGGAAAGCCCAACTGCTCCAACAAGGCCTGGAAGGCGTCGTGGCAGAACTTGAACTGGTTGGCGAAGAAGATGATCCCGTAGGCGTCGGTGTGGTGGAGCTGGATGGTGAGCCGGTAGGTGAACATGAGCTTCCCTGCTGACCTCAGTATAGCGTGCGGAACCCTTTCGCGCATTCCACGGCGCTGGCCGCGCAAACACCGCCGACGTCAGTCGCAAAAGGGGGGCAGCGGCGCAGCCGCGATGTCGGGGGGTCGCTAGACCCCCTGACCACAAACTCAGCCTCGCCCGGCGAAGCCGGGTACCCCGCGCAGCGGGGATTCCGCCGTAGGCGGAATGGGCTGAACTCCCCTGTCCAAGGTTGCTCAAGCACCTGGAAAAACACGCGGTTCGGTGGTATCCTACTGATAAGGAGGGAAACCAGATGAGCATCACTCTCCCCTCCCCGACGACGATCCCGGATCTGCTGGCCGGATTGCTCAACCGCACCCCCTGCAGCGCCGCGCTGAGTTGGCGCGAGGCGGGTTACTGGCGGCGGCTGGCGACCGAAGAAGTCGCCCGTGAAGTCCGTCGCTGCGCCCTGGGGCTGATCAAACTCGGCGTCAAAGCCGGCGATTGTGTCGGTTTGCTGGCGCCATCCTCGCCGCACTGGGTCATCACCGACTTGGCAATCATGTCGATCGGGGCGATTTCGGTGCCGCTGTTCCCGAATCTCTCGATCGATCACCTGCTCTACGAGTCCGACAACACCGAGATGCAGTGGTTGATCGCTAGCGGCACGGAGCAGTGGCGCCTGATCGAACCGCATGCCGGTCGTTGGCGCGCGGTGGTGGTCAAAGGCGTTCAGGATCTGCCCAAGGACATCATCACCTGGGGTCGTTTGCTGGAACTCGGCGATGAGGTCAGCGAGCAGGATCCCAGCCTGTTCGCCCGGCGTCGCGATCACCTGACGCCGGATGCGGTGGCGACCATCATCCACACCAGCGGCAGCACCGGCCAGCCCAAAGGCGTGGTGCTGACGCACAAGAATCTGATGTCGCAGATCAACGGCGCGAAGGAATGTTTCCCGCTCGACGTGGCGAAAGATCGCGCGCTCAGTGTCCTGCCGCTGGCCCACGTCTTCGAACGCATCGTGGTCTACACCTACTTGGCGCAGGGCATTCCCATCGCCTTCGGTGACGACGTGAAAAACGTCGGCGTGATGCTCAAAGAGGTTCGTCCGACCATTATGTCGATGGTGCCGCGCCTGATCGAAAAACTCTACGCCCGCATCGTCAAACGCTTCGACGATGCGTCGTGGCCGAAACGCCAGCTTGGGCGCTGGGCGCTCGAACATGCGCTCAAGGACGATCCGGTGGCGAAGAAGCCCTGGACCATGAACGTCGCGGACACGCTGATCTACCAGCGTCTGCGCGAGGCCCTCGGTGGACGGTTGAAAGCACTGATCGTCGGCGGTGCCGCGCTCGCGCCGGACCTCGGACGCTTCCTCACCAACGTCGGCGTGCCGGTCTACTGCGGCTACGGCATGACCGAGGCCTCGCCGGTCATCAGCCTCAACCGTGTCGGCGATTGCCGCCTGGGCACCGTCGGCCGGCCGTTCCCTGGTGTGCAGGTGCGCATCACTGCTGATGGAGAGATCCTGGCCAAAGGGCCGAACATCATGCGCGGCTACCACCGCGATCCGGAGTCGACCGCCAAGACCATCACGCCGGACGGTTGGCTGCACACCGGCGACCTCGGCCGCTTCGATGCCGATGGCTACCTGGTGATCACCGGTCGCGTGAAGGAACTGCTGAAGAACTCCAACGGCAAGTACGTCTGCCCGGTGCCGATCGAACACGCGCTATGCGGTAGCCCGCTGGTCGATCAGGCGATGATCATTGCGGAAGGCCGTCCGTTCGCCGCCGCGCTGTTGTTCACCGAAGCGGATGCTCTGCAGCGCGGCAAGGAACGGCTGAAGCTGACGAATCTAAGCGATGAGCAGTTCCTCGCCAGTGATCCGGTGAAAGCCGAGATGCGCGCGCTGTTGGAAGAAGTGAACACCCATCTCGACCGCTGGGAACGCGTCCACGCCTTCCGATTTGTCCTCAAACCTCTGACGGTCGGCGACGAGCTGACCCCGACGATGAAGATCAAACGCCATGTCGTGGCGGCGATGTACCACGACCTGATCGAGACCATGTACCAGGAGGCCGCAGCCCACGTCGCTGGATGACAGCGACCGGACGACGACCAGAGCAGGAGGATGCCATGAAGGAACGTCTCGCCATCATCGACGGAGTCCGCACTCCGTTCAGCAAGGCCGGAGGCGCACTCGCCGGATTATCGGCGGATGACCTCGGCGCCATCGCCACGCGCGAACTCATGACTCGCACCGCCTTCCCCGTCGCCTCGCTCGACGAACTCATCGCCGGCAACGTCGCCCAGCCGATCGAAGCGGCCAACGTCGCGCGCGTCATCGCGCTCAAGGCTGGCCTGCCGGATTCGCTCATCGCCAGCAGCGTCCATCGCAACTGCGCCAGCGGTATGGAAGCGATCACCACCGCCGCCAACCGCATTCTCTCAGACGAGGCCGATCATGTCCTGTGCGTCGGCACGGAGTCGATGTCGAACATCCCGCTGATCTATGGCCCCAAGATGACCGCGCTGTTCGGGCGCTTGATGCGGGCAAAAACCATGTGGCAGCGCCTGGGCGTCTGGGCTGGCTTCCGCCCGTCGTTCCTGACGCCCATCATCGGCATCCAGGTCGGCCTGACCGATCCGGTGTGCGGATTGAACATGGGCCAGACCGCTGAAATCCTCTCGCGTGAGTTCTCGGTCACGCGCCAAGACCAGGACGAGTTCGCGCTGATGAGTCACCAGCGCGCTGCCGCTGCCGAGCAACGCCTGAGCGAGGAACTCGTCCCCGTTCCGCTCGCTCCGAAGTACGAAGGTGTGCTGACCAAGGACGACGGCCCACGCGCCAATCAGGACCTTGCCGCGCTCGGCAAACTGAAACCCTACTTCGACAAGGTCGCCGGCACCGTGACGGTCGGCAATGCCTGCCCCCTCACTGATGGCGCCGCTGCGATGCTGGTGATGCGGGAATCGAAAGCCAAGTCGCTCGGCCTGAAGCCGATCGGTTACCTGCGCGACTACGCCTACGCTGCGCTCGACGGTCGGCGCATGGGTCTCGGGCCGGTGTACGCCACGGCCAAGTTGTTCGCCAAATCAGGTATGTCGCTCAATGACTTCGATCTGATCGAACTCAACGAAGCCTTCGCCGCGCAGGTCATCGCCTGTGAGCGTGCCTTCGCCTCCGCCGACTTCGCCAAGGCCAATCTCAAACGCGACACCGCCCTGGGCGTGATCGACCGCGCGAAACTCAACGTCAACGGCGGCGCCATTGCCCTCGGCCACCCGGTCGGTGCGACCGGCGCACGGCTGGTGCTCACCATCTTGAAGGAACTGCGGCGTCGCGGCCAGAACCGCGGCCTCGCCACGCTCTGCATCGGCGGCGGCCAAGGCGCTGCCCTTGCACTGGAGGTCGCATGATCGCCTTCACCACCACTGTCACCGGTGACATCGCGCGGGTGGTCTTCGACCTCCCAGGCGAAAAGGTCAACAAATTCAGCGCCGTGGTCATGGCCGAGCTCGGCCACGTGCTCGACAACCTGCACGCACGTACGGATCTGAAGGCGGTGATCTTCACCAGCGGTAAACCCGGCGTGTTCATCGCCGGTGCCGACATCAAGGAGATCCAAAACATCGCCAACCGCGTTGACGCGCAGGCCAAGGCCGAGGCTGGTCAGCGCACCTTCCAACGCGTCGCCGACCTCAAGGTCCCGACTATCGCGGTGATCGATGGCGCGTGCCTCGGCGGCGGCATGGAGTTCGCCCTCGCCTGCACCTACCGCATCGTCGCGGATGAGGAGAAGACCAAGCTCGGCCTGCCGGAAGTCACCCTCGGCATCATTCCCGGCTGGGGCGGCACCCAGCGTCTACCGCGCCTCATCGGCATCCAAGCCGGGCTGGAGCTGATCCTCAGCGGCGCGCCAGTGAACGCGCGCAAGGCGCTCAAACTCGGACTGGTGGATGCCTGCGTCGCGCGGTCGTTCATCGATCGCGAAGTGGATGCGTTCGTCGCACGCATCCTCACTCCTGACGGTGCCGCCGCCGTGCGCGCCAAACGTCCCCACGGCGGCCTGATGCGCTGGGCCCTCGAAGGCAATCCCGCCGGTCGCCTCGCGCTGTTCCGCGCCGCGCGCAAAGGCGTGATGGCCAAGACCCGCGGCATGATGCCCGCCCCCCTCGCCGCGCTCGACGTCGTGCGCGACACCTGCCGTATGTCGCTGGAACGCGGCTTGGAAGAAGAGGCCCACCGCTTCAGCGATCTCGCCTTCACGCCCCAGTGCAAACACCTGGTCGACTGTTTCTTCGCCAGCGAAGCGCTGCGTAAGGAAGGCGGCGAGTCCAAACGTCTGGTGCAGTCGACCGCCGTGCTCGGTGCCGGCGTGATGGGCGGCGGCATCGCCTGGGCCTTCGCCAACAAGGGCCTACCGGTGCGGCTGAAGGATCTCAACTGGGACGCCATCACTAAAGGGATGCACACCGCCAACGACTACAACCGCCAGCTGACCAAGCGGAAGAAGATGACGCCTGGGCAGGCAAATCTCCTGCTCCACCGCATCAGTGGTTCGCTGGATTACCGCGGCTTCCAGGGCGTCGATCTGGTGGTCGAGGCGGTGGTCGAGGACCTGAACGTCAAACGCAAGGTGCTCGCCGAAGCGGAGCATCACCTGCGCGACGATGCGATCCTGGTGAGCAACACCTCGTCGCTTTCGATCGCCGACATGGCGGTGGCGCTCAAACATCCCGAACGCTTCGCCGGCATGCACTTCTTCAATCCGGTCAACCGCATGCCGCTGGTGGAGGTCGTCGCCGGACCGCAGACCTCGCCCGAGACCGTCGCGATGGTCGCGGAACTGGTGCGCCGCATCGGCAAGACCGCGGTGGTGGTGAAGGACTGCGCCGGCTTCCTGGTGAATCGCATCCTGCTGCCCTACCTGAACGAAGCCGCACGTTGCCTGGAAGACGGCGCCGGCATCGAACAGATCGATCGCACGATCTACGACTTCGGCATGCCCATGGGTCCGTTCACCCTCAGCGATGAGGTCGGCCTCGATGTGGGCTACAAGGTCGCGAAGATCCTGGCCAATTCCTACGGCGAACGCATGGCGGTGGCCGACACGCTCCGGCTCGCCTACGAAGAACTCCACCTGCTCGGCACCAAGGGTGGCAAGGGGTTCTTCCTGCACCACGCGCAGGACAAGAAAGATGCCAAGTTAGAAACGAATCTCGAGCTGCTCGCGGCGCTACGCTCACGTCATCCGACAACCCGCACGGTCGACGCGGACGAGATCCGCGATCGCTGCCTGCTGATCATGGTCAACGAGGCCGCGCGCTGCCTTGAAGAGAAGGTTGTCGACAAGGCCGGCTCCCTCGACCTGGCGATGGTGATGGGTACCGGCTTCCCGCCCCAGCGCGGCGGACTGCTGCACTACGCCAACCAGCTCGGCAGCCGCACCGTGGCCGACCGCCTGAAAGCGCTGAGCGACCGCTGCGGACCGCGATTCACGCCGTGCACGATGATCGACGACCTCGCCCGCGACAACCGCCCGTTCCCTACATAACGGAGGAGAGATGCGGATTTTTCAACACGAAGGCACGAAGTCACAAAGTGAAACCATGAAATCCACTGGTTCAGCCCCTTTGCTTTCCCCTTCGTGTCATCGTGCCTTCGTGTTGAAAAATAACTTCTCCCACATCCGTCACCTGAGCATCGAGGAGACCTGCCATGGCCAGTGACCTCAAACCCAACGTCCCGTCTTCCGGTGAAGATGAGATGGTCATCGACACCTCTAAAATGTCCGCCGATAAGCGATCCGCGATGGAGGTCGCAGAAGGAGCGCGAGAAGCCAAGCCCACGTTGCCTGGGTTCGCCCAGCAATTGTTCATGGGCACCTTCGATCCAGGCATGCTGGCGGAGTTCCCGCACCAGACGCCGGAGGACAAACTCATCGGCGACGAGCTGTGCGACAAGGTCGGCAACTACCTCGACAGCCATCTCGATCCGGAAGAGGTCGACGCCAGCCGGACCATCCCAGGCGAGGTGATCGACGACCTGTTCAAGATGGGTGTCTTCGCCATGAAGGTGCCGAAAGAGTACGGAGGCCTGGGCCTGACGCAGGTGAACTACAACCGCGTGATGATGCGCATCTCGACCATCTGCGCGTCGACCGCGGTGCTGATCTCGGCGCACCAGTCCATCGGTGTGCCGCAGCCGCTCAAACTCTTCGGCACTGAGGAGCAGAAGAAGAAATTCTTCCCGCGCTTCAGTCAGCACAGCATCTCGGCCTTCGCCCTTACCGAACCGTCGGTCGGCTCCGATCCGTCGAAGATGACCACCACCGCGACGCTGACGCCAGATGGGAAGCATTACCTGATCAACGGCGAGAAGCTGTGGTGCACCAACGGTCCGATCGCCGACCTGCTGGTCGTGATGGCCAAGACCGCGCCGAAAATCGTCAATGGCCGTGAACGCACGCAGATCACGGCGCTGATCGTTGAAGGGAAAGCGCCGGGTATCGAAGTCGTCCATCGCTGCGACTTCATGGGCATCCGCGCGATCCAGAACGGCCTGATGCGCTTCCATGACGTGAAAGTACCGGTGGAGAACGTCCTGTGGGGCGAAGGCAAAGGTCTGAAATTGGCGCTCACCACGCTCAACACTGGTCGCCTGACCTTGCCGGCGGCATGCACCGGCGTCGCCAAGCAGTGCCTGTCGTTCTGCCGCCGATGGGGTGAGGAACGCGTCCAGTGGGGCCTGCCCATCGGCGCACACGAACAGGGCCGCAACAAGCTCGCCTTCATCGCCAGCACGACGCTCGCCATGGAAGCAGTGACCTGGCTCACCAGCCACTGGGCGGCGAAACACGACCAGGACATCCGCATCGAAGCGGCGATGGCCAAGCTCTTCTGCTCGGAGATGGGCTGGAAGATCGTCGACATGACCATGCAGATGCGCGGTGGTCGGGGCTACGAGAAGGCATCCTCGCTCAAGGCCCGCGGTGAGGAGCCGTTCCCGGTCGAACGCATGATGCGCGACATGCGCATTAACCTCATCATCGAAGGGACGAGCGAGATCATGAAGCTGTTCCTCGCCCGTGAGGCGATGGATCCGCACCTCAACTTGGCGTCGGACATTCTCAAAGGCCACACGCCGATGGGCGTGAAGATGAAGGCCGGCATGAAGCTCGCGACCTTCTATAGCGGCTGGTACCTCAAGCAGTGGCTCAACTCCAGCCTGTGGGCGGCGCATGACGAGATGGGTGCGCTCGCCGGACATTACCAGTACGTCCATGCCTGTTCACACCGTCTGGCGCGTACGATCTTCCACTTCATGGGCCTCTACCGCGACAAGCTGGAACGGAAGCAGATCCTACTTGGCCGCCTGATGGACATCGGCACCGAGTTGTTCGCCATGGCGGCGACGTGCAGCTACGCGCACTCGCTGGTTAAGCGTGGCGGCGATAAGAACGCAGAGACCCTCGCCGATTACTTCTGCCGCACGGCGACGCGCCGCATCGAGGGCTACTTCAAGGAGCTGGCGAGCAACGACGACGGCCTGATGAATCACGTGGGCAAACAGGTACTGGCCGGCGATATGCGCTGGCTGGAAGACGGTGTGCAATGGATCGGCAAGAAAGGCTGACCACCTTCACGGCGTATCCCGATCCCCCGCCGCTGGCCGCGGCGGGGCCGGG
>JANPLC010000110.1:0-10884 GCA_031426335.1 Planctomycetota bacterium
CCTCCCCCGCCCGCGCATTGACGCCCCCTGGCCCCGGCGTACCTTCCCTGCCCCTTTCCTCATCCCGGAGTCCGCATGCCCACCATCCAGGTCCCGAAGAGCGCCCAGATCCTCGTCGGTACGGAGCGCCCCGCCCTCGCCGCGATCCGCGTCCTGCGCCGCGTCGCCGAGCAGGACCTCGAGGAACGCCGCAAGCTGCTCGCCCTGCATCAGGACGGCAGCCTCAAGGAGGACGCCAAGGTCCGCGGCGCCATCCTCGCCTACGCCCTCGGCTTCTTCGCCGACGCGGAAGAGCTCCTCGGTGACGGCAAGGACGCCTACGCCCAGGCCCTGCTCGGGCTGATCAACGCCGAGCTCGGCGACCAGGCCGAGGCCAAGGACCGCTTCGCGGCCGCCGCCAAGTCGCTGCCCGAGGCCAAGATCGAGGTGGTGCGTTCGCTGGTCGACGCGAACCACGCCGATGACGCCGAGAAGGCGCTGGGCAACGTTGGCGAAGGCGCCGACCGCGAGTTCCTCCAGGGCCGCATCCACGAGCTGCGCAACAACACCGAAGCGGCGATCAACGCCTACGAGGCGGCGCTCGAGGCCAATCCCGAGCACGTCGAAGCGGCGTTCAAGCTCGGCGTCCTGCTCGATCGCATCGGCGACGACGACATGGCGGTCGAGTACTTCCTGACCTGCGCCGACGTCACCCCGCACTACATCCCCGGCGTCATCAACCTCGGCATCCTCTACGACGAGCGCGGCGAGCCCAACGCCGCCGTCGACTGCTTCCGCCAGGTGCTGGCGTACAACCCGCGCAACCGTCGCGCGGCGATGCTGCTGCGCGACGCCAAGGCCTCGCGCACCATGTACTACGACGAGCGCGAAGAGCGTGAGCGCGAGAAGATGGAAAAGATCATGCGCACCCCGGTCAACGACTTCGAGTTGTCGGTCCGCTCGCGCAACTGCCTGGCGAAGATGAACATCTTCACCCTCGGCGACCTGCTCAAGATCACCGAACAGGAAATGCTCTCCTACAAGAACTTCGGCGAGACCTCGTTGAAGGAAGTGAAGGAGATGCTCGCCGCCCGTAACCTGCGCCTCGGCATGTTCCGCGACGGTGAAGAGCGCTCGATCTCCAAGGCCGACCAGAAGGTCCTGGGCGAAAGCGTTGAGAAACTCGAACTGGGCAACAAGAGCCTGGCGATGCTGGAAGGCCTGGGTGTCTCGCGCATCGGCGACTTGGCGCAATACAGCGACCTGGACCTCTACAAGGCTCCTGGTTCAGGCCAGAGCGTCGTGCAGGAACTGTCGACCGCGCTTGGCGCGTTCGGCGTCAGCCTGCCGCGCCCTGAGATCAAAGCGTAAGCCCACCCGCCAGCTGGTGATTCCCGCGCACCCCGCCGACATCCGGCGGGGTGCGTCGTTTTGTCGCTTCACCGAGCACACTGCCTGCTGTGTCATGAGACACTGAGCTGCCGGCACTCTGGAATCGGGCGCTCCATCGCCAGAATCCCTTTGTCGGCCTGGTTTTTACGGCGTATGGTCCAGGTATGCAGCAATTGTACGAACTGAACGTGCGCACCTGGCGCACCGAACGTTCGTTCGAACTGGGGCGCCCCGCGACCCTCGATGACCTGCCGGAGAGCATGCTCGACCAGTTGGTTGAGCACGGCTTTACCTGGATCTACCTGATCGGAGTGTGGCCAACCGGTCCGCTGGCGCGCGAGGTCTCCCTGCGCGACCAACACCTGCGCACCTATCTTTCCGGTGTCCTGCCAGACTTCCGCGAAGAGGACGTTAGTGGCTCACCGTTCATGCCCGAGGGCTACACCGTCGACGCGGCGCTCGGTGGCGATGCGGCCTTGGCGCGGCTGCGCGAGCGGGCCCGTAGTGCGGGCATCTCACTGATGCTCGATTTCATTCCCAACCATGTCGGACTTGATCACTCGTGGCTGCGCGACCATCCGGACTACTTTATCCAGGGTGATGACGGACGCCTTGCGGCCCAGCCAGACGCTTGGTGCAAGCTGCACAATCGGGTGTTCGCCCACGGTCGTGATCCGTTCTTCGCCCCGTGGAAGAACTCGGTGCAGCTCGATTACAGCAACCCGCGCCTGCAAGAGGCGATGATACAAGAGGCCTCCTCAATCGCTGCGCGCTGCGATGGCCTGCGCTGCGATCTGGCGATGCTGCTGCTCAAGGATGTGTTCGAGAACACCTGGAAACGGCCGATGCCGCCCTTCTGGCGCAAATGTCTGGACCGCGTGCGCGCCGAACATCCCGGCACGTTGTTCATGGCTGAAGTGTACTGGAACCGTGAATACGAACTGCAACAGGCCGGCTTCGATTTCACCTTCGACAAGATCCTCTACGACCGTTTGTTGTCCGGCGATGCCGAATCCATCCGTGGTCACTTGCGGGCGACGCGTGACTACCAGAAACACTGCGTGCGCTTCCTCGAAAACCACGCGGAACAACGCGCGGCAGCGCGATTCACCTCAGCGGAACACCACCGTGGCGCGCTGCTCCTCACCGGCATGGTTCCTGGCTTGCTGCTGTGCAACCACGGCCAGGACGATGGCCGACGCCTGCACGCGTCCAACCACGCCAACCGACGCCCAGCCGAAGAGGGCTCGCAGCCACACCGCGAGGCCTACCGCGACCTCATGCACTTGCTGAGCGAGCCGGCGCGACAGAACGGCGCCTGGCAGCTGCTGGAACCACTCGGCCACGATTCACCCTTGGTCGGCTGCCTGTGGACCCTGCAGGGCCACCACGCCTTGGCGTTGGTGGTCAACGCCAGCTGGCAACACGTCCAGGGCGCAGTCCAGGCTGGTCCGCTGGTGGAGCGCGATTGCCAGTTGCAGCAATGTTTCGCCAACGCTCAGCCGATCCAATTGAAGGCGGAAGCCCTGCGTGGCGGCGGTTTGCCAGTGTCTTTGCCGCCGTGGGGCTCGATTGCTTACCGGGTCATGCCGCTGCGCTAGTGTCCCGTCCGAGACACTAGCTGCGATTTGTGCCGCACTATGCGGCAACCCATTGAACGATGTCAGGCGCCGCCAGGACCTTTGACGCGGGCCAGGATGCCGATCTTGGCGAAACGCTGTTTTGCCGCTTCGGCCTCTTCCTTGGTCGCACCCTTCAATACCGGGATGATGACCTTTTTCGACAAGGCGTCGGCTTCCTCGTGCGACAAGCCGGCCAACTCTGCGAGCAGGGTCACGGCCTTGGCTCGACGCGCCTCGTCGGCGATCTTGGCAAGAAATACTGAAAAGCCCACCGGCGCACTCACTGCCGCCATGCGGCCGGAAGCCGAGCCCTGTCCGACCGGTCCACTCCCGGGCTGGACGGCACCCTTTTCCTCGTCCGGCAGCAGCCGGTCGAGGATACTGGTAATGTCGTCGTTGTTGGGCATGAACCCACCGCCGTCCTCTTCCGGGAACAGCTCATTCAGGCGCGAAATCGTGTCGCTGTCGTTGCCGGTGGATGCCGATGGTGCACGCGGTGCCCGGGTGGTTGAGGGCACCGACGAGGGCGTTGGCGCCAACACCTGGTTGGAGAACGGGGTGACCTCCGGCAGTTGCGCGCCTTTGAATTCGGTAGAGGCGCGACCCGCCTGGCCCACTGGGCGCGACTGCGGATCAAGCCGCACGATCAACAGCTCCATCAGGGAATAGCTGCGATTGCTACCGGGAACATTCAGGGTCAGCGCGGCAAAATCCGCAGCGAATTCGCTGATATCGCGCTTGAAGACCATCGGACGCTTGGGCCAGTCGATCTTCGGCAGTTCGCTCACATCTTCGAGGGTCAGTTCGACAGTGGCGCCTTTCTGTTCCAGACCAACCATCACCAGCCCCAGAGCCGCCGCTTCTTCTTTTCCTAACTCGGTCAGCAGGACGATAGGGGTCGAACTGGCGATCGAAACGCAGGTGCTATCCTTCAGGCTGAAAGCGCGACCGAGCAGATGCGCCACCGTTTCACGGGAGCCTTCGGGGCAGGCACGCAGAATCAGTGAGTAGGTGGCAGCCATGGGAAGTGAGCACAACTTCCTTACGGAACAGGACCTGTCAATTCAGGCCCGGATCCCTGGGGCGACGTGTATGGGCGAGCACCGCCCCTGGCGCGGCGACCGAGCACCCCACACTCCCTCTTCATGCCGATCAGCCGACTCGCCACTCCCGTCGAAGTCGCAGACCGCTTGGCCAGTGTCAGCGCTGGGCGGGGCGCTGCGCTCTTCCTGTTCTTTGCCAGCGAAGATCCCGTCACCGGGGCTTCTTGGTGCCCGGACTGCGTGATTGCCGATCCGGTGCTGCGCCGCGCCTGCACCACCCTGCGCCCAGACCTGACACTCTACGAATGCCCAGTCGGCCAGCGGTCCGAGTGGAAAAACCAGCCACAACACCCCTACCGTCTGCACCCGACCACCCGGCTCGCGCGCATCCCGACGCTGCTGTTCATCGATCAGGGCCTGGAGCGTGGCCGGCTGGTGGAGGGCGATTGCGCCCAGCCGGCCGTGGTGGAGGCGTTTCTCAAGCGCTGAACTTCATTGGTACGAGGAGTCCGAACGGTCCGAAGGGTACCTTTGCACTCCCGCTCGGCATCGGACTACTCGTACCCCCCTCGGACCGTTCGTACCCCTCGGACTTTTCTCCTCATGGCCAAACCAACTAAAACCAAAGGCAAAGACGCTGCCGAGAGCAAGGACGCCGTCCAACTCATCCTCAAGAACCGCAAGCTGCATCACGCCTACGCGGTGGTCGAATCGTTCGAGGCGGGGATGGTGTTGATGGGCAGCGAGGTGAAGAGCCTACGCGCCGGCGACGTGCAGTGGGGCGACTGCCATGCGCGGATGGAGAACGATCAAGTGTGGCTCTACGGCTTGCACATCGGCGAGTACCGCCAAGCGGGCACCTTCGGCCATCAACCGGTGCAACCACGCAAGCTGCTGCTCCATCGCAAGCAGATCGACAAGATTGCCGAGCAGCTTGCCACCAAAGGCATGACCTTGGTGCCGGATGAACTGCATTTCCGCCGGGGTTTCGCCCGCATCGTCATCTGCCTGGCGAGTGGCAAGGACCGCGGCGACAAACGTCAGGACCTGATCAAGCGGGCGATGAAGCGCGACGTCGACCGCGAGGTCGCACGCCGCGTGAAACACGGCTGAAGTTGTGTTCGGCCTCTTCGCCTGCGGCAAAGACCGCGCTACGCGCGGTGCCCGGCGTTGCCGGGCGGGCCGAGTTTGCCGTCAGGGGGTCTGACGACCCCCCGACAACGCGACTCCGTCGCTGCCCTCTTTTGCTCACTATCGCCACGGCGGGCTGCGCCCGCGAATCCGCTGCGCGGATTTCTCGCCTGCGGCGAGGTGGCTGAGGCAACCTTACTTCGCCTTCTTGCGGTTGCGCTCGTCTTCCGCCGCCTTGCGGCGCTCTTCGAGTTTCTTTTCCTGCTCTTGCGCGCGTTTGATCGCGTCGTCGAGCGTCGGCTGCCATTCCGGCAGTTTCTTCAGCGGCTTGCTGGCGTTGTCCTTCTCGATGATCTTGTAGATCGATGGGTCGAGTGACAACGCGTACTTCACCGCCAACCACGCCGAACCATCATCGTTTTTGCCGAGGAACTTCTTGGCCAACGCCCAGGCGTTGAGCGCATCGACTGCGGCGCGGAACTCGACGTCCTGCAGCGCGAGGCCGACGTCGAGCGTGTAGTCGCGCATCGACAACAGTTCGAGGCCATTGTTGGCGCCGTTGATGCGGTAGGCGAAGATCTTGCGCAGTTTGACGAAATCGAGCATCAGATCGTCACCGACGATGTTCGCCTGGATGTCGCTGGTCTTGCCGCTGGCGACCTGCTTCTGATCGACCAGGGCCTTGAAGTAGGCGATGTCGGGGATGATGCCGGCGTGTTCCAGCGACTTCTTGCGCGATTTGATGTACTCGTCGAACTGCTGCTGTTCGCTCGGACTGCTGCGGAACGACGTCGGGATGAGGTGTTCGACCTCGATGTTGCGCGAGGACTTCACGGCCCAGCGCTTGCCCAGGTATTCGTACGTGACGATGTGTTTGTTGGGCGGATCAACCATGACCCAACGATCACCTGAACCGGAGGCGATCCACGGATCGCTCGGTTCGAGCTTGAGCGCGCCGCCACCTTCGGCCAGGGCGTTGAGCTGTTCTTCAATGGCTTTCTTCTGTTCGTCTTTGATGTCCGCCGGCAGCGCCGCGAGGATCGCCTGCGGCGCCGGCTCCGAAGCGAAGGTCTGCGGGATCATCAGGTCGACGCCGTAGTTGCGGAAACTGATGAGCTGTGGGCCCTTGTTGCGATCCTGGCAGTCATAACACAACAGCGCGTGTTTGATCGGCACGCACAGCAACAGGTACTGGGTGCCCATCGCACCACGCACCACACCATCGTACGGTTTCACGTCGGCCCAGAAGGCATCCTCGGCTTCGATGGCGCGCCAACGCAGACCTTTGAGGCCGGCCGCTGCTTCTTTGGCGCTGGGTTTTTCGGGGAAGGCCACCGAACTCAGTAGGTCCGCCGGCGTCGGCACGAATTCCGGGTGGCCAATGCGCAGAGCGGAGTAGGTGATCCCGCCCTGCTTGCCGCCGGGCAGTCCTTCGAGATTGGCCAGATCAGCTAGGAAGTTGGCCGAACCATAACGCGTGGTGCTGGTGCCTTCGATGCCATAGAGCGTGACGTTGCCGGTGCTCGGGCTGACCACGGCAGAGATCCCGCTGCCACCTTGGCCGGGGGAACGCATGACCAGGGAGTTCTCCAGCGCCGCCGCCCAACTGGTCAGCAACATCAGGATGGTTAGGAACATTGGTTTCATGGCGTTCTCCTTAGCGAGGCGGGTGCATCGTGCGATGACCACCGAGCCCGCTCCGACAGAGGAGCGTGCCCTGGTCGCGCTGTGTGCCTCAGCCTGCTGTTTGATACACATGGGGATTGGCGCTGTTGCCGACACTGATCGGGGTTCGGTGCCAGGAAACGTCAGTGGTCGATACGAGCGAGGAGCTGCGAGCTACGAGCTTCGAGCTTCGAGCTATGAGTTTGAATTGCGGTGATTTCGCTTCGTCCTGGCACTCCAGGGCTTCCACAAACCCGCCTCACTACCGCTCCAGAGCTCGAAACTCGTAGCTCGTAGCTCGTAGCTCGTCGCTATCTCTTGGGATCCGGCGGCAGCACAAAGTCATGCTCGGCCACGCGTGACTGTACCCAGTCGACGAAGGTGCGGAACGGGCAGAGCATGGTCGCGAGGGTCAGTTCCGGCGTCATCGCCAGCGGCGGGTAGTGGTCCTTGGACAACTCGGCCAGCCGTACGCGGGTGCTCTTGTCCTTGAATCCTTCGCGGTAAGTCGGGTGCTGGCTGGCCAGCGCGACACGCGCGTAGATCTCGTGCAGCTGGAGCACCTTCTGCATCAGGTGCTGAAGACGGAAAGACTTCTGTCCGGCGGTCTGACCCTGCATGAAGGGATAGAGGTGACCGGTCGATTCGATCGCCTCCAGCCAATGCAGAATGGTCGGGTGATCGTCGTGGCTGATGTCAAATTCGTCGCGGCTGAGGTATTTGAGGAACACCTCGCGGTAAAACGACGAACGGATGCGGTCACGCACCAGCAACTGCCGGGCGGCTTTGCGCTCGGCTTCCGGCAAGGCGTCGAGCGGTTCTTCGATCTCGCGCGGGATCGAGGGTTCGCCGTTGGCATCGGACCACGACGCATCGGCGTTCTCGGCCTTCCGGATGCGGCGGATGGTGCGCATGCTGCGGTCGGCAAAGGACGGCGTGTAGACCAGCGCCTCGTTGAGTGTCGGTGAGCCGAACGCCGGGGGAATGGCATTGAGCAAACGTCCGAGCATCGACGCCGGCAGTTCACGCAGGTCGGCGAGCGTGGGTGGCGCACCTTGCCGCTGTTCGACGCTGGTACGCACATTGCGATAGATGCCGATGACATGCAGCTGCAACGCAGCGACCTCGACGTTGCCCTCTTCGCGCCACAGGCACAGCTGTTCGACCAGCGCATTGCGCAGGGTGCCGTCTCGGTAGTGGGTATCTTCGGCCAGGGCCTTGAGCGTGCGCGCCAGGCGGGCTTTCTCGCTGTCGGCTTCCAGGTCCTTGAGCATCGCTTGCAGTCGGGGATTTTCGTCCGATCCGGTGATCAGACCGTCGGACAAGCCCGATTCCATCTCGTCGATGAGCTTGCGATGGCGTTCCACCAGCAGCGGCCGACGCGCCTCGGCGATGAAGTCCATCGTGCTGTAGGACTCTTCGTCAGGCGATGAGGATCGGGGCTGCGGGGACATGGCCGAGGGTGTAACATTGAGACGTGCGCCAGCGATGGGACGAAAGCCTGTGCGCGACAGGCGCGTGTGGCGCAGTCCCTGCTTGCCGTCCAGCCCTGGGACCTAGCGTAGCGCCGCCCCGTCGCGGGCCCGCCAGCAGTTGGTGGGGGCCGGCAGCGGGTGCTTTCACGTACAGCGATGGGCGAACAGCCCAGGGCCACCCAGGTGGCAGAGGATAGGATTGCCGATGACTGGATTGCCGACGAGCACGACCGAAGCCAAAAAACCAGAGGTCAAGAACCCAGAAGCCAGGAACAAAGTGGTCCTGGGCCTGCAATGGGGCGACGAGGGCAAGGGCAAGGTCATCGACCTGCTCGCCGCGCGCACCGACGTAGTGGTGCGCTGCCAAGGCGGCGCCAACGCCGGCCACACGGTGGTAGTCAACGGCAAGAAATCGGTCCTGCATCTGCTGCCGTCCGGCATTCTGCACGACCAAGCCCAGTGCATCATCGGCAACGGTGTGGTGGTCGACCCCCTCGCGCTGTGCAACGAACTCGATGAGCTCATTTCCGGTGGCGCCGATCCCACGCCGCGCCTGCTGGTCAGTGACCGCGCGCACCTGGTGCTGCCGAGCCACAAGGCGCTCGACGCCGCCTTCGAAGCCAACAAAGGCGCGGCCAAGGTCGGCACCACCCTGCGCGGCATCGGCCCGTGTTACGCCGACAAGATTGCCCGCACCGGCCTGCGCTGTGGCGAACTGCGCGACCTGCCGGCGTTCACCGCCAAATTGCGGACGCACTTGGCGCAAGTCAGCAGCCAGTTGGTCCATTTGGGCGCCAAACCGCTCGACGTCGACGCTGCGATCGCCCAGATCATGCCGGCCTGCACGCGCATCGCGCCGCTGATCGCCGACACCGCCGACCTGTTGCACCGTGCCTCCGCTGCGGGCAAGGCGTTCCTCTTCGAGGGCGCACAGGGCGTGCTGCTCGACATCGACTACGGCACCTACCCGTTCGTCACCAGTTCCAACACCGGCGTCGGCGGAGTGATCGCCGGTAGCGGTCTGTCGCAC
Organism: Planctomycetota bacterium; assembly: GCA_031426335.1. GTDB lineage: Bacteria > Planctomycetota > UBA11346 > UBA11346 > UBA11346 > BOG-1363. The sequence goes on from JANPLC010000110.1 coordinate 9,338, forward strand.
AAATCACTCGGCGAAATCATCGGCGTAGTGAAGGCCTACAGTACTCGCGTCGGCTCGGGTCCGTTCCCAGTTGAGCTGCTGGATGCGAAGGGCGAAGAGATCCGCAAACGCGGTCATGAATTCGGCGCCACCACCGGGCGTCCACGCCGCTGCGGCTGGCTCGACCTGGTCGCGGTCGGTTTTTCCTGCCGCCTCAACGGGGTGGATTCCATCGCGCTGACCAAACTCGACATCCTCGATCCCGAGGCCGAGATCCCGGTGTGCGTCGCCTATGAGATCGATGGCAAACGCAGCGACACCATCCCCTCGCGTATCGACGACCTCGCACGCGCCAAGCCGATCTACGAGATCCTCCCGGGCTGGCGTTCACCGCTCAATCCGGTGCGCCGCTGGGACGACCTGCCGACCAACGCGCGCCGCTACGTCGAGTTCATCGAACAGCGCCTGGGCGTTCGCGTGCGTTGGATCGGCACCGGTCCTGGCCGCGAAGAGATCGTGATCCGCTGAGTGGTCCTGGGAAATCATCGACCATGCCCGTGACCCACGCCAAACCCCATGCCCACGCCGGCGCGGTCGGACTTGATGCGACCCGCATGCCGCGGCACGTGGCGATCATCATGGACGGTAACGGCCGCTGGGCGAAGGCGCGCACCTGGGATCGTACTCGGGGCCACCAACAGGGCGCGGAAGTGGTGCGCACCATCACCACCGAAAGCGTCAAACTCGGCATCGACCGCCTGACGCTGTACGCATTTTCCTCCGAGAACTGGATCCGTCCGCAGCGCGAGATCGATTACCTGATGTCGCTGCTCGACAAGTTCCTCAGCGGCGAGCTGCCGACGTTGATGGACAACGATGTCCGCCTGGAAGCGATCGGCAGCCTGCAGCGCTTGCCCGCCAACGTGCGCGCGACGCTCGACCGCACCATCACCGCCACCGCCGGCAACCGCGCGATGGTGTTGAGTCTGGCGCTGAGCTACGGCGGCCGCGATGAACTGACCGACGCCTGCCGATCGATCGCCGCCGAGGTCGCCGCCGGCCGGATCGCGCCCAACGAGATCACCCAAGAAACCATCCAGGCCCACCTCTACGCCCCGCGCGCCGAGGATGTCGACTTGGTGATCCGTACCGCCGGTGAACAACGCATGTCGAACTTCCTGCCCTGGCAGGCGACTTATGCGGAGTACGTCAGCGTAGAACCGCTGTGGCCGGATTTCGGCGTGACGGCCTACCATGCCGCGCTCAAAGAATACCAAGCCCGTGAACGCCGCTTCGGCGGAGTCTAGCAGGGTTTGCGCCTCAGGGCGGTACACTGCTACATCATCCGTCATCCATCACCATTTCAGTCTTTTCTCATTTCGCCCTGATGCGACGCCGGCTCCGCCGGCGTGTTTCGCTGCGCGAAACCAAACCCTGTCCCCGCTCGCGCGCGCAGGCGCGCTCGGGGGATTGTTGTTCGCGGGCGCTGCCCGCTACGCCCGCCAGGGGCTCTGCCGCCCCTGGACCCGCAACGAGCAAGACGATGATCAGGACGCTTCAGATCCACA
>JANPLC010000111.1:0-78291 GCA_031426335.1 Planctomycetota bacterium
CTGATCCTCCCCACATCACCGCGGCGTGGCGCTCCGCACGCCACGCAAGGGGCACCATCCGGTGCCCCCTCGGCCTCGCGGCCTTCACCCCCCAACCCCGAACTACATCACACCACCACACCACGCACCTGACCCGAACCACGCCATTGCTTAAGAGGAGGAGAGAAAGACTCACCTCTTGACGGGGCGGCTTCATAGAAGCGCCGGCGGCTCGCCGGCATGGGGCAATCCGTTCATTGTTTGCCACGGTGATCACCGCGCGCGAGGACGGTAGCCGCAGAGGTGGGAGGAGGGCCGCAGAGTGAACCGGTCGGCCAGGGGCAATCTTGACGGTGGGCAGGCGCCCATGCTGCAGGGAGGCTGGAGGGTTGTGGTTGGCGGCGGAGGCTGGTAGGGGTCTACTCTATTCCTGTCCTTTGCCCTATCCTGCTGCACGCAGGAAAACGAAGACCTTGTCTGAGGATGTCCTGGCCCCATGAATCCCGTGATGAACGTGTCTGGTGTAGAATTCATACTAATCCCGAGCGGGAGATTTGTTTCTATTCAGCGAGACAAGCCGGTTGAAGTAACAATTACCGCCCCGTTTTATTTGTCGAAATTTCCCGTCATGCAGAAGCTTTGGCGCGAATACATGCCATTCACCCCGTGGCGAAAATCAGCGAAGGAAGGCGGCATCTCTGCGATCGCAGCGAAGCAACTTACTGAAAGTGACAATTGTCCCGCCGTTTGTATCACGCTGCCTGAGGCACTGGCGTTTTGTGAGCGCTTCTCAAGCGTCACGGGAGTTCGCTGCCAGCTTCCTACCATGGCACAGTGGGAACATGCCTGTCGAGCAGGAGCAACCACAATGTACTTTTGGGGTGATGGTGAGTTCGATTTTGAATCGGCGATGAAATACGCTTGGTACGAATGGCCGCTTAGATTTGGAAATTTCGCAATTGTCCTCCCTGAAGTCGGAAAACGAGTGCCCAATCCCTGGGGGCTCCATGACATGACGGGCCTTGTGCAAGAGTGGGTCCTGGATCGCCACAACATGGCGTCGGATTGTAAAATACCCAAAACCGCATTTGTAGACGCCGTGGTCGATCCACTCGCGGTAGGGGGAACTCACGGAATATGTATGGGAGGCGGATTTAGGAATTCCATTTTGAGCTTAGCTTGTTCACGTAACGTCGTTCATACGACGGACGTCCGCCAAGTGGATATTGGCTTCCGGTTGGCGATTCCAGCGCTTGGCCAAAGAACAGCCAACGTTCAAGCGGATAATGCCCGGCTTTCCGGCACCGCGAAGGCAATGGCCATGACTCCGTTCCATGGTTTCTACTACACCAACAAGGAAGGTGGGGTGCACGGTCTCAAGCTCACCAAACAACAGAGCCGGACCATGGACGCTATTTGGAACGGCAGCTTCGATGTTCTGCCGCAGGAGGTCTACTGGCGACGACTCGCGCGGTACATGATAACCCACGCACCGCAGGGTTACATCGCTTGGAACGGGGTGCCACATTGGATCGTCGGTAACTGTGGACGCATCATTGGCTCCGGTGGATACGAGAAGGGCATCAATGTCCTGCAGTTCCATGAGGACCGCACCTTCGCCTACCAGTGGTACTCGCTCCCCAAAGCCATGGACGAAGACGAATACGATCCGATTTACGACTTAGTCTTTACACCGTGGGATTGGCTGCTCGAGGGCGAGGGCGACGACCAAATGTTCAAACTTGGCAATCCGCTTGTCGGGGAGCTCTCGCGCCTGATGGCATGGACCGACGAGGTCCACGCCGAACTCGAAAAGCGCTGGCCAAGCGAGAAAACCTGGGAGTGATCCGATCGATTTGCCCGGATTGCTAAGGGACAGTCGCATTTATTTCGTCACTTTCCAAGCCCCAACGAGGCGACGTGCCGCCAGCCCGGCGCGAGAGCGCCGGGAAAAGGGACCATATTTCCTGAGTCCCATCGGGACGACGTTCGGTGCAGGGGACGACAGTCACCGCGTTCGACCACGACGTCGGCGTTGAAACACCACCGAACCGAGCGTCGTCCCGACGGGACTTTGGTGATCGGGCGGATCAATACCCGGCGCTCACGCACCGGGCTGGCGGCAAGTCGTCCCTGCGGGCCCTGCGGGACTTTGACCGCATCCGCCTCGGTACTGGTGCTGTCGGTCTGTTTTATCACAGTGCGGATGATGAGTGGAAAATACATCGTTGTTGAATTTGGAGCGCCATCGCTTTCCGAACAACTCCCTGTGCTGCGGCCAAATCGTCTGGCTGTGATGGGGCGGACCTGGGAACACGTCCACGCCTTTGATCCAACCACTCATTATACCTTTCATCCTCGCAAGGTGCCGACCTTTGGATTGCTATCACGAGTGCTTGCTCACACGTTTTACAATCCGCAGGAGCATCTGGAATTCGACTGGCTCCAACAACCGGAGGATTACCGGAAAGGCTTGGTGACGTTGATTGAAGAGGGGTTGCGTCACGACGATGATTTGATCCAGCAATGGTTTGGCGCTGACGACGTTCTCACATTGTTGCGTGCGGCAAAAACTTGGGACGAAATGTTGATGGCTGTCGAGGCCATCTGTGGTGCCCACGAATCTGAATCCAGCGTTCGGAATTACGTCGAAACGGTTCTGGGAAAATCCGATCCCTGAGACGCGTGAGGTTGTAGGTCAGTTCTCGGGTTACCCAAACGCCGCGCGCAACACGTGATCCCCGCCCGGCCCGCGGCTGTTGATCATGCGCAGCACCGCCGCGTCGAGCGCTTCGTCGCCCAGGTGTAGGCAGTCGCGCAGGTACTCGCCGTCGCCGAGAAACATCGGCCACACCTGCTTCATCGCCTTCGGGTCGAAACTGCCGAGCACGGTTTCCAGTTTCGCTAGGCGCTCGCCGCCTTCGGGCAGATCCGCATCCGCACCGGCATAGAGGAAAAGAATGCGGCTGGCGGCCGGCACCGACAGCGGATGGCGCACGTCCTTGCCGCTGATGCCGCATACCAGGCCGTAGAGGAATGACGGGCGCTGGTAATCGAACAAGGAATGCAGCGTGATCTGCACGTACTCCGCACCGCCGCGATCTTCGGCCAAGCGGATGAAGAGTTTGTCGCCAAGCGCCTCGCATGAGCCGTGGTAGCTGTAGTGCACGCGGCCGGCGTCGCGCACCTGCATGGTCGCCTGCGCGCCCTGGATGCGGATCAGGCTGCGTTGGATGCGACCGTCGTTGAGGAACGAACACGAGTACGTCAGCCACCAGCCGTCGTGGAAACCCTGGTCGGTGCGGTAACGGCCGTACTCCTGCGCCAGTTGTTCGCGATGATCGCGCGCCTGCACGGCTTGCGCTTCGGTCGAGGCTAAGCGCTCGCGGATCTCCGGCGGCGTCTGCGCCAACAGCGCGAGGTCGATGAACTGTCGGCGCAACTCGGCGTCGAGGCGCAGCGCATCGGCCCAGCGTGCGAGCTGCTTCGCGTTCGGTTGCCGCGTGCCGGTGCGGATGCGCGACAAGGTCGAGGCGCTGACCTTCACCGTGCGCGCGAAGTCGGCCATGGTCACGCCCTGACGGCGTACCAGGGAAGCCAGCAGGTCGCCAAAGGTCGCGTCGTCGAGCATCGCTGTGAGGGTACTCCGCTTGCCGCTGTCCGGCAACGGCGGCCGAGGGAAATCCCCGGCACTGTGCGGCGCGCCGACGTGAACGTACGGCATTTACCGAGTCTGGTAGCGCTTCCTGGCCCTGCGTGGCAATAAATTGCCAAAAACGCGCACGCCGTACCAGCTACGCCTCACATTCGGGCATGGCTGACGAACGACCCTGGGGCTACCTTTCAGCCAAGCAGGCGGAGGTTGCCATGACTGATCACGAACCCACCCCGGTCCACACCACCATCGATCCGCAGGCGCTCGATCCGGTGCCACCGCCGCCACTGAAGCCGAGCGACCCGCGACGCAGTACCACGCACGTGATGCGCCACGGCAAGCCGCTGCCTGGGCAGTCGGCCTTCCTCGCCTGGCCGGCGGCGTCGAGCATGGTGTTCCTGCTCAGCGCCGCGTGCCTGCTGGGCGGCGCGTGGACGGTGTTTTCCGCCCTGGGCATCGATCCGGACCAGGTGCACGAACGCCTGGGCATGATCGGCACCGTGCACCTCTACGAACTCGCCCTGGTCGGTGTCGCGCTGCTGCTGTGCCGTTTCCAGCGCGGGAATCCCGATGCCATCGGACCGGTGATCCTCGGTGCGTGTTTCCTGGTCGGTTCGGCGGTCACGCTCGACTTGGTGTCGATCGACCGTCCCTGGTGGACGCTGGTGGTCGGCGCGATCGGTCTGGCGGCCGCCGTCGGCAAGGCCCGGGTGTTGGCTCGTGTCGGAGGTGGTTCCAGCAACGGCTTGCTGCTGCTGGTCCTGGCGGCGCTGGTGGCGTGGAACCTGCTGTGGCCGGGGGTGATGGGGTTGTACCTGCACTACAGCAAAAGCGGTCTGGTCGGCGCCGCGTGGTGGATGCCCGGCTGGATCGTGGTGCTGCTCGCCACCGCGCTGCTAGTGATCGGGATCGTCCGTGATGATGGCGTCGGCATCGAACGCCTGCGGCCGTTCCTGCGTCGTTCCAGCCTGCGCTGGGTACTGGGGATGGCGATCGCCGGCTGTTCCGCGCTGCACCTGCTGGTGCTCGGTTACGTCCACAGCCTCGACGTGACCCTCGGTGAGATCCTGCCGGTGATCGCGTTACTGTGCCTGGGTGCGGTCGACTTGCGGCACCGTGCGGCCGGACGCGCGCCTGCGCTCGATCAGGCGCTGTTGGTGATCCCGGCCATTCTGGCGCTGATAGCGGTCCTGCGGCAGGAACACGGCGTGTTGTCGAATCCGCATGCCACTGGCGCAATGTTCACTCCGGCTTTGGTAATGGCCGGTTATGCGGCGGCACTGTCGTGCCTGGGACGTCATCGCGCGCAGGAAGACTGGCGCTGGATCGCCGGCGGATCCGCCGCGGTGGGCGTGTTGCTGTGGGGCGCAGGCGCCAACCTGGCCAGCTTCAATTGGGCCATGACCACGCTCGCCGTCACCCTTGGGCTGACCGTACGTGCCTGGCAACGCAATGATCCGGAGGCCTTCGCCAAATTCCTCACCGCCTCCGCCACCATCCTGCTCATCCATCCGCAAGCGATCTTCTGGCAGGTGGACCACGGTATCTCGCCCATTGGCAGCCTGCTGACGGTGGCCGGGAGCATCGTGCTGAGTGTGGCGTTGACCTGGTCCGCTCCGCGCCCAGCGGTTCCGCGTCTGGCGCTGTGGTTGCTGACCGCCGGCATGCTGGCGCTGTGTGGTGGAAAAGGCGCGACGTCAGCGCCGGCCGTCGTCGCAGCGGTGCTGCTGCTGGCAGTGCACGCCGGGACCTGGTGGCGACTGCGCGACAACTGGTGCCTGGGATCGCTGGTGCTGCCCATGGCTGCGCTGATGCCGGTGCTGATGCCGGTCAACAAGGGATGGCTCGCAGTGTGGGCCGCGTTCCTGCTGCTGGCGGCCGGAGTCGCGGTCAGTCGTGCACGGGTGATGACGATGCGGGGACGCCGGAGCGCAGACACTTCCCGACTCACCATGGATGATGTGGTCGAGGTGTCGTGACGAATCCCACCAGCAGAAGAGCTGCACAATTACGTACTCAGGATAGCGCCGGCAACTTCCGGATGAGTCCTGTGTGTATATGCGGATGCAGACAGGAACTGAGTCCGTGAAGTACAAGTTGTATTACTTCGGCGCCGTTCTGTTTGGTGTGATCACCGGCCTTAATTTGCTCCTAGATCTTGGCGTCATGAATGTGGTTATCTGTGGTCCTGGTCCCAGTTACTACATCATTCGCGACCTGAAGGAGGCCATAATCACCGCGACGCTCGGCGTCATCCACCTCTGGCTGGTCTATTGCTGGGCTATCCGCAATTACCGCAGTGAGGGGATTTTTGGTTTCATGCCGACGATGGCCATCTTGGCTTTGTCTTTTATCGCCATGGCCAGCGTGATGAGATATGTCGTCATGATCGTTGTGGCGTGCTCATGAATCAGCTCCTGGCGCACTCCCAATCCGATTTTCTGATGCATGACTTCAGTGCCGCAGCGCATTCTCGAACGACGACTCCACCATCGCCTTCAGCGAGGCGCTCCACGCTTCGCTCAGCGGGCCGTCGGGACGGACGACGATGAAACATTCGGCTTCGTGCAGCAAGCGAGTGAGGGTTTCTTCGTCGCCGACATGACAACGCCGGCTGAGGTAACGCTTGAGCGTCAGCTCGGTGGTGCCGGCGGCCAGCGCCCACTCGCGCATGGTGAAGCCACGCAGCTCCATCAGCGGAGCGAAGCGGCGGACCTCGTTGAGCAGGTGGGCGCTGAGCATGGGATTATCCTCGCGTCCTGCCGGGAGGGCAGGGCTGGCGATCCTAGGTCGCCGCGTCGAGGTGGGAACCACGTGTGCAGGGCTGCTGCCACGCGGGCGAGTGGGACACGGTGTCGAAAACCAACGGTAAACGAACGGATTCACTTCGCCGGTTCGGGTTCCGCTGGCGTTTTGGCTGGCTCTGCCGGTTCCGCCGGCTCTTCGATCACTTCGATCACCGGCTCCGGTTCGCTGCCTTTGCGCATCGCCGTCCAACTGGTCGGACGATCGACCTTGTCGGTGACGCGGGCGTTGAAGCCGAGGTCGTTGTCGCCCAGGGTGAAGCTGAAGCCGCCTTGCTGCGTGCCCTGGCCGGTCCATTTGCCGACCACGTGACGGCCTTTGACGTCGCCGGAGAGCGAGCCGTCCTTCCACGTGCCCTTCACCACCGCGCCGTCCTGGGTCAGCGTCAGTTCACCCCACTCCTGATCACTGCACAGCCAGGTGCCGATCCACGGTTCGTACTTCGCCGTCATCATCTGCTCGACGGTATCCTTGAAGCGTTTCTCCCACGCCCACTTGGTCGGGCCGATGGTGACCTTCACCTGCGTCAGGATGGCTTTGCGCAGCACCACCGTCGGCGGGTCGTCAGGGTCGAGCGACAGTTGTTTCGCCAGCTGGAGCTGATCGCGCAGGATGACGAAGCGCTGGCGTTCGAAGGTGGCTGCCTGGTCCTCGCCTGACGGCGGCATGGCCTTGGCGTCCCCACCGGACTCTGCCGCCAGGCGGGCCTTGTCGCGCGCGGCGACCTGTTCACGCAGAGCCTTGTCGGCGGCCTGCTCCGCCGGCGTCATCGCGCGTTTGCGCGCGAAGAGGTTCTTGAGCTTCGCTGATTTGGCGTCGATGCGCCGGGCGAAGGCGATGGCCTGCTCGCGCAGCTCCAGTTCGAGTGAGCCGCCCTTGTTGTCACCACCGGCGCTGGCGAACTCCACCAGTTGGTCGATGTGGGTGGCCTTGAGCTTTTCCCAGGTGTCCGCCGTCGGCGGTGCGACGTAGGCGGGCGGTGCTGGCGGGGCATCGCCGGCGATCAGCACCACGGCCAGCAGGCCGAGGGCAAGCGGACGAAGAATGGGCATCGTCATGGCAGAGCCTCCAGCGGTATCCCGAACGACGCCGTATCTGCCGACTTCCGGACCGCAGACCAGTGGCGGACGGCCTAGGCGTTCTGGGCCATATGATTGGGTAGCCTTTCCCATTCAGCCCGAGGGCAGGACGAAGGTTGACCCACGTGGGAAAGCACTCAAGTGGGCCGAAAGAATCCCATGTACGATCTGTTTTCGGTATTCTATGTGTTCCTGGGGATTCCCGTGATCCTGGCGTTTGTTTTCGGTCGCTGGGTACAGCACACGGGATGGATGATCCTGCTGTGGCTGTCAGTGAGCTGGTGGTGGTTGATCTTTTTGTTTGGCGCGGGGAACGCACCGACCAACGTCAAGGAGCTGGCTATTTGGATAGCGGGCTGCTTAGTGAGCGCCGTGATCACTGCGGGACCGCTCGCCCTTGGCCGGTGGCGGCGAAACCGTTGGCGCCAGGGCGTGGACAAGATCTGACTTTTGGCGACAGCCCGGAGAGGGATCAAAACTACTTGGACTTCGCGTCCTCGCGTTTGTAGGCGTCGGTCGCCGCGGCGATCACCGCGGTGTGGACCTCGGGGTGCAATGGGCTGGGCACCAGTTCGTCCGGACCGGCGAGCGAACTGATCGCGCGCGCCGCGGCGATCTTCATCGCTGGCGTGATGGCCTTGCGCCGGCCATCGAGGGCGGCGCGGAACAGGCCGGGATACGCCAGGGCATTGTTGACGCTCTTGCCGTCGGCGGCGTAGGCGGCGCCGGCGTCGAGCGCTTCTTCCGGGAAGATCTCCGGGATCGGATTCGACAGCGACAAGATGATCTGGCCTTTCTGGATCATCTCCGGCTTGATCAGGCCGACCACGCCGGTGGTGGCGATGACGATGTCGGCGCGCTTCATCGCGTCTTCGAGCGTCGCGATGTCGCCGCCGACGTTTTCCAGGCGCGCGCAGGCAGAGTCGTTGCGATCGACGCCCAGGACCCGGAAGCCGGCCTGGATCAGCAGCTTGGCGATGCCGAAGCCCGCCGCGCCGAGACCGATCTGAGCGCAGACCAGATCGCGACGGCCGTCACGGTTGGTGTGGCGCAGCGCGGTCAGCACCGCCGCCAACAACACCGTCGCCGTGCCGTGCTGGTCGTCATGCATCACCGGCTTGGGGATGCGCCGGATGAGTTCGTCTTCGATACGAAAACAGTCCGGCATGCGGATGTCTTCCAGATGGATGCCCGCGAAGGTCGGCGCGACGCGCACGACGGTTTCGATGAACTCCGCGGGATCCTTGGTGTCGACCAGGATCGGCACCGCGCTGATGCCGACGAACTGGTCATAGATCACCGCCTTGCCTTCCATCACCGGCATGCCGGCGACCGGCCCGATGTCGCCCAGGCCGAGCACACGCGTGCCGTTGGTGAAGATGCCGACACTGTTGCCGATGCCGGTCAGTTCGAGCGCCTTGGCCGGATCCCGTTGGATGGCGCGGCAGACGCGCGCCACGCCTGGCGTGTAGATGTAGCGCAGGTCGGACAGCAGCTTGATGTCCTGTTTGCGCCCACAGTGGATCTTGCCGCCTTGATGACGGGCGAAGACCAGATCACAGGTCTCGACCACTTCGGCTTCGGTGTTGGCGCGGATGGCAGCCAGCACCTGCGTCAGGTGATCGTCGTCGTACACCGAGATGGTGATCTCGCGGATGCTGTGGTAGGGCGAGATGCTGCGCGTGGTGAGGTCGCCGACGAGGGCGCCGACTTCGCCAATGGCGGACAGTAGCTTACCCAGCGCACCCGCGCGGTGCGGGTTACGCACCACCAGCACGATGTCTTGATCTGGGAAACGTGGACGTTTGGGATCCATGGCTGCTCCGGCGTGCTCAGCGAACCCTAGGAGTGCCGCGAGAGTCGCCAAGCGTGTTGGCCAGCGCAGATGACCGGTAGCGGCACGTCCAGTGCCACATGATGAAGCGGTTGTGAGGATCTGCTCATGCCTGCGATCGGCTTCAACGCCAGCTGCACCTATTCGGGTTGTCCCGATTCCTGATCGGACTGGCGGTCCTTCGGTCGTGCGTGCGTGGCGATGACGAACCACACGGCACAAGCACTGAGTCCGCCGAGCCACACCAGCAACGATCCGGTAGTGCCAAGAAACGCGGCGGCACGATCGAGTGAGCGTTCGCGACGACCGGCCGCGTCATGATCCTTTATCTCTCCGGCTTCGAGCTCACGTGCCTTGCTGAACAACAGCCAGCCGAACACCAACACCAGGAAGGCGACCAGCAACGGGCGACCGACTGACGAGTCGCGCAGGTACTTCATCCACGACATGGGAACCTCCGTCGGATCGTCGGATCAGGTGGTCGTTGTCGCCGGCTTGCGCGTCATCAACGACACCACGATCAGCACGAGGAAGCCCAGCGGTACGGTAACAATGGCGGGTTGACTGAACGGCACGATGGCATTGGCCGCGGCGTCGGTGGCAGTGAAGTTGTAGACGTACTGGAGCGCTTCTTTGCTGCCGAGCACCCAGCCGAGCGACACCACCATGCCAATGAAGATCGCCCAGGTGATGCCCTGTTTGGTGGTGCCCTTCCAGAACAGCAACATTACCAACGACGGCAGATTGGCCGACGCCGCGATGTTGAAGGCCCAGCCGACCAGGAAGTTGACGTTCATCTTTTCAAAGACGATGCCGAGCAGAATGGCGATGATGCCAACTACCACCGCGGCCAGCTTCGCGACGTGTACTTGGCGTTCGTCACCCAGGTCAATCTTGAAGACGTTGGTCACCAAGTCGTGCGCCACCGCGCCGCTCGCCGCCATGATCAGCCCGCTGACGGTGCCGAGCACGGTGGTGAAGGCGACGGCGGAAATCACCGCGAACAGCAGCTCATTGAAGCCCTTCGCCAACAGCGGCGCCGACATGTTGCTGTTGGTCGGATCAAGCGTGCCGCCGGTCATCGCACCCAGGCCGAGGTACAGCGTCAGTACGTAGAAGAAGCCGATCGCGGCGATGCCCATGATGGTGCTCTTACGCGCGCTGACTTGATCCTTCACCGTGTAGTAACGAATCAGGATGTGCGGCAGCGACGCGGTGCCCAGGAACAGTGCCAGCATCAGCGACAGGAAGTCGATCTTCGCCACCGTGCTGTCGCTGCGCAGACCGGCGAAGGTCGGTGATCCGCCGGCGGTCAGGATATCCGCGCCCTTGGTCGGCGACTGGTAATAAATCGTGGTGCCGTCGATGGTCGCGCTCTTCCACAAGATGATCTCGCTCTCCTGGAACACGCGAAAGAACTCGAACGGGCCGAGCGGGCCGGTCTCTTCTTTGCCATTCGGGAGTTTGGACACCGTGCCGATGGGATGCAGGTCGTTCGTGGCTGACGACGGCTTGCCGTTTTTCAGCACTACGCCGTCAGCGCCCTTGGAAACGGTCTGGGTTTCCGACAGCAGTTCGACTCCTTCGACACCAGCGGGATCCTTGCCGGCCTTACGCCACACCTGCACGGTGCCATCAGCGGCTTTCACCCGCACGAAGGGTTTGTCTTTCCAGCCGCCGTCCTCCGGCAGCACCGTCACGCCGTCGGCCTTCAGCACCTGCTCGGCGGGTTTAACCGCGAAACGGTGGGCCTTGGCGTCACCTGGCGTGGTGTCGAAACCACGGAACAGAATCATGATGGTCATCAGCGTGCATAGCCCGACCAGCAGACCGCCCTTGATGAACTGCACCCAGGTGGTCGAGACCATGCCGGCAGTGGCGACGATGACGATCACCACGCTGCCAACGGCGGTCACGCCCATCCAGTGGTCCCAGCCGAGCAGCGGTTTGATCAACGCGCCGGCGCCGACCATCTGCGGGATAAGGTAAAAAATCGACACCACGAGCGTGCTGATCGCCGCCGCTAGTTTGATGCCGCGCGAATTGAACTTGTTGTCGAGCGCATCGGCAAAGGTGTAGCGCCCCAGCCGCTTCATCGGTTCGGCGATGACAAACAACGCGACGATCCAACCAGCAAGGTAACCGATCGAATAAAGAAATCCGTCGTAGCCATAGAACGCAATCATGCCGCAGATGCCCAGGAACGACGCAGCGGACAGGTAGTCGCCGGCAAAGGCGATGCCGTTGACCCACCACGGCACGCTGCCGCCGGCCGCGAAGAAGCCTTTCGCTGACTTGGCCTTGGCCCCCATGTAAAAACTGATGCCGACGACGATGCCGACGAAGGCCAAAAAAATCGCGAGTGAGAGTGGCGACGAAGTGTAGTTCATCTCAAGCCGCCTTCGTCACGTCGGCGCCGGGCTGTTTCGCCAAGAACAAATAGACGATCGCCAAGATCATCGCCGCCGCGATCAGGCCGAAGCCGTAGAGGATCGCCAAGTTGACGCCGCCAAAAGGCTGCGACTTCATCACCGCCGGAGCAAAGGTGCTGAGTCCCATGAAGCCGGCATAGAGCGCGCAGTAGACCACAAACAACATCAGCCCCAGGCGCGTGTTGAACGCGACGAGCTCGGGATGCTCATCTTCGCGAACGTTTTCGTGGTCATGCATGGGTCGCTCCTCGGCACTGTACCGGGCGGGGTCATAGGCGGACGCCCAACAACGGACAACCGCCGTCTGCCAGATGCGGTTCCGGCATGTGCGTCATGCGTTCGACTCCCCAGGAATCACGCATACCTGGGGTGGTCTTCAGGGTCGGGACAAGGCAGCTGGAATTTGGATCTCCAGACTTCCACCCCCGTGCGTGAGCGGATCGCTCACCGCCGGCCGGCCGAACGCCACCGACCACGAACGGACCAGGGCCGCGTCGGCGAAATCTGGCACTGGTGTGCCCGGGTCGATCGACAGGCGGAAACGGTCGTCGGCCAAGCGCTCATAGCGTAGGGCCACCAAGTCGTCGACCGCCGCCAGGGAGTGCGGGCCAAAGCGCGCCAGCAGCTCGGCCTCGTCCGCTGGCAAGCCGAGACGCGGGGAGTCGGTCACCAGGCGAACCGCCAAGCGCTCGATGCGGTGGCTGGCAGTGGTTTTCACCGCGGTGCTGGCACACATGAGCAGGTTAGGAAGACTAATGCGGGCGATGACGAACTGCATCCGCTGGTCAAGGGTGGCTGAGATCGGGTCCAACCGCTCACGCCGCAGCCGAGCCGATGTATGCGCTTGGACCTCGGCGATGGTGGCACAATCCAGCATCCCGGTAGCCCACATCCAAGTTCCGCCAACGATTTGGAGGGGCGTCCAGGGATCGCCACTGATGCCGGCAGGATCGGACGAGAACGCAGCGGTGCTCCACGACATCGTCAGGCACGTTCGCGCCCACAGATCGTTGAACACCGCGCGTTCTGTCTCGAAAGCGGCAGCGATCCCGTCGTACGCGGCTGGCACTTCCGCCGCCCAAGCGACTCGCAAGTCATCCGGAAGACGGCCCTGGAGTGCGATCGTGCGATAAGCCTGATCGCGATGATCTTGGATGCTGATCAGGTTCATGCTGTCGATCAGCGACAGCGGTTGTCGGAAGCGTCGGACGAGACGATCCAGATCCAGCAATGCCGGGCGTGGGTCTATGGCAATCGCCGCTTCGTGAACCAGCCACTGGGCCAAAGTACGTGAAGCCAAAAAATCGTAGTTGGCACGTGAAAAGATGGCACTGGACTCCTCCATGGTGCGTTTTTCCGGAGGAGCCAATTCATGGATGAACCCAGCAAATCCGATGCGAAGCACGTCATTGATAAGTAAATCGCGCGCGGATTGCATGGTGCCGCGCAAATCTTCGATCGGCCGTCGCTGATCCGCTGGCAAGTCCTCATGGCCAGAGGCGAAACGGTTCCAGCTATTGTATGAGAATTTCGTATCGGGGTAGGTCGGAACGGCGTCGGCCCAGCGGCGCCACTGATCCTGAAGGTCTTTTCCCGGTGGAGTCAGTGTGGCCAGCAGGTCATCGATAGTGACGGGCTTGCCCGCCGCACGCAGATCCACGGTCATGTCGGCGTACCGTTGTTCACCGCTCAAGCGCATGCCCAACGCCACGGCGACGATGATCAACAGCAGGACTACCACCATCAACAGCAGCCAATGCCACCAGCGCATATGAAAGCGTATGACGGACATCACCCACCCTCCGGATTATCGGCAAAGCGGCAGCGCTCACGCGCCCAGGCGCGCAGGGCGTTGATGCGTTCGCGCATCAGCAGGCTGATCGGGGCGCTGTCGTCCAAGGCTTGCAGGACGTCGTGCGTGGTCATCGGCCGCTTGTTCGCCGCGGCATGCAGGACGCTGGTGACGATGGCGGCCTCGATGTCGGCGCCGGTGCAGCCCTGCGATGCGCTGGCGAGGGCGTCGAGGTCAAAGCCCGTGATGTCGACCTTGCGCCGGACCAAGTGCAGGCGAGCGATCTCGCGGCGCACCGCCAACGTCGGCAGATCGACGAAAAATATTTCGTCGAAGCGGCCTTTGCGCAGCAGCTCGGGCGGCAGCGCTTCGATGTTGTTGGCGGTGGCGACCATGAACACTGGCGCGGCGCGTTCCTGCATCCACGTCAGCAAGCAGCCGAACATGCGCTGCGACAGACCGCCATCAGTCGATTGCGAGGCGGCCGAGGCGAAGGCCTTCTCGATCTCGTCGACCCACAACACCGCTGGCGCCATGGCCTCGGCTTGTTGCAGCGCCTCACGCAAACGTCGTTCGCTCTCACCGACGTACTGATTGTAAAGACTGCCGACATCCAGGCGCAACAACGGACGATTCCACGTGTGCGCGATGGTGCGGGCACACAGACTTTTGCCGGAGCCAGGCACGCCGAGCAGCAGGACGCCTCGCGGTGCATCAAGGCCGGCGCTGGGTGGCGCGTCGAAGGCGGCACGCCGGAGGACCAGCCACTGCTTGAGCTTTTCGGCCCCCGCGATGTCGGCCTGTCCCAGCGACACGACTTCGAGTAACGAACCACGACCAAGAAACTTGGCGCGCGCGGCACCGAGTCGTTCGACATCGGCCGCGTCAAAACGATCGTCGGCCATCGCATCGGCAACCAGTCGACGCACTTGGCTACGCGACAGGCCACGCATCGCCCGCACCGCCGCGCGGATGTAGTCTTGCGACAGATCGACGGTGATCGGCTTGTCCTTCTTCAGCTGTTCGATGGTGGCGCGCAGAATGCCGAAGATCTCTTGATCATCCGGCAGCGCGGGCACGAACGGAACCGCCTCGCGCATGATGATGTCCGGCAGGTGGAGGTGATGATCGAGCAGCACCACCGTATTGCCGAGCGTGGACGCCCGCGACACCAGTTCGCGCAGGGCGCGCAGCACCAGCTCGTTGCCCAGGTGCGGGCCAAGATCGAGCAGCAGGAACACCCGATTGGCGCCGGCCTGCCAGCACCAGCGCAGCCCCGCCGCCGGTTGTTCGGTGCCGCTTAGCGCGCCGTGGTCGGTGTCGAACACGCCTTCATAGATCCCCCGCACATGCGTCCAGGTGGTGACCTGTCGCGCGTTATCGAGCGCCGCACCGACGACCGCCTCGACTGAACGATCTTCATCGCTGGTGCTGATGGTAATCAGCGGGTGACGGGCGCGTAAGAGCAGAGCGAAACGTTCGCGATCGGAGGGCATGACCGACGATCCCAGATCGCTGGTGATGGGCAAGGTGCGGCCACAGCACTTGTCCGCTCCGCGTCGGTGTCGGCTGGGGTTCTCCGTGGCACGGGCGTCCCGCCCGTGGTCGAGGACGTGCAACCACGGGCGAGACGCCCGTGCCACGCTGCATGCCAGCATCACCGGGCGATCGAACGTGGTACGCGGAACCACGTTCAGGAGCTTTGCACGCCGTGCCGCGGCCAGAGGATGCCCCCATGCCCGCCCCGCACCTGACCATCGCCGTCGCATCTAGCGCGGTCTTCGACCTGGGTGCCGCCGACGCGATCTTCCGCTCCGAGGGCCGCGAGGCCTACCGCGCCTACCAACGCGAACACGAAGCCGACATCCTCGCCCCAGGCGTGGCCTTCCCTTTCGTCCGTCGACTGCTGACAGTCAATCGCTCCGACCCGCGCAATCCGCTGGTCGAGGTGGTGCTGATCTCGCGCAACGATCCCGACACCGGCGTGCGCGTGCGCAATTCGCTCGACCACCATGGCCTCGGCATCAGCCGCACGGTGTTCACCGGCGGTCGTGCGCCGTGGCCGTACATCGACTCGTTCGAGGCCAGCCTGTTTCTTTCCGGCAACCGTGAGGACGTCGCCGAAGCGATCTCCCTCGGACTGCCCGCCGGCATGGTCATGCCCGGCTTGGTCGCCGATGACGGTGATGAGGAACTCCGCCTCGGCTTCGACTTCGACGGCGTGCTGGCGGACGATGCCGGCGAACGTTTCTACAAGGAACAGGGCCTCGCGCGTTTCCACGCCAACGAACGCGCCAACGCCGGCTCACCGCTCTCGCCCGGTCCGCTGCAACGCCTGCTGACGCAAGTCGCCGCGGTGCAGGCCGCCGAACGTGCACGCCAAGCGAAGGACGCCGCCCACAAACCGCTGATCCGCACCGCCATCATCACTGCCCGCAGCGCCCCGGCTGATCGCCGTGTGATCGCCTCGCTGCGCGAATGGGGCGTCACCGTCGACGAAGCGTTCTTCATTGGCGACTTGCCGAAAAACAAAGTGCTGAGCGCCTTCCGGCCGCACCTGTTCTTCGATGACAAGCCGGAAAACGCTCGTCTGGCGTCCGAGACCGCGCCGTCGGTGCATGTGCCGTTTGGGGTGACGAATGATCGGATGGGTCCGGAGGTCCGGAGGTCCGGAAGTCCGGAAGTCGGGCAATCCTGAGTCAGCGGTTGGACGCACTTGGACGCGCTTGGACCGCTGTCAGGGAAAGGCAGGCGTTTGTCAGAAATAGGTGGGGGATCCCGCGTAGATAGGTCACCAGAGAACCACCTATGCCGGCATTCACTCGTTGGTCTCTTACTCCCTTCGCTTTCTGGCGGCGTCTTCGCGCCTCTGCTTGCCCGTCGGCCCTTTTTCTTCTGGCGCTGGCGATCACTCCGGTGGCCGCCCAAACCGCTCAGGATTCGGCGTGGCAACCGGAGGCCGAGGCCCGGCTCAAGGCGATCTACGAACGCGGGGAGTTTCGCTCCCCGAAATTCCAGGCGCGATGGCTACCCGATAGTTCGGGATACACGGTCGAAGAACGTGAGCCAGGGAAAGACCAACCGATCAGGGTCACGTATCAGGTTCGCACCGGCGAACGTGTCGCAGGTAAACCTGACGAGCAACAACCAGCTGCTCGTGAGTCGCTGCGTTCGCCGGATGGCTCACGCGTGCTGGAATTTCACGAGCGCAATCTCTTCGTGCGCGATGCCGCGAGCGGGCAGCGTGTGCAACTGACGACGCGCGCGGCTGAACGAGACATTTCGTATCATGATCCGGTGTGGAGTCCCGATGGACGGCGCGTCGTCTTCACTGAATCCGATGCCACGAACGTGCGGCAACGGCCGGTGCTTGATGACAGTGATCCGTCGTATCCCAAGGTTCAGCGTCATCGCTTTGCGCGCGTCGGCGAGGTCATCGATGCCCTACGCGTGGGCGTCGTTGATGCCGATGGCAAGAACCTCACGTGGTTGCCGTTGCCGTCACCGGAAGAAGGTTTTTATCTCGGTGATGTCGCGTGGGCAGGAAACTCGGAGGAAGTGCTGATCGAACAACTCAGCCGCTTCCGCAACCGTCGCGATTTCTTCCTGGTCAAGACCGCTGACGAACCGAAACGGATCTTCCACGAAGAGAACGCTGCGTGGACGGATGCGAGCCAAGGGAAGAACGCTGGCCTAGTCTGGATACGCGGCGGGCAGGCCTTTGTGGTGGTGAACGAAACGGATGGCTGGCGCCATGCGCATGTCTGGTCGCGCGAGGGCAAGCCGATGGCGGTGCTCACCCCAGGCGCGTACGATCTGATTGATCGGGCAGTGATCGATGAGGCTGGCGGCTGGTACTACTTCTACGCTTCGCCGGAAAACGCCACGCAGAAGAACCTGTACCGGGTACCCCTCAATGGATCCGGCACGCTAGAACGGATTACGCCTGCTGACCAACCCGGCACGCACCACTACGATTTTTCACCGGATGCCAAGTGGGCCATTCATACGTACTCCACGCTGGACTCGCCGCCGCTGGTGGAATTGGTCGAGCTCCCTGGGCATCGAGTTGTTCGCGTGCTGCAGGACAACCGCAAGCTCCGCGAGAAGATGAAGGGCGTCATTGCGCATCCAGCGGAATTTTTGCAGCTCACTATTGCCGGCGGAATTTCAATGGACGCTTGGATGCTCAAGCCGAAGGACTTCGATCCGGCGAAAAAATACCCGGTATTCATTTACGTTTACGGTGAACCCCATTCGCAGACGGTACTGAACGAGTGGGGAGCGGCCCAGGTCGACTTCCATCGGGTGATTGCCGATCTGGGCTATCTGGTGGTGTCGATCGACAACCGTGGCACGCCCGCGCCGAAAGGTGCCGCGTGGCGCCGAGCGAACTTCGGCAGCCTGGGACCGCTCTCGACCGAGGAACAAGAAGCGGGCCTCAAGGAATTGGGTCGGATGCGTCCCTACGTGGACCTGTCTCGTGTCGGCATCTGGGGCTGGAGCGGTGGTGGCTCCAACACGCTCAACGCGCTGTTCCGTAAGCCTGACTCCTATCACGTGGGCATTGCCGTGGTGCCCAAGCCACAGCCGCACTTGTACAACGCCTGGTTCCAGGAAATTTTCATGCGCACGCGGGAAGTGAATCCCGACGGCTACCAACGCGCCGCCGCGATCAACTACGCCGACGGCCTGAAGGGGAAGCTGCTGATCATCACGGGATCGGGCGAAACGAATACGCACATCCAGATCATCGAAGGACTGGTCGACCGGCTGGTCGAACTCGGTAAGCCGTTTGATTACATGGTCTATCCCAACCGCGACCATGGCTTACGCGAAGGCAAGGGCACCGCGGTCCACGTCCGCATGCTGATTGCCCGCTACCTCATGGAACATCTTCCCGCTGGGGCGCGCTAGCTTGCGAGGAGGCCAACGTCGAGGGCTGCTGCCGGTATCTTGAGCACCAGCAACGCAGGCCCCCTAGCCAGGTCGCATTGACGCATACAACGCTTTTACTCCAGCAAGGAAAAACATCGTGGCGATGAAATCATTATCAGCACTTGGATCGACGGTGCGTTGCCGAGCCAACGTCTTCGCCGTGCTGGCCTTTTCGGTCAGTGCGTTGGTAAGCACAGTGGCTGCGGAAGAACAAGAAATCACCATTGGTACGTTGCACGGAAAGATGAAATACGACGTCGATTCATTTCAGGTGAAGCCCGGAGTCACGGTCCGCCTGACGCTGAAAAACGGCGACGAGATGCAGCACAATTTGCTGATCCTCACGCCCGGTGAAGGCAAGCCACTGGAGATTGCACAGAAAGCCTGGGCGCTGGGAGCGGACGCGGTGAAGAAGGCCTTTGTCCCGGATGGCCCGGACGTGCTCTTCCACACCCGGGTAGTCGATCCGCAGCAGTCGGACACCATCACCTTCGTCGCGCCTGACAAAGAGGCTGATTATCCGTACGTCTGTACCTTGCCTGGGCACGCCTTCTCCATGAAGGGAGTGATGCGTGTCAGTAAGGTTTCCGCGCCGCCCGTGAAGGCGGTCGCAGAGAAAGGCGACGGCAAAGCAAAAATTCATCTGCATGTCATGGATGAGCCGTTGGTAATCCGCGCTTTTGTCGACGGAGGTCCGGCGCGGTCCATTTCGGTCGGCCTGCCGGTTGGGATCAATTATCTTTTTGATGCCGAGACTTGTTACGTGCGCTTTGGCTGGACCGGAATGTTTCTCGACGTTGGCCCCAATCTTGGCGTGGGTGCCGGCGACCGTGGCGGTTCGTGGTGCAAGATTCTTGGTGATAAATTTGAACTGGGAGACTCAGGCTTCCCGCTCAGCCTGGGCGCGCGCGATGTGAAACACGTGGTGAAGTTCGCCGGTTACCGCGTGCGGGGGAAAGACGTGCCGCAGTTCTTTTTCACCGTCGACGGTCTGGCCGTGACGCAAACCATCCAGGCAGCGACGGATGGCGTGGGCATCCAGTCCGAATTCGAGTTCGAGCGCGACCCAGGGAAGGTGTTCTTTTACGTTTCGCCGCATGGCTTGGAGCTGTCGTCCTCGGCGGGCACCTGGCACTCAGGACGGCTGGAAGTCCCAGCAGGCGCCGCCAAAAAGTTTAGTGTTACGATCATCCGGCAACCCAAAGAAGGCCGGAAACCGAAATCCGCGACGGTGACCCCATGAAACCCTCCCTCTGCTTGCTCGCCATCTCGCTTGGTCTGACCGCCGTCGCGAACGCCGCACAACCCACCCCGAAGCCCGCTAGTTTGCCCGCCGGCTACGTGCTCGACACCATTGAAATTCCTGCGCATATCACCCTCGGCGTGGGCGGACTCGCGTTCACGCCCAAGGGCGACCTGCTGATCTGCACCCGCGAGGGCGACGTGTGGCGGCATCGCGCTGGCGACTGGTCGCGTTTCGCCCAGGGACTGCACGAGCCACTCGGACTCTCAGTCGATCCGAAGAATGGCGACGTCTGGGTGATGCAGCGACCGGAGTTGACCAAACTCATCGACGAAGACAGCGACGGAAAAGTTGATGTCTATCGGACCGTCAACGCGGATTGGGGACTCAGCGACAACTACCACGAATATGCCTTCGGGCCGGTTCGCGATGCGCAGGGGAACTTTTACGGCACCTTGAACACTTCTTTGAGCTGGCAGGGCTGGGCTCGGAGCGATCGCTGGGACATTGGTCGCGTGCATGACAGCAAGATGGGCCGCGCGGCACCGTACCGCGGCTGGTGTTTTCAGATAACGCCGGCGGGGAAGTTTGTTCCGTTTGCATCCGGACTGCGTTCACCTGCCGGCATCGGGATCAATAAAAGCGGCGAGCTCTTTTACACCGATAATCAAGGCGACTGGAACTGCACGTCCAGTTTGCATCACGTGGTCAAGGGTCGCTTCTACGGGCATCCGTCCTCACTCATGGATCATCCAGACTTCGCGGGTAAAAACCTCAATCGCATCAGCGAAGCAGAGTTCGACCAACTGCGGCAGCGCCCAGCGCTCTACCTTCCGCATGGCGAACTCTCGAATTCCCCAGGCGAACCCACCTTCAACGAAACGGGAGGTAAGTTCGGGCCATTCGACAATCACGTATTCATTGGCGATCAAACCAAATCCAACGTCATGCGCGCCGTGCTGGAACGGGTCGGCGGAGAATACCAGGGCGTGGTCTTTGATTTTGCCGATCCGCTGCAATGCGGCGTGATTCGCAACTGTTTCGCCAGCGATGGCAGCCTGTGGATCGGTCAAACCGGACGCGGCTGGCGCTCCGTAGGAGAGAAGATCTTCGGCCTGCAGCGCATCCGCTGGGACGGCAAGACCATCCCGATGGAGATGCATGCGGTCAGCTTAACCAAGACCGGCTTTCGCATCCAGTTCACCAAGACCGTCAATCGTGAAGCCGCTGGCAATCCGATGAATTATGCCATCAAGCACTGGGGCTATATTTATCAGGCCGAATACGGTTCGCCCAAAGTGGGATTGACCGACGTCATCCCCACCGCAGTGAAGCTCTCGGCTGATAATCTGTCCGTCGAGTTGGAGCTGCCATTGGTAAAAGAGCGGGTCTATCAACTGACGCTTCGCACCATCACGGGTGAAGACGGCACCCCGATGACGAATGCAACGGGTTACTATACGCTCAATCGGCTGCGTGAATGACCGGCGTGCGCGTGCGGAAGCCCGGAGGTCCGGAGCCGGAATCCAACGTCGCGCTCACCCACCAGCTCCCAGGTCGATCACCGCACCGCCACCGATGACGTCTTGGTACTGGTAACCGGGAATGACCTGCCCATTCCCCGCCGTGCCATCGTAAGGGCCGGTCGCCAGCACGCTGCCCGACACCACACCCTGCACATCGACTCGCAGACGAGCAGGGAACGCACCCGGCACCACACTCCAGGTGGTGGTGCGCGAAACACCGGCGTTCACCGTGCCCAACGCCACGGTGGAGGCCCCTTCGACGGTCCATCCCGCTGGCACGTTCAACGTCACCTGCGCCTGCGATGCCGGGAACTGCGTCGCGCTGAACGGCGCCGGGCACGGATAGGTGCTGACGGCACGCACGCTGAGCAACTGCTTGGTGCGCGACGTGCTGAGCGCCACGCGCCACGGCACGTAGATTGCGCCCCAGTGTGGCGTGGTGGTGCCGTAGCCGGTGTAGGTCCAGCAGGTCTCGACGTCAGCGTAACTGAACGGCTGGAAACCGGCCGCATCCTGCTCGCCTTTCAGTTCACGTCCCCAGGGATCAGCGAACCACATGATCCGCGTGGAGTCGTCGTAGCCCATCGCCACGCGGTAGTGCCCACCGGCCGAGTTGGCGGTGAACTGCATGAGAAACAACACCGGAATATCCTGGCGGATGAGTGCCTTCACCTGCGGCAACCACGAGGTCGCCTGCGCATGCGCCAGCACCGCCAGGCCGAGCGCGCGCTGCGGATAACCGCCAAGCGGCGCCACGCTGCCGGTTCGTCCTTGGGCGGAGCTGAGCGCGCTGAAATGCCCCGCGCGGATCAGGTCGCCGACGGCGGTGCCGTTCGAGGTCAGCCGCACCACCGCCGCGACCTCATCGTACGCGGCCTGCGGCCCGGCGTAATCGAGCAGCATCTTCGCTGACGCCGGCCCGCAGCTATACGCGTTCGGTTGCGTAAACGGCGTAGCCATGGTGATGCGATAGGAGGACGGTTCGGCCGCAGCGAGACCGAAGACGACCAGGAAGAGGAGGCAGGTGCGCATGGCTGATCCCTAGACGACGGCGGGGTGAAGGCCAGTCGCAGGTTCGCGTGCTGTGCAGCGCGCGAGCGCGTGTGGCGAAATTCAGCTCGGCTGACTACGATGAATGACTTGCGTGACCGCACCGGACAGCTGATCCACCACCCGGTCGATATCTTCGGTGGTGGTGGTGAGCGGCGGAAATAGGTAACTGGTATCTCCGAGTGGCCGCAGCAACGCCCCGCGCTCCACCGCCGCGCGGAATACCTGCCACCCGGTGCGCTTGGACGGATCAAGCACCGAACCATCCGCCGCGCGCAGGTCCACCGCTGCTATCATACCGACACCGCGGACGTTGGCGAAACAACGATGCTCAACGGCCAGCTGAGCCAATCCCTGACGCAGAAGCGGTCCGTTGCGTGCGACCTGGCCGAGCACGTCCTCGCTGGCGTAGACATCGAGCGCCGCGATGGCCACCGCGACGGCGAGCGCATTGCCGGCGTAGGTGTTTGAGTGCAGGAACGCGCGGCGATCGCGCCACTCGGCGAGGAAGTTGTCGTACAGCGCGTCGGTGGTCAGCACGGTGGCGAGCGGCAGGAAGCCACCGGTAAGTCCCTTCGACAGCACCGCCAGATCCGGCAGCACGTCGAGGCCAGCGAGGTGCGACGCGAGCATCGCGCCACAGCGGCCCATGCCGGCGGCAATCTCATCGGCGATCAGCAGCACGTCGTGAGCGTCGGCCCAGGCACGCAGACGACGCAGCAGATCCGGAGAATAGAGCAGCATGCCGCCGGCGCCTTGCAGCACCGGTTCGTAAACGATCGCGGCAAGAGTGTCGGCTTCGGCGTCGAGCTGCTCCTGGATCGCCGGCCATTCTGGCGACGCGTCCATCCAACGCGCATCTTCCGGGCCACTGCGGTACGGCAGCGGTCCGAGCTGCGTGCAGGCAAACAGCAGCGGCGCGAAGGTGTCCTTGTAAAGGCCACAGTCACCGACGCTGAGCGCGCCAATGGTCTCGCCGTGGTAACCGTTCTGAAACGCGGCGAAACGCGTGCGCTTGGCGTGGCCGCGTTGCGTCTGAGCCTGGAGCGCGAGTTTGAGTGCGACTTCCACCGCAGTCGAACCGTTATCGGCGAAGAACACTTTGCCGAAGTGTCCAGGCTGGCGCCCGCGTGGCGCGTCGTTGCGCCAGAAGGTTGGCGGCAATCCGTTGGCCGCCGCCAACAGCCGTTCGCAGAAGGTCACCACCTGGTCATTGGTGGTGTTGGCGAGGATGACGTGCTCAAAGCGAGCGGCCTGCGCCGTCAGCGCCGCGGTCAGGCGCGGATGGCCGTGGCCAAGGCTTTTGCACCACCAGGAACTGATGGCGTCGAAAATGCGCCGACCATCAGCAAGCGTCAGCCAGCCACCGCTGGCCGAGACGATCTCAAGCGGTGGGAACACGTCATGGTCAGACATCTGGGTACAGGGATGCCACACCACCGCATCGTCACGCCGTACCAACTCCGAGCGCAGGTCTGACCGCATAGTCTGCTACGCTCAGTCGATTAGGACGAGGAGCAACCGGGCGGTGGCCCAACTACCGATTCGTGAGCGCCAACGGCGCGACGTGAAGGGAGCCCAGGGCATCGCCCGGGCATCGCCCTGGGTCATTCAGCAGCGCAGATTCAGGCTATGCCCGCGATTGCCTTCGGGGATCGAAGTCACATTGGCGTGTTCATCGGGAACCGCCTCCCAGCCTTCGCGCAGAGTGCGCATGATCGGCAACAGGGCCGCGAGTTGGGCCTCGTTCTTCTTCAGGCTGCCTTCGCTGATCTGATAGATGATGAAGGCGTAGAGGTCGCGCAGCTGGTGCGCCAATTCACCGCCGGCCTCGAAGTTGAGGGTCGCCATGAGTTCGATGAAGATGTCGCGCGCTTTGCGGCATTGCACGATCGCTTCTTCGCCCTTGTTGGCCTTGATCGCCTCACGGGCGTTGCCGATGAAGCGTTCCGCGCCGAGGTACAATCGCACGATCAATTCGCGTTGCGACACCGTCTCGACTTCAGCGGAACGGTAAGCGGCCTGGGCGGTTTGGTTCATGGTGTTCTCCCGACGCTCGCAGTATCGGCCGCGACTGCCGCGGGTTGAGGCCCCGTTATCGCCAAGTGCCGCGGTTCCTTAAGGTGGCTCACGACTCTCTCGGCGTCAACGACTTCACGAAGTTTGTCATCGCCGTGCCCTGGGAATTGAACTGCGCGATCATGCGTTCCATCGACTGGAACTGGCGTTCGTAGCGTTCGCGGCGTTTGGTCAGCGTGAGGTCGGCTTTGGTGATCTGACTGGTCGCGTCGATGATGTTCTTGCTCAGGTTCTTGTCGATCGAGCTGATCGTGCCGATCGAGTTGTCGGTCAGACGGGTGAAACGTTCGCCGATCTGTTGGCCGATGCCCTTGTGGGCGGTGACGCTGGCGCCACTGAGCGCAGCCGTGGCGGTGATATTGAGCGACAAACCTTCCGCGTCGCTGCCGACGGCACCACCGAGGAGCCGTCCGTTGCCAGCCCCGGCAACACCGTTGATGGTGCCGGCCACATCGATGCCAGTGACGTTCTGTGGGGTCAGCCCCAGCGCGGTGAGCGCGGTCGAGTCGCCACGGATCTGGATGTTCTGAGTGCGGCCATAACGCTCGCTGTGGATGTCCAGACGGTTGCTCGCGAGCGACACCACCAGCTTTTCATTGGTCGGCGACAACACCGCGTTGAACGAACTCTGCAGCTGAGTGGCCAGCTCCGCCCGGGTGTAGGTGCCGTTGGTCAGTGTCAGCGTCACGGCGCGGCCATTGACCGACATCCCCAGGGTGTTGTTGCTGTTGGTGATCACCGTCGACGCTGCCAGGGCCGTGCTGCTGAGCACCGCCTGCACGGCCGGTTGGGTGATGTTGACGGAGAAAGGACCGGCGACCTTGGTCTTGTCGGTGAGGTTGCTGAACTGCACCGACTGCTCGGTCGAGGTGCCGGTGTTCATGAACAGCTTGCGCACGCCCTCTGAATTGTCGGCCAGTGCCTTGTCCAGCTTGGTCTGATCGACGACCAGCGTACCATCGGTGCGCTTGAGGGTGATGCCAATGGCAGCCAGACTGTTGAGCGACGACGGCAGACCCGACACGCTGCCGGTCAGCGCGCGGGTGATCTGGCCCATGCCGGCCACCAAGTTCGCCTGACTGATGAGGACGCCGGCGGTCTTGGTTGCCGGATCGAATCCAGCGTTGGCCTTGAGGTAGGTGGTCGCCGCATTGAAGCTCTCGACGAATTTCTTGATGCCGTCCTTCGCCGCGGTCGGATCAGCGGTGACGCCGATGGTGATGGCGTTGGCCACGGTGCGCGCTTCCAGCGTCACCCCGGGAACGATCTCGCTGAAGGTGTTGCTGGCCTGGGTCACGGTGATGGCGCCGCCACCGGAACCGATCCGCACCTCGGCATCACTCGCCGCGGCCAGGGTCGACATACCGGTGAAGAGCGAGGCCATGCCGCCAGTACCGCTCACCAGAATATCGTTGGCGGCGCCGGTCTTGCCGCCGTTGAGCACCAGACGGAAGGGCGATCCGCTGCCGTCGTTGATCACCGAAGCGGTGATGCCAGTACCAGCATTGTTGATCGCCGAGGCGACATCGGTGAGGCTGCCACCGGCGCTGAAGGTGAGCTGGGTCGCCGCGGCATCGCCGACCTGGAGCGACAGCGTGCCGCTAGCAAAGGCGGTTTCGGCCGACGCTTGGCCCACGGTCGCGAGTTGATGGGAACGCGCCACTTTCACCACGTCGAGCGTATAGGAACCGGGCACAGCGCTGCTGGCGGTGGTAGTGATCGCCAGGGCGTCGGTGTTGCTACTGGTGGAGGTGCGGCTCTGAAAGGTCGACGCGCGTTTGAGCGTGCCCAGGTCGAGCTGGGCCGACAACATCCGCGTATTGAAGGTGCGCACCGCTTCGCGGCGTGCCTCGTACAGCGCCTTGTTGCGTTCGAGCAGCCGGGTGGTCGCACGATCGGCATTGATGAAGGCGTCGATGATGTCCGACGATTGGATACCAGAAACCAGCCCATTCACCTTGGGACGGGTGCTGGAGCTGGTCGTGGACGAGTTGTTCGTGGACGAGTTGGTCGTCGAGCCGGTCGCTTCTACCATGGACAACTCACTGGCAGCGAGTGGGAACGGGACAGTGAAAGCGTTACGCGGTTTTGTCGATGAACATGCCGATGAAGTCCTGCAGGCGTGCGTGCAGTTCCATCACTTCCTTTGAGGGGATCTGTTTGATCACCTCGCCGGTCTGCTGGTCGGTGACGCGCATGAAGGCCTGGTCGCTGTCGTGGTCGATATCCATCGACAGGCGACGGGAACTGGCGGCCTCGACCACCTGCTTCAACTGCGCGGCGGCAGCATGCAGGTGGTCGGAACTCACTGGCAGCTGCCCATTGGCGGCGGCCTGGCCCTGTTGCGTCTGGGCGACCTGGACCTGCGCTTGACGGTCGGCCGTGTTGGCTGGCCGGATGTAGTCGCCCACTTGGGTGGCGATCTGGGCGTCGATGCGGCTCATGGGCGACCTGCCTCCTTGGGGGCGTGGTACCCCCAACACGCAGCATCGGTGGGCTGGGCCTGGCGCTTGAGGGAAATCTGGCTTGGGCTTGCTGGCCGACTCCGCCACCGCCCAGATGATTAGCCATAAAGATTTCTTTGATAGGCGGTTGTGTCATGTCCGTCGGTCCTCCCCCTGGGACTCAGAACGCAAACCTTTGGCCAATGGTTTCCGGCGTCCGCGAAATCGGGGGTTGCCGCGGTCCGCAGCCGGTTCGTCGCGGTTCGTCACCTAGCGGGATTTCCCTCAAGCGCCCAGAACCCCTGCCGTCACTGACCCCCAGACCGTCATATGCGGTTCGCGGTACGGATACCGCTCTCGGCTCCCAACCAACACCCCACGGAGGAAATCATGGGCCTGCGCATCAATCACAATATCTCAGCAATCAACGGGCATCGCCAGTTGATGAAAAACGAAAGCATGATGGCCAAGTCGCTCGAGCGCTTGTCCAGCGGCCTCAAAATCAACCGCGCTGCCGACGACGCCGCTGGACTCGTCATCAGCGAACAGATGCGTGCGCAGATCTCAGGTCTGAAGCAAGGTATCGATAACAGCGAGACCGCGATCTCGATGGTGCAGACCACCGAAGGTGCGCTCGACGAAGTGAACACGCTGCTGACCAAGGCACGTGAACTCGTCCTGCATGCCGCCAACGAAGGCGCCAACGACGTCAATCAGCTCACCGCTGACCAGACTGAGCTCGACAACGTCATCCAGTCGATCACCCGCATCAGCGATGTGACCCAGTTCGGTACCAAGAAGCTGCTCGATGGTAACCTGAACGGTGCCACGAGTCTCGCCTCCTCCATCTCGCACGTCAAAGTTGGCAACCTGGCCAACAACCCCGCAATTAATGCTGGCCTGATGTCACTCAATGTGACGGCCGCGACTAAGGAAGCGATTACCCTCAAGGGTGGTTCTTCGACCGACACCTACATCTTCAACGCGGCGGTCACCGGTGTGAACCTCGGTAGCGCCTCGGTGAACTCGGGCGTGTCGGTGTCGCTCACCCTTGGCAGCGATACGGTTGCGCTCGTCACCACCGGTACGATGACCGCATCAACCCTGGCTAGCGCGCTCGATACCCTGGCTAACCAGTACGGTTTCGATGTCGCCTCGGTCAGCGGTGAAATCAAGGTCACCCGCCAGAACTTCGGCTCCACGGACTTCGTGTCGAATATCAGCTTCTCACGTGCGGGAAGCGCGGCTGTCGCGGGTAGCGCTGAGAACGTCACGGCAACCCTCGAGGTCACCAGCCCGTCGACCAGCTCCGGCGCTGCCGCCGTACTGTTCAACGAGTCCATCGGTGGCGTCTCCGGCATCCAGGAGACCAACACCCTGGCCAAGAGTGGCACCCGCTTCACCTACAACATCAGCACGGCCACCGGCGGGGCTTACTCCGCGACCGTGACCGGTGCGGCCAACGCCACCGTTGCCAGCATCTTGTCGGGCCTGCAGACCTCGATCCAGGGTCAGGCTGGTTTCTCTGGCGCTTCGTTGACCCTCGCGGGCAGCACCGGTGCCGGTGAGATCAAGTTCAATCTCGCCCGTGGCGACGACACGATCGCCACTGACTTCAACTTCTCGCTGGCGATCGACTTCGACAACTCTGCCGCCATCCAATCAGAAGTCGAAGTGCTGTCGCTGACGGGTGCGACCTTCAACGTCGGTACCGGCCCAACCTTCAACGATGGCACCGGTGCTGTGGCTGGTTCAGCCATCGCCACGGGCACGGTCATGTCGTCCGGCAATGCCATCAACCTGACGGTCAACGGCCAAACGGTGACCTTTACCGCCGGTGCCGGCGGCCAGAGCATGACTGGTATCGCTGATGGCCTGGAAACTGCCGTGCAGGCTCTGGGAGGCGGCCTCTCAGGCGTCCAGGTCGAATACCTAGCGGCTGGTGTGAGCCTCACGGGACTCACCAACTACCAGGGTGCAACCGGCGCGGTCACACCCAGTGCGGGCTTCGTACTGTGGAATTCGGACGGCACGAGCTTCTCAGTGTCGCTGACGGTCGACCAGACGCAGGGCACTGACGTGGCCATCTCGTCGGTCCAGACCCAGACTGGTGCGGAAGCGGGCGCCACGCTCGACCTCACGACCACAGCTCAGGTAAGCAGCGGCAACACCGCCACCAGCGGTGCCGTATCGGGCACTGCGGTGGCCAGCACGACCAGCGGTTCGGTGGTCAGCAGTGGCCTCGATGCCACCGCGACCATGACCTCGTCCAACGGGGTGGTCCTGAACCTGAAGCAGTCGGCGATCAATGCCGACGGCACCGTCAGCATGACGCTGACCACGGGCATGAACGACATCGGTTACAAGGATTTCAAGGCCGAGCTCTCCTCGACCTTGCTGTCCGCCGGTGGTGCGACCAACTTCACCCTGACCCAGGGTGCGGTGTTCCAGGTCGGTGCGAACGCCCTGCAGCAAGTGGCCTTCACGGTCGACGACATCTCGTCCGATGAACTCGGTCGTGGTGCCAGCTCGTCCTTGGCGAGCCTGGAAGATATGCTCAGCACCAAGGAAGGTGCTCTGCTCAATGGTCTCAGCACGGAAGCTCTGGCGGTCATCGACTCGGCCATCGATCAGGTCACCAACCTGCGCGGGCGCCTTGGCGCCTTCCAGGCCAATGCCCTGGAAAGTGGTCTGAACAGCCTGCGGGTGTCCTATGAGAACCTGACGGCTGCCGAGTCGACCATCCGCGACGTCGACTTCGCCGAGGAATCGGCGAACTTCACCCGGAATCAGATCCTGGTGCAGGCGTCGACCTCGATGCTGGCGCAAGCCAATCAGATGCCTCAGAACGTGCTGAAGCTTCTCGGCTGATCACGGACGACAATCAGGTCACGAATGACCACCCCCGGTGCTTTTGGCACCGGGGGTTTTGTCGTTTATGGGCCGCGAGCCGTGCGGCGTGCGGCGTGCGGCGTTTTGCGAGATCGTCGCGTGCGGTGTTTTCCCATGCGGATGACGGGGCCGAACAGCGGTTCGCGGCGTGAGCCGCGAGAACCGGGTGGTCATCCGGCGTTTGCTCGAGTGCTCTGCGGACCTCGCCACCATCGCCGCAAAGCCTTGTGAAAATTGCAGCTGGATGAACCGAGTGGCGTGCGGTCGGTCGTCAACGCCGCACGTCGCACCCCGCACTCCGCACCGTGGCAAGCCCTTTTGGCACGCCGCGAGCGTTGGTGCTCCCAAGGCTCTTCACCGAGCTGGAGTTCCCAACACGCGAGGTTCCCATGTCCCTGCGCATCAATCACAACATCTCGGCCATCAATGGCCATAATATGATGTTACGTAATGACGCCGCGCTGTCGAAGTCGCTTGAGCGACTGTCCAGCGGCATGCGCATCAACCGTGCGGCGGATGACGCCGCCGGCCTGGTGATCAGCGAGCAAATGCGCGCGCAGATCGCCGGCCTGGGACAAGCGATCGACAACAGCGAAACCGCGGTGTCCTTCGTGCAGACCACGGAAGGTGCACTCGACGAAATCAACTCACTGCTGATCAAGGCGCGCGAACTCGCCCTGCACGCGGGCAACACCGGCGTCAACGACGAGAGCCAGCTCTACGCCGACCAAACCGAACTCGACAACCTCATCGAGTCGATCACGCGCATCAGCACCAACACCCAGTTCGGCACCAAACGCATCCTCGATGGTGGCCTGAGTGGCGCGAGCAACTTCGGCACCGGTCTGGATCGCGTGCGCGTGGGCAACCTCGCCAACAATCCTGCGATCGACATCGGTCCGGTCACGCTCCAGATCAATCCCGGCGCCAGCGAGGCGATGACCCTGATCGGCTCCAACGCCACCGACAACTACGTCTTCAGCGGCGCCGTCACTGGCGTCACGCTGGGCACCAGCCGCGTGAACGCGGGCGTGTCGGTGACGCTGTCGATCGACGATCAAGTGGTCGCCTACGTGACGACTGGCTTGCAGGACGCCACCACCGTGGCGGCACGCCTCGATGCCTTGGCTCAGCCACTGGGTTTCAGCGTCGCGGCCAATGCCAACGGTGAAATGGACGTGACGCGCCTCGCCGTCGGTTCGCAAGACTTCACGGCACGAGTGGCCTTTACCCGCGGGGCGATCCAGCAGGTGGCTGGCCAGAACGAAACCGTCACCGCCACGATCGAAGTGACGACGCCATCCACGGCGGCAGACGCTGCGGGCGCGATGTTCAGCGGTATTACCAGTCTTTCCGAGGTGCAGACCTCCACCACGGTCAGCAGTGGCACGACCTTCAGCTACGTGCTTCAGAGCGCTACTGGTGGGTCGTTCAGCGGTGCGGTGGTGGTGGCTTCGGGAACCGCCTTATCGTCGGTGCTCACCAGTCTTGAGGCCGCCATTCAAGCGCACACGACGTTCAGCGGTGCGGCGCTGACCTACGACGGCAGCACCAGCAGCGACGGCCTGCGCTTCAGCCTGGCTCGTGGCTTCGACGACATCGCCACCGATTTCAACTTCTCGCTTACTGTCGACTACCAGAACAACGCCGTCACCAATTCGCAGGTCAACGTCGTCGACATCGCGGCAGCAACCTTCGCCACCGGTAGCGACGCGACGTTCCTGACCGGTGCCGGCGGTACGGAAGTCCAAGGTGCGGCCATGGTCGGCACCACCTACCTGCAGAGCGGCAACGCGATCAACCTGACCATCGGCGGCAACACCCTGGTCTTCACCGGTGCTCGCGACCTCGACACCATCGCCAGTGCGATGCAGACGCAGTTCAACGCCCTGGGCGGAGACTTCGCCAACGTACGCGTGGCCTTCGCTACCGGTGCCGTGGACCTGAGCGGCTTTGCCGGCATGGCCAACCAGACTGGCGCCACCGCCGGTGGGTTCCGCGGTTTTGTGGTCTTCACCACTGACGGTTCGGACCTGGCGGTTTCGCTCGCGGTCGACCAGTCGCAGGGCACGGACGTCCTGCTGGGTGATGCCGAGCTGGCAGCTGGTGCGAATGCCGGCTCGACACTCGACTTGACCACCACCGCGCAGGTGCGCGATGACAATCAGGTGGCCCAGGCAGCGCATGTGGCCTCGACCGTCGCGAGTGTCAGCGGCAACGTGGTGGTCACCAGCGGTGTTGATGTCACCGCGACGATGACCTCCAGCAATGGCGTGATCTTGGACCTGGTCAGCACCAGCAACCTGGTCAGCAGCGGCTCTACCCTGGTGCTCACTCCGGCAATGGAGGCACTCGGCTACAACGGCTTCAGCGCTGACATCGACCAAACCCTCACCACGGCCGGTGGCGTGACGACCTTTGACCTCGACGAGGGCGCGGTGTTCCAGGTCGGCCCGAACGCCGGTCAACGCGTCGGGGTGGTGATCGACAGCGTCGCGGCCACCGAACTCGGTCGTAATGTGGAGGACGGCGGGCCGTTGCGCAGCCTCAACGATCTCCACACCGATCAGCAGGGTGCGTTGTTCAACGGCCTGACGGTCGAAGCGCTGGCGGTGATTGACTCGACCATCAACGAGGTCACCACCTTACGCGGCCTGCTCGGTGCGCTCCAATCCAACACGCTGGAAAGCGGCTTGAACAGCTTGCGTACCTCGTTCGAGAATCTGACCTCTGCCGAATCGACCATCCGCGATGTCGACTTCGCTGAGGAGTCCTCGAACTTCACGCGCAACCAGATCCTGGTGCAATCCGCCACCGCGATGTTGGCCCAGGCCAACCAGTTGCCGCAGAACGTGCTCAAGCTCCTGCAGTAATGCCTGGGTGACTCGTCCTGGGATGCGCCGGGAATCCGGGGTATCCTCCAGTCCTCGTCCTCGGAGCCATCCTCATGACATCTGTGCAGACCCCGCTTGCGGGCGGAGTACCCGCCCTGTCCAGTAACGGCAGAACTGCGAATCAAGGGTCGCGCGCCATGAACGACATGCCGTCCGCACAACGGTATCAGCAAGCCCGGGTCATGTTGCAGCAACAGGCCCCGGTGATCGCCCAGGCACTACCGGAACAGTGGCCAGCGAGCGTCCCCACGTTGCCTCAGCGACCCACACTCGACGCGGCCCGGTTGGCCACCAGTACGCTCAACGAAGGCCTGTTGCTCATCGGTCTTGGCGACGGCTCAATCCTGCAATTCCTGCGCGGCGATGCGAACGGCCGCTCCAAGCTGGTGCATGTCCTGGTGCTCATGCCGGAGATCCCGCATTTCGCCCACCTGCTCGGGATCGTCGATCTGCCGCTGCTGTTCAAGGAATTGCACCTGAGCCTGCACCTGGTGTTGAACGCCAACGAACTGGGCTCGGTCATCAGCCGGGCCTTCACCAACCACGGCCAGATCGCCCGTCTGGCGGGGACCCGCACGGTCGACACCCATGCGTTGGCGCCCAACGCCGAGCGCATGCGCGACGAGATTCACCCAGCGATCGGCAAGTTGCTGCTGGAGCGGTACGACTGCCTGGGCAACGACGTCTACGACACTTTTCTGGGGGCCAAACACGCGCTGATGCATGGTCGCAAGATCATCACCCAGCCGCGTTCGAGCGACTACGCCTACCGCTATGCCGGCAAGTCCGCCCTGTGTATCGCCAGTGGTCCGAGCGTCAGCGCGCACTACGAGCGCATCCGTGAGATCCAACACGAACACG
Organism: Planctomycetota bacterium; assembly: GCA_031426335.1. Classification (GTDB taxonomy): domain Bacteria; phylum Planctomycetota; class UBA11346; order UBA11346; family UBA11346; genus BOG-1363. The sequence goes on from JANPLC010000111.1 coordinate 33,504, forward strand.
TGATCATCTGTGCCGACTCCATCCTTGGCGGTCTGTTGAAAAACGGCATTGAGCCGGACTTCGTCTGCATGGTCGAACGTCCAGATGTCATGCACGCTTTGATCGACGGACACGCCGAACAATGCCGCACGGTGATTTTCGCTTTGCCAGTGGTGCATCCCACCAGCGTCATTCCGTTCGGCGAACGGGTGGCCTGGTTCTGGAACGCCGACGATCTCTATCCCTGGCTCGACGCGAACGAGCCACGTTTGTCGAGCGGACGTTCGGCCGGCACCATCACCGCGTCGGTCGCGGGCCTGCTGGGGATCAAGGAGGCTTGGCTGCTCGGCCATGATCTGGCCTACCGCAACGACGGACAGAGCCATGGCGTGGGCACCGCACCGTTGGCAGTGGAATCGCAAGCCGAATGGGCGAAGGACCTCTCGCGCACCTCTGCTAATTACCACAAACGTCTGATCGACACGCCGAAGAACGGCGGAGGCTACCTCCAGACCACCGGCGTGTGGGAAATCTTCCGCTCGGACATCGAAGGCATCATCCAGTCGTATCAGGGCCGCACGACCTTCATCAACGTCAATGCTGCGGATGAGGTCGGCGCGGTCATCAAGGGCACCACGGCCGGCGGCTTGCCGTTGGCGACGGGCGTAGCGCTGGAGAAATCCCATCCCCAACGTGCCTGGAATGAAACGCAGTGGGAAACCTACCGCTCGCGTGGCCGGCAACTGCTCGCCGACTTCGCTACCGTCCAGGAGCGGTTCAAGGAATACGATCTGGAGTTAGCGACCTGGCGGCCGTTGTCACATGATCGCGAAGCGGTCGAGTCGATGGGCAAGAAGATCGACCTTGGCACCATCGTCAGCCCGGAAAATGCCGCGTGGTTCACCTACGTCTTCCGCGCAGCGTTGCGCAACCTGATGGTCAAACTGCACCACAACACCTTCGTGCGCACCATGGCGGAACGGAACTGGAACCAGGTGCAGATCATGCGTCTCTACCTGCACTCCGTGCCCAGCCTTATCGAGCGCCTGCGTCCCGAATTGGAACTGGCGCTCAAGGAGTTCACATGAGCGACGAAGCCCTGGATCGCTTCCGCGCCTTCCTTGCCACGCGAAGCACGACGGGCGCCACCGAGCGCGACCTGCTGCTCCATGAGATGGGCGCGACCATCAATCGTCATCGACTGACCGGACGCGAAGAAGGCATGCATGCCTTCAACACCACGCAACTGTGCGAGTTGGTGCTCGGTCAACGAGCGTGGTCGAGAGATCAACCGTTCGTCACTGGCTTGATGCTCAGCGCCCTGGTTGATGGCGAATTCGAGATCTACGACAAAGCCAAGAGCGAAGGACTATTGCCGACGACCTGGACTTGGAGCGCTTGGGCGGAGGGCTTCGCTGGCGAGGAGGGTGATCTGCGGCGTCTTATGGGTTCCATCCCGGCGGTACGGGAACGTTGTGGTGCCGCGTGCTTGGCAGTACGCGGGAATCCAGCGGTGGTGGGCAGCGCGCTGCTGGGCGACTTCTGCAACGTTCACATGGCCAAGGTCTACCATCGACTGCTGCGCGTCGGCCTCGCCGGGCCCAGGGGTTCGGAGATTGCTGATCATGAACTCAGCCGTCTGGCAGGCTGCCTGGAAGTATTGTTCGCCGAGGACACTGACGCGACACTCGCTGCGTTGGTGCAGTCCAGCAGCATCGATCATCCGGAGATCCTCGTCGCGGCCTTCAAAGATGCCGCCGGCGACCTGACCCGTACCGCCATTGCCCAGCGTCACCTGGAGCGGAACCGTCCGCTCGAAGCGCTTTCCCTGGTGCAAGACCTGCGCTTCCTCTCTCCAGCTTACGACCAAGCGATCCTCATCGCCGCACTCGCGGCACTTGAATGCGGCAAGTTTGAAAAGGCCGAGTTCTATAGCCGCAGCATCGCGAACGAGGATACCCGCCTCAAGATCGTCACGCGCATTGCCCAGGGCAATGGCGATACCGGGGTCGAACTGGATGCGCTGACCCGTCTCTATGAGCGCAGTCCGCAGGATGCCCAGATCTTCGTGATGCTGATCAACGTGCTGCGACGCATCGGACAGACCGCGTTGGCGTTCGCACTATGTGCCGAGGCGCAGGAACGTTTTCACAACGACCCCATGATTGCCCGCATCATTCGTCCGATCCTGGCGCAGGGCCCCGGGGGCACCTGAGCCAACGCGGATTCAGTGCGCTGATTGGTGCGCGCTGGCGTATTCTTCGGGCAGTCCGATGTCGCTCCAGGGTTCCTGCATGTGGTAGGCGCCGACGCGCTTGCCACTCTGCAAGCAGCCGTTGAGCAGCTCAGTGATGGGATACATACGCCCCTTGGGGATGAGCGGGATCAACTCGGGATTCAGCACGTAGATGCCGGCGTTGATGCGGTAATTGAGCTTTGGTTTCTCGACCAACTTGACGATGCGCGACTCTTTCACCTCGGCCACGCCGAAGGGGACCTGCACCGCGTGTTCACGCAGGCCCATGGTCGCGGCGTACTCCCCACTGCGATGGAAGGCCAACAGCCGCCCGACATGGATGCGGGTCAATAGGTCGCCGTTCATCACCAGCAGCGGATGAGTTGGGACCTCCGGCACCAAGGAGATCGGACCTCCCGTGCCGAGCGGAGTATCTTCGCGCTCATGCAGGTAATCGATGCGGCACTGGAAGTCCGAGCCATCGCCGAAATGGTCCTGGATCATGCGTGCGAGGTAGTTCACCGAGATGAAGATGCGGCGCACGCCGTGGCCCACCAGCAGTCGTACGATATGTTCAAGGATCGGCCGATCGCCGATCGGCAGCATGGGTTTGGGAATGCCCTTGGTCAGTTCGCCCAGGCGTTCGCCTTTGCCGCCGGCCATGACCACTGCCCACGAATCGCAGCGCGAGCCCATCAGCGCCATTTTCAGCGTGTGCAGATCGCGCAGGACCCCTTTGTCATCGACCACCGGCAAACAGGCGAAACCGTTGGCGACCATGAACTGCAACGCATCGGTGCGCGACAGGTCCGGACTGACGGTGGTGAATTTCGGGTTGGCAATGGCGCTGATGCGTTCAGACAGTGGAACACCGCGCAGGATTGCCCGGCGGATGTCGCCATCGGTGGCCATCGCGATCAGCTTCTGCCCAGGACCGCAGACCATCGCCACTGACAGACCGGAAGAATCGATCACCCGCATGGCGTCCAGGATAGAGGCCTCTGGCGCGACGATGAGGTCATGGAGATCAGTGGCCATGGCTCAGGCTCCCGGCTTGCGACAGACCACTACCCACAACTCGATCAGGTGCAGTTGATTGCCCATGGTGTAGGAATTACGCTCGATGGAGTGGTCGGTGAAACCGGCGTAGACGCGGTCCACATCAGCGTGGCTGAGAAAGTGGATGTAGCCCACGTTGCCCAGCGGCCCTTCAGAAATGTTGCGCATCGAGCCCGGATCCTCGCCCGGCTGCCCCAGACCGTACCCCCAGGTACGCTCGGTGAAGTTCAGCGAGATGAACATCCCACCGGGCTTCAGCACTCGTTTCACTTCGGCCGCACAGGAGAGCATCGAACGCATGGGATTCGCGCAGAGCGAAGCGTTGTCGAGCACCGCGTCAAAGCTCGCATCGTCCCACGGTAAGCGCTGGGTGAAGTCGCCGACCTGGAGATCGGCGGTGAGGTTCTCGCTGGTCAGACGCGCGCGGTTCTGCGCGATACCACTCGGCGAGCCGTCGATGGCCGCGACGCTGAAACCTTCGCGGGCGAGGAACCAGGTGTTGGCGCCAGGTCCACTGCCAAGATCGAGCACGCGCACCGCTTTGCGGTCGGGCACGCGGCTGAACTTGCGCATGATCTCACGAATCACCGGCTCGGGCGGATACTTGCCCCAGGCGCGGGAGGCGAAGATCGCCTCCCAGGTGGGATCCCAACTGGCGCTCGCGTTCGTGGTGTTCATGTGCGGTTCTCCATGGCGATGGGTTGGCGGTAGGCCTGGAACCAGGCTGGCGTGCGGCCACTGCGGCTGCGCCAGTCGTTGATCAGGCGTTCATGTCGTGCGGCATCACATATCAGACCCGCAACGCGAAAATGTGAGCGGCCGCGACCGATGCGGCGTTTGAACTGCAGCAGGCTGTCATCGTCTGCGACGCTCATGCCGCCACCGAGGTGGATGCCGGCCAGGCCTCGCGTGGCGGCATGATCGGCCATCGCCTCGAACAGCAGATTGCCGGCAGCATTGTGCACGTCGCCCTGACGAGCGCTAAGGTGGTAATGGCCATACCGCGGCCCACACATCAGCAGTGCCTGTGCCACCGCCACGCCGCCAGCATCGATCACCGACACCAGCGCGAGGTCGTCGCCCAATCCGGCCGCGAGTCTGGTGTAGTAAGTGTCGTTGAAGCGGTACGCCGATCCGGCGGACAAGCGCTCCATGGTCTGATCGTAGAGCGCGCGGAAGGACCGCAGCACTTCGCTGGTTGGTGCGATGCTGATCGTCGAGTTGAAACCCAAGCGGCGGGCGCGGTTCACCTGCGAGCGATGATTAGCGCAGTCGCCACCAGCAAACGCCTGCGTTCGTCCATCGGTGAGCGGGATCCAGGCGGTAGGATGGGGTGCGCCGATCAGGAGATGAGCTAAGGCCGCATAGTCGGCGAACGGATTCAACCGCAGGAAGAGGTTGACGATGCCGCGCGCTGCGAGCGTGTCGGCAAGGAGCGGCCAGCATGTGGCGACTTCACCACGCGTCAGCAGGCCGGGATAACCATAGGGGCTCTCAGCATCGTAACCCTCGCCCTCGGGCAGTCGCCGTGGCAGCAAGGGGACCGCCATTTCTCCGGCGGGGGTGCGCACGTGCACCAACAGGGCGTCATCACCTGCCGCCGCGTGAACGTAGCCATGCTGCGCGTACACATCCACGCCGTCGAAGCTGCTGAGGACGCCATTCCAGCGTTCGCTGCCCGCCGAGATCGTGGTGATCTCCACCTGGCTCACGTCTTCACCAAGAGGTTCCACGCGGGATCGCGCGAGCGCAGGTTGGCCGCCAGATGGTCGAGGATGCGCGGGATCGCATGGCCGTCGCCATACGGATTATCGAATTGTCGCCCCGCATGCCGAAGAGCGTGTGCCTGCGTGATGGCGTTGCGCAACGAGTCGACCGTCGGCGTACGGCAATCGATCACGCTCGTGCCCATCTTCCGGCCAAGTTGACGGGTCCCGAGGTTCACGGTGGGTGTGCCGAGGCTCGGTGCCTCGATCAATCCGGCGCTCGAATTGCCGATCATCACGCCACAGAATGCAATCAGGCTGCGGAAGGCGCGACTGCCCAGCGACGCGAGCAGATGGCAGCGCGGCAGGCGACGGGCGAGCTCCGACCAGCAAGCGTGAATGCGCTCGCTGCCCGGATCGCCGTTGGGACTGGAGAAAAAGAGGTGACCTGGCCACTGCGCAGCAACGGCGGCGATGGCCCCGAGGATGGTTTCCAGCTCGGCCGGATCGCGCGTGATCGGATGCACGGCGACACACAGATCGCCAACTCCTGGCTTCGCACCGGTCAGTTGTTCCAACTCGCCAGCAGACAACCGTGGTTCGGTCAGGAGCGTGTCGATGCCGGGATCGCCGGTGGCCAGCACGCGCCGGGGTTCTTCCTTCAGGTCGTCGACCAGTCGGTTGCCGGCACCTTCATGCGTCGGGTAGTGGAGATGAGCGAGGCGCGTCACCGCGTCACGGACTACATCATCAATCGCACCCTGGGTTTTTTCACCACCCGAGCAGTGCGCCAACGCCAAGTTCGCTACGGTGGCCACGTGAGCGACCTCCAGCAGTTCGTGGCGATCACCGATCACCAGCACGGCCTCGATGGCATGCTCTTCCAGCAGCGCGAGCAAAGCTCGCTGATGCACGTGTCCGACCGAGCTGTCGGAGGCCGGCAGTCGTCGACTGTCGAGTCCGAGGAGTTCGTCAGCGTTCGGTGTTCCGGCAGGAAGGTGCTGGCCGGTGATGACCGTGACGCAGGCGAAGCGAGCATCCGCCTGGGCCGCACGCGCGAGTGGCGCGACGAAGCCAAAATCGCTGCGCGAGGTGCTGACCATGACGATGCGGATGGGCTCGCTCATACGAGATCCGCTTCGTCGATCGCTTCGCCGGCGGCGCGGGCGCGTTTCAGGCGTCGTCCGACCACGTCGTAGAAATTCGACACCGCAAGTCCGCGTTCAGCGCGCAGCGCGTCGAGTGCGGAAACATCGAGCGTACTGCCCGCCGCAAGATCACGTGCCGCATGCAGACGTTTGCGTACCACGGCACGCGTCGCGAGTTCGTGGGTGCGCGGTTCCTTGCGGCCGTCGCCGAGGGCGCGTTGCGCACCGCGCACCAACGCGATCTGACGCGCGAACTCGTCCGGATCCAAGCTCGCTGCATGATCAGGGCCCGGACGACTACGATCACGTGTCAGATGTTTTTCCCACAACGGCAGCCCGACGCCAACGGCAGCGAGGGCCGCTTCGGGACCCGGACAATGATCCGACAATCCGACCGGCACACCGAACGCCGCGCGCAGCGTGGCGATGGCGCGCACGTTCATGTCGTCGAGTTTGGCCGGGTACGCGCTGACCGCGTGGAACAGGGCGACGGGGCAGTTTCCTTGCGAATGCAACGCAGCGAGCGCAGCGGAGACCTCAGGCAGGGTGCCCATGCCGGTCGACAACAATACCGGTAGACCGAGGGCACCGATCTGCGCTAGGTACGGCAGGTTGTCGAGTTCGGCGGAGCCGATCTTGATTGCTGGAATGCCGAGTTTTACCAGCAAGCGTGCGCTGACGATCTCGTCCGGCGTGCTGAGGAAGAGGATGCCGCGTTCGCGCGCATGGGCCGCGAGTTCCGCCCACGCAGAGTCCGGCAGTTCCAGGCGCTTGAGCATGGTGAACTGGTCGTCGTGCGTGCCGTCCTGCTCGCGCTGGTACTCGGCCTTGGGTGCGCCCGGGCGACAGATCAATTCCGTGCGCCAGGTTTGAAACTTCACCGCATCCGCGCCGATCTCCGCAGCCGCATCCACCATCCGATGCGCTTCAGTAACGTCGCCGTCGTGATTGACGCCAGCCTCGGCGATGATGAAGCAACGCTCGCCATCGGCGATGCGTCGATCACCGATGTGGACTGCCGGTGCGGTGGTGGACAGCAGCGCATCGGCTACCGCCAGTTCGTGTTCGTGGTCGATGTCCACCGCCAAGCGCGGATCGAGTGGCACCCCACGCGTGCGTCCGGGTTGCACTAGCGGACGGCTGGCGAGCACATCACCCGCCGACACCACGTAGACCGCGCCGGCCTCACGCACGACGGGTGGCAGATCCTGGCGTCTGGTGGTGGCATGTTCCGGCAGCAATGGCACCAGTCGACCGTCCGCGTCGAGGCGATGACACCATGCTGGATGATGGTCGGGCGCGCAGACGCTCTCCACCGGATCGCCATGGCGCAGGAACAGTCGCACCGCATCAACCACATGCTCCGTCGGCGTCAGCGGCGAGGTCGCCTGCATCAGCACCACCGGACGTGGATCGCTGGCAGCAATTCCCAACGTCCGCAGCGCATGGCGCATGACATCGTCGCTGCTGCTGGCGTCACCTGCGAGTGTTGCCGGTCGGACGAAGGGCGTTTCCCCACCCCAGCGCCGCCCTTCGGCGAGGATCTCCTCGTCGTCGGAGTCCACGATCACCCGACCGCCGCCGAGCTGGGCACACGCTGCGCGCGCGGTGCGCACCGCGCGTCCGATCAGGCTGATGCCGCCGACGGTGCGCAGATTCTTGCGCGGGATACCCTTCGAACCGCCTCGTGCGGGAATGATGATGAGTGGCTCGCTCACATCTTCCCGTCAAGGCTCTTGCCGGTTTCGCGGTGGATGAAGCCGGGGACGACGGCAGCGAGGGCCAGCGCCAACTCGGCCTTGCTCGGGATGTCGTTGGCGGAGCGGCAGCGCACGGCGCGATAAATGGTCTGGAGCAGGTGGCGGAGCGGCGCGAGGTCCACGGCGTGCGGCGCGGGGATGGTCGCGAGGTGGGTAAAGCCGTTCGCATGCGCGCTTTCCTGCTCACCGCGTGCGACAAATTCTTCGATCTCTTTCTCGCCACTGGTGTCAGAGGTGGTGACCAGCACGGGATAGCGTTTCTGCGCCAGCTCGCCGGCGACGCTGGCCAAGGCCTTGGCGGGATCGCGGTAATGTGACGGTGTCAGTCCCAGGTCGCGCAGGGTCGCATCGGCGATGTCGATGAACGAGGCCATGTCCTTGGCCGGATCCAAACGTGGGATCACCACGTGGCTGTGTGGCGTGGCAGCGCCGGCGAGCAGACAGAGCTGACCGGCTTCACGTGGCGTGACGAGGTAGCGGCGGATGTCCCCAGGAGCAGCCAGCGGCTGTTGTTTCTCGATGCGCTGCAAGAAGGCCCACGGCAGGCTGCCATCGCTGAAGGCGACGTTGGCGAAACGCGCGGTGGTGACGTGAGTCAGGCGTGGCAAAACTTGCGCCGGTTCCTGCGGCCACGCGATCGCTTCATCGTTCTGCGTGTGCGCCCACAACAGGATCTCCATCGCGCGCTTGGACGCGCCCATGATCCCGACCGGGTTGGCGGCCTTGTCGGTGGAGACGAAGAAAACCCGCGCGTGCGCGTTGCGCTGACGCCGCCGCAAGCAGCACAGGAAAAAATGCGCCTTGAGCAGATTCACTTCCAACAGGCGCACGGTCGAGAAATGATCGCGCTCCGAGCGCACGTGCTTCAGCGCAGCGAACGAGAACACCACGTCGAACGGCGCCTGTTCATCGAGAAAGATTCCGGTGAGCGGCGTGCCGTAGTCGAGTGGCTGAACGATCAACTCACCGGTGAAGGGCGTGGGCAGATTGCGGATCGAGCGCACCAACTCGGCCAGGTTGTTCTCATTCGGATCGAGCACCGCCACCGCCGCGGGCTTGGTGACCTTCAGCATCTCGATCAACGTCGCTGAGCCGATCGACCCGGCAGCGCCGACCAGCAGCACACGTTTGCCGTCGAGCAGGGATTTCAGCTCGCCGGTGGCCTTGGCCACATCGCTGGCGAACAGGCTGTCATGCCGGCCAGTGACCGCCTGGGCGATGCGTTCGATGCGGGGCGTCAGGCAGAGGGGCACAGGTCCATCCTTGGGTCAGTGCGGGGAAACCGAGGGAAGGTACCCCACAGTGGTGAGGTTTGCCACGCACGGAGCCTTTGGACAGGCGTCGGTGTGGCAAAGTCCCCCATCGGGTGAGGCAGTCCTGACCGTGGTGTCATATACGCAACAGTTGTGCCGAGAGGGTGTTGGGCGGTTTCGGGTGTCCGAGCAGCCGGCCCTCGGACCGTGGCCTCCGGGCCGCCCGGGTCGGTTCTCCCGTCACCTCCGTCCATGCGAAGAGGCCAATGATCGCCCCAGCGACGTTTCCTGGGATCGCCGAGTTGAACTCGGCCGGGGCAATCGGTGTTCCAAGGTTTAATCACGACCCACCTGCCGAGTGCAACTCGGCGATCCCAGGAAACGTGGCGAGTGATCAGTGGTGGAATGAGGGAAGCGAAAGTCCCAGGAACCACGGCGAAAGACCGGCCCGGAGGGCCGCGGTCCGTGTGTGTGGAGCAACCGGCGGCTGCTCTGACAACACCTGAGGTGTTACCTCATCGATCCGCTCGCATACCGGGATGGTGACGCAGCGCCGCTCCAACGCGCGCGGCGATCACCGGTATCACCACCCGCACGAACACCATTCCTGGTGTTGCGGTGTCGCAGTCCGGCGGAACTATCCGCCGCCATGCTCGGTCATTTTTACGGCCAAATTTCTATACCCGTTAACGCTGCGCATCTACTTATCATCACCGCAGCTTGCGTGTCCTAAGACTGAGCAACGAACTTGTCACAGCCCCACCAACCAACCGTTTCGCCGTGCGTGCCTGATGGCCGAGGTCACCTCGTCACCATCGGATGCACCTGAAGATCACCCGGGAGTTCACCATGTCAGGCAATGCCGCACAACCCGCCGCCGCTACCAACGACAAGGAACTTGTCGCCCAAGCGCAGCAGGCTTTCGAGAACATCCGCGGCGAATTGGCCAAGGTCATCGTCGGTCAGGACCAAGCGATCGAAGAGCTAATCATCGCGATCTTCGCGCGTGGTCACTGCATGCTCGAAGGTGTGCCTGGTCTGGCCAAGACCTTGCTCATCTCGACGCTCGCCAAAGCGCTGCACCTGACGTTCAAACGTGTGCAGTTCACGCCTGACTTGATGCCCTCTGACATCGTCGGCACCGAAGTGCTGCAAGAAGATCCCGTCACCAAGGCGCGCATCTTCAAGTTCCTCAAAGGCCCGATCTTCGCCAACATCGTGCTGGCCGACGAAATCAACCGTACGCCGCCAAAAACCCAGGCCGCGCTGCTTGAAGCGATGCAGGAGAAGAAGGTCTCCATCGGCAACGAGGAATACAAACTCGACCAGCCGTTCTTCGTCCTCGCGACCCAGAACCCCATCGACCAGGAAGGCACCTACCCGCTTCCTGAAGCCCAGCTCGACCGCTTCTTGTTCAAGATCTTCGTCGGTTACCCGACGGATGAGGAAGAACTGGAAGTCATGCGCCGCGTTGCCAGCCCGGCGATGGCCAGCGCCGAGAAGAGCGTGAAGCAGGTTTTGAACGGCGAGCAGATCCAGGCCTTCCAACAGCTCGTGCTGCGCATCCCGGTCGCTGACCACGTGCTGCACTACGCCAAGGCGCTGGTGCGCTCGACCCGTCCGAAAGAAGAGGGCGCGCCGGATTTCATCAAGGAATGGATCTCGTGGGGCGCCGGCCCGCGCGCGTCGATCAACCTGATCCTCGCCGCCAAGGCGCGCGCCGTCTTGTACGGCCAGTTCCACGTCACCTGCGAAGACATCGATGCGGTCGCCAAGCCGGTGCTGCGCCATCGTATCGCCTGCAGCTACACCGCGACGGCGGAAGACATCACCACCGAACACGTGGTGGAGAAACTCATCGAGTCGATTCCCAAGGACGAGAAGAAGCCGGTCGCGCGGAAGTAAGGTTCTGATGAGCAAATCGCGGTAAACGCCGCGGTTTCCTGTCCGCCCTCACCAGCCCGGTCTGCCCATGCCCTCCACTTACCTCGATCCCCAGGTCCTCGCCAAGGTCGGCAAACTCGACCTTAAGGCGAAGTACGTCGTCGAGGGCTTCATCTCTGGCATGCACAAGAGCCCGTTCAAAGGCTTCAGTGTCGAGTTCGCGCAGCACCGCGGCTATGTTCCTGGGGATGACCTCAAGCACCTCGACTGGAAGGTCTACGCCAAGAGCGAGCGCTTGAACATCAAGCAGTACGAGGCCGAGACCAACCTCGTCACCACGCTGCTGCTGGATGCCAGCGAATCGATGGCCTATACGTCGCCCAATCGCAAGGGCGAGGCGAGTGCCAAGCTCGAATACGCCAAACTCATCGTCGCCGCGCTGAGCTACATCGTGCTCGGCCAGAGCGACGCGGTCGCGCTCGGCATCTTCGACGAAGAACTGCGCGAGTTCATTCCGCGTTCGACGCGCAAGGTGCATCTCAATCGTATCTGCGCCGCGTTGGAAAACATCGAGCCGCAGAACAAGACTGGCGTCGGCGACGTGCTGCACACCGTCGCCCAGCGCGTCGGTCGCCGTGGCATCACGGTCATCATCAGTGACCTGTTCGATAAGATCGAAGACATCCTCTCCGGCATCCAGCACCTGCGCCACGACGGCCACGAGGTCATCGTGCTGCATCTGCTCGACAAAGATGAGCTGACCTTTCCTTTCGAAGGCCTCGTGCAGTTCAAAGGCCTGGAATACGCCAATCAGGTGTTGTGCCAGCCACGCATGGTGAAGAAGGCCTACCTGGAAGAACTTCACAAGTTCCTCACCAAGATGAAGGCGATGTGCACCCGCAACGGCGTCGACTACGTGCAGGTCTCGACCGACACGCCGGTCGACATCGTGTTGTCGGCCTACCTCATCGGTCGTGAACGTGCGCTGATGTCCGGCGGACGTGGAGCGGGTCGCTGATGGGCTTCCTCAATCTCCTGCTCGCCGGCTTCGCCGGTGCGGCCGCCATTCCGATCATCATCCACCTGCTCAACCAGCGCCGCTTCAAGGTGGTGGTGTGGGCGGCGATGGACTTCCTGCTCGCGACCATCGAGAAAAACTCGCGCCGGCTGCAGCTCCAGGATTTGATCCTAATGTTGCTGCGCGCTTTCGCGCTGGTGTTCCTCGCGCTCGCCCTCGCCCGTCCGACGCTGACCCCGGGTGGTCTGGACATGCTTGGTCGTCAGGGCGAAACCGCTGCGGTGATCGTGCTCGACAACTCGCTGTCGATGGGCCACCGCACCGGCAACGAATCACGCTTCGACGCGGCCAAACGCGCGGCGCTCGCCATCGTCGACCACTTGCCCAAGGGCGCTGGCGCCGCGCTGGTGCTGATGAGCGATGTGGCGGTGGATGAAATTCCCGAACCGAGCCACGACGCGGCCTTTGTTCGCGCTGCTATTCAAGACGCGGTGTTGTCCGACGGCGGCACCGATGTCGCGGGCGGCATCAACAAGGCCTGGAGCATCCTCAAGGATACGAAAGCCCTGGCGAAAGAGGTCTACGTCGTCAGCGACATGCAGGGCAATGCCTGGCCCGCTTCCGGCGACGCCGGCTGGACCACCTTGTCGAACGAATTGACTGCGGCTAAGCCGGCGGTGCGCCTTTACTTGGCCAACGTCAGCGATGGCGCTGACAGCAACCTCAGCATCGCTGCGCTCATGCCGGTCGATGAACAAGTATCGACCGAAAGCGACGCGGCTTTTGTCGCCACGCTGCAGAACCACGGCGGCGGCGCAGCCACCAACGTCACCGTCGAACTGCTGGTCGGCGCGCCCGATGCGCCGCTCAACGAACCCCTGCGCGTCGCTGCCAGTGTGGTGGTCGACAAAGTCGACGGCACCGCACAAGTGCGCTTGGAAACCCGTTTCGCTGGCGGCGGTGATTACCGTATCGCCGTACGCGCTGCGCCCGACCGCCTGCCCGCTGACGACACGCGCTCGCTCGCGCTGCCGGTGGTCGAACGCATCAAGGTGCTGGTGATCGACGGCCAGCCGGGTGATGGCGGGACGTTCAATGGTGCTGGCGACTTCCTCAAAGCCGCGCTCAGCCCACGTGATCCCAACGATGAAGCCAACAAAGCCCTGATCGACACCGAGGTCATCACCGTTGCTCAGCTCGGCGAACGCAGCCTACGCGATTACCAAGCGGTGATCCTTGCCAACGTCGCGGATCTGCCGACCGGACTGGTCGAAGGGCTCAAAACCTACGTCAAAGCGGAAGGCCGCGGCCTGATCATCTTCGGCGGCGACAACGTCTCGTCGGTGCGTTACAACCAACTGCTCGGCGGCAAAGAGGGCCTGCTCCCAGGTCTGCTCGCCGCGCGTCAGGTCGAACCTGATGTCGCGCCGAGCGGTGAGGAACCCGGCTTCGGCTTCGCCACCACCGACCTCGGCCATCCGGTGGTGAGTTTCTTCTCCGACAAGGATTCCCAACCGTTCCTCGCCGCGCCGCGTTTCACCCGCGCGCTCGGAATCGACATCGACACCAAAGACCTCGCGACGCTTGATCCCAAAGCCAAGACCAAACCCGACGACGTCCTCGGTGACAACAAAGTGAACATCGTCGCCAAGTTCACCGGCGGTCAGCCAGCGATCGCTGAACGTCTTGCCGGTCGCGGCCGCGTGCTGCTGTTCGCCTGCACGGCTGATCGCGACTGGGGCGACCTGCCACTGCGTCCGGCATTCTTGATGCTCGCGCGCCGCGCGGTGCAGCACGTCGCCGAAGGCCATCGCCAGCCGCGCACGCTGCAAGTAAACGACCCGCTGGTTGAACTGGTCGGCATCAAAGCCGCTGGTGCGCAGGTCACCGTGCGCGATCCGCGTGGTGGTGCGCGTACCGTCGCCGCGGTGCCGACGCCCGCTGGCGATCTGGCGCGCATCGACTTCGCTGACACGCGTTTCTCTGGCTTTTACCACCTGAGCCGCGCGGCTGGCACGGGTGTCGGAAACAACGGCGATGCCACCATCAGCAGCATCTACGCGGCCAATCCACCGCGTGGTGAAAGCAATCTCGACGCGCTCGACGAAGCCGGCGTGCGCGCGCTCTATCCCACCCTCGACTTCACCTGGCTCGATGGCCGTGGCGAGGTGGCTGCGGCCATCGACGGCAAACGGGTCGGGCGGGAGATCTGGCCCTTGTTGTTCATCCTCGCCTGCGCCTGCCTCATCGCTGAATCCGTCCTGGCCTTGCGCTGGGCCCCGAAGGGAGGCTGATCATGGACCTCCTCCTGTGGTTGTTCACCTTCCAATCCGCCGGTGGTGGCGACACCACGATCGTCTGGCCGCCAACGCTGCCGAACGTCGCGACCCCGCTGATGAAGTTATTGTTCATCGGCTTGGCGATCGCGATTGCCGTGGTGGTATTCCAACTCTACCGCCGTGAGCCGGACTACGTCGCGCAGAAGCGCAAACGCATCCTTGCGACGCTGCGCATGCTCGCGGGCTTTGTCCTGCTCTTCATCTGCACTGGCGCTTTCCTGGAAGTGCAGCACCGCGAAGAAACCAAAGGCACGCTCGTGCTGCTGGTCGACCAGTCGCAATCGATGGGCATCATCGATCGCAAGGGCGATGCCGGCGCCGACGCCGCGCTGGAAAAGGTCATCGGCATTGCGCCCGAGAAGGTCACCCGCAGCGAACAAGTGCAACGCGCTCTCGCCAACGAACAGGTGGCCTTCCTCAAGGAACTCTCCGAATCGTTTACCGTCGAAGCCTACACCTTCGGCCAGGCTGCCCAGATCAGCGCGCTTGAGCTAGCGACTGACGATCCCGCCGGCCCGTTGGCCAAACTCGCCAAGCCCACCGATCCCGCGACGCAGCTCGGCGGCGCTTTGCGCGATACCGCGCGCCGGCTCAAGGGCCGCAAGATCGATGGTGTTGTGGTGTTCAGCGACGGTGGTTGGAACCGCGGTGAAGAACCGCTGCCCGCCGCCGAAGACCTCAACGCTCCGGTGTTCACCGTCGGCGTCGGTCAGCCGCGCACGCGTGACATCGCCGTGACGTTTGTCTCGTGCGAGGACGTGGTCTTCAAGGGTGATGCGTTCGCCTTGACCGTACGCGTGCGTTCGAGCGGCTTCTCTGGCACCACCGCCCGCTTAGTCATACGCCAAGGCGATGACGTGGTGCGCGAGATGGCGCTTGAACTCGACGACAGCAGCGAGCGTACCCACACCGTGGCAGTGACGCCGCGTGACGCTGGCACCTATACTTTCAGTGCTGAAGTGGAGCCGCTCGCCGACGAACTCTCGGCCGACAACAACAAACGCGACCGCCCAGGCGTCACCGTGGTCGACAAGAAAATCCGCGTGCTGCTGGTGGAAGATTCGCCACGTTGGGAGACCCGCTTCCTCACGTCGATCCTCGAAGCCGACAAGACCCGTATCGAAGCGAGCTTCCTCTTGCGCCAAGCTGACGAACGCCTCGCGACGATCGATCGTCGCCACCTCCGCGCCTTCCCGGCGCTGCCGGCGGATCTGCGCAGTTACGACGTGGTGGTGTTCGGCAACATCGGCGTGGAGTTCTTCACTCAGGAAGAGCTGAAGAACCTCGCCAACTTCGTGCAGATGGAGGGCGGTGGCGTGTTGTTCATCGCTGGCCGCAATCGCCTGCCGGATGCGTATGAAGGTTCACCGCTCGCTGACTTGCTGCCGGTGGAGATTGAAAACCAGCCGAGCTACAGCGTCGACGATGAACTCGCGCGCACGCTGAAAACCGGCTTCCGCATGCAGTTGACCGCCGAAGGTAAACGCTCGTCGCTCACCCGTCTTGCTCCGGAAGCGCGCGAGAACGACCTGATGTGGGAGAAATCCGACCTGATGTTCTGGCGCTATCCCGCCACGCGCCTGAAGTCGGGCGCCACCGCGCTCGCCACCATCGGCGCCACCGGCACTGGCCGTGGCCAGGAAGGCGAACCCGTCATCGCCATGCAGCGCTATGGCAAAGGCCAAGTGATCTGGATGGGCACCGATGAAACGTGGCGCTGGCGCTCCAAGCCAGGCCCGGAAGCGCACCGCCGTTTCTGGGGCCAGCTGATCGGCTCGCTGTCGCAGGCGCACCTGCTGGGCAAGACCAACCGCGTGCAGCTCGAAACCGACAAGTCGGAATACGTCATCGGCGATCGCGCGGCGATCACCGCACGCCTGCTCGACCAGGACTTCAACCGCCGAGTCGACGATCAGGTCACCGCCATCGTCGAACGTGGTGCGCTGGGCAAAGAAGAGGTCGTGCTCGCCGCGGTGAAGGATCAGCCGGGTACCTTCCAGGGCGAGTTCGTCCCAGGCACCGCCGGCGAATACCGCCTAGTCATCAAGGACGAGGAAGACGAAGCCGAGCGCCTGTTCACCGCCGTTGCTCCACGCATTGAGTTCGATGATCCGGGCATGCGCGCCGAACTGCTGACGCAGATCGCCAACGCCACCAAGGGCCGTTACGCCACCCTCGCGGATCTCGCCGACCTCAAGAAGGATCTCGCTGCGCAGGAACACGTCGCTGAACCACGACGTGAGGAACGTGCGTTGTGGAACGCGCCTGGCGTCATGATCTTGATCACTCTGCTGCTCGGACTTGAGTGGTTCTTCCGCAAGCGCTGGGACCTCCTATGAGCCGCGACATCCTCCTCCAGAAAATCGACGAAGTCCGCAGCCGGCAGCGCTCAGTCGCCATCGGCCAGGGCGTCGCGCGCATTGTGCTCGCAGTCATCGGCCTGGTGCTGGCGTTCTTCTTGGTCGACTGGCTGATCCTGGCCA
The DNA here is from genome assembly GCA_031426335.1 of Planctomycetota bacterium. GTDB lineage: Bacteria > Planctomycetota > UBA11346 > UBA11346 > UBA11346 > BOG-1363. The sequence goes on from JANPLC010000111.1 coordinate 50,369, forward strand.
AGTCGACTCCCGGTTCCGGCGACCGTCTCGCGCGCGGCATCCTGGTGGCGGCGATGCTCGCCACGCTCGGCTGGGTGGTGTGGCGTTCGCTCATCCGCGTGCTGTTGCATGCCCCCGACGACGACGAGGTCGCACTCAAGGTCGAACGTGGCCATCCGGAATTGCGTGGCCGACTGATTTCGACCATCCAATTGCGCCGCAGCAGCACCGCCGGTGGTTCCAAGGAGCTGATCGCGGCGCTCGAACAGGACACTGTCTCTTTCGTCGGCGCCAAACATTTCACTGACATCATCGACTTGGCCCTGCTGAAGAAGGTCGCCCTGTGGGCGAGCGGCGTGATTTTGCTGTCCGTCGCGCTCGGCGCGTGGCGCAGTGACTTCACTGCCGCCATCTTTGCGCGTCTGGCCCTGACCGAGGCCGCCTATCCGACTGCGGCGAAAATCGTTGAGGTCTCCCCAGGCATCACCACCGCGCGCGGCGAACCGTTCACCATCCGCATCAAGTTGGATCCCACCGGCACGCTGCCGGAGAAAGCCAGCGCCACCATCCGCGACCTCTCGCCCGATGGTGCAGGCCGTAGCACCGAACTGACGCTGACCCGCGAAAGCCCCACGTCAGTCGAATACGTCGGCACCATCGATCAGGTGCTGAGCGATCTGGAGTTTCGTCCCGCAGCACACGACGCCTTGTGGCCAGTTTACGAGAAGATCATCGCGGTCGATCGTCCGGCAATCAAAGCGCTCGCGCTCGCCTACCGCTTCCCCGAGTACCTGAACAAGAAACCTGAAAACTCTGCCGTCGGCGACATCCGCGCACCTGAGGGCAGCCACGTCACCATCACCGCGCGCTTCAACCGCCCGGTGATCTCGGCGAAACTCATCACGCGCAATGATCAGAAAGAAGAAAAGCCGCTCGACCTGATGCTGCAAGAAGGCGGCGCGAGTGCCTCCATTGATCTGCCGATTCTGACTGACGGGTCGTGGAAGCTGCTCCTGCGCACCGCCGACCTCTTCGACAACAAGAACCCCATCGACTATGTCATCGACGCGGTCGCCGACCGCGCGCCGACCGCGAAAATCTCCTTTCCCGCGCAGGATAAAACCGTCACGCGGTTCGCTCGCTGGCCGATCCGCTTCGCTGCGCGGGACGACCACGGTGTCGCCAAGGGTCGCTTGAAGTACGTCATCAGTACCGCTGACGAAGCCCTCGCCGGCACTGGTGCCTTCACCGTCGACACCCAACCGACCAACGCAAAGAGCCTCGACCTCGCTGGTCTGGTCCAGGGCCAACCGCGTCCGGAAGCCGGCGGCGAAGTGGTCTTCGACCTGCGCACGCTCGGCCTGACTGGCGACTGCCGCATCACCTACTGGATCGAGGTGGAAGACGGCAAGACTCCGTCGCCGAACAAGGGCATCAGCCCGACGTACGTCTTCACCGTGGTCGAAGCCGCCGTGTTGGAGGAGATGCTCGAACGCGACCGCAACTCGCTGATCGACAGCCTCAAGACCATCCGCACCAAGCAGAAGGACGGCCGCGACGGCGTCGACACTCTGCGCCGCGAACTCCAGGACGCTCCGGCTCCAGCGCCGGCCCCGAAGTAGAACCGCCGATCGAACCACACGGACTCAAAGGGCGACGACATGACAGCAGAACAACACCCGCCATCGTCTATTTGAACCCATGTGTGCTGCCTCAGGTCTAGTCCTGGGCCTTTTCCTCTGCACCCTGTGCGTCTTTTTCGGTTAACTCTCCGCCTTCTGCTCCGCCTCGCCGATCGTCAGTAACAACCGCCGCTCCCGGCCGTTACCCATTTCCCGAGGGTCCACCTATGCGCCGCATCTCCAGCCCATTGCTCGTCCTCATCGCCTGTTCGATGGCCGTTCAGGCTGCCGATCAGACGACCAACCGCGCCGTGCGCCAAGAGGAGGGCCGCCAGAAGGGCCTGACCACGCAGACTTCGGCGACCGGCCGTGAGGTCTCCGGCCTGATCGACGAGTACCGTTTCAACGGACTCGGCGACGAGAACAAACTCAAGGTCCTCGACAAACTCCAGAAGGACTTGGTGCGCCTGACCGACGCCAACGTCGCTGGCGTGCAGGCGGGGGAAGACTCAACCACCATGCCGTGGGTCACTACGCGTCTGAACGCGGCACGTCAGCTGCAGAACCTCGTCGAACTGCGCAAAGAACTGATGGCCGCCAGCACCGGGCAGGACCACGTCATCGTCCAGATCGACAAGCTGCTCAAGCAGATGCAGGAACAATTCGGCAAGCAGCTCAAGACAGACCTCGGCGAAGTCATCCAGGAGCAACAGCGCCTGAAGGACGCCACCGAGAAGCTCGCCGAGAAGACCCTCGGTGAGAAGACCGAAAAACTCTCGGCGGAACAGAAGCAGGACCTGGAGAAAACCAGCGACCAGCAAGAAGCGTTGGAAGAACAGGTCAAGGAAGCGATCGAGGAACTGAAGGAGCAGGCCAAGGACCAGAGCCAGCCCGAGCAGGCCAAGAGCGCCAAAGAAGCACTGGAGAAACTCCAGGATCCCAAAGTCCAAGAAGCGATCGAAGAAGCAGCGAAGGACATCAAAGACAATCAATTAGCGCAGGCGCAGGAAGCGCAGCAGCAAGTGCTCGATGCGCTGAAGGAAGCGCAGCAGGAACTCGCGCAGAGCGACGCTGCCGACAGCCAGCCACAGGATCCTTCCGCCGCCGAACTCGAACAGCAGCTCGCGCAGCTGGAGAACATCGCCGAACAGCAGCAGCAACTCCTCGACAAGACCAACGCGCTCGACGCCCAGAGCACCCCGCAAGAATTCAATCAGCTCCAGGCCCAGCAGGCTGAACTCCAAAGCCAGACAGCTGAATTGGCGAAGGACATGCAGTCGGCCGCTCAGCAGGCCCAGCAGCAGGCCCTGGAAAAGCAGCAGGCCGCCCAGCAGGCGCAGCAGCAGGCCCAGCAGAATCCCACCGCCGCCAATAAAGAGGCTGCTCAGCAGGCCCAGCAAGAGGCCAGCCAAGCGCAGGATGCCGCTGCCGAACAAGCGCAAGGCGCATCACCTGAGGTCCAGGAGGCGCAAGCCGCTGCTGACCAAGCGCAGGCCGCCGCCGAACAGGCCCAGCAGCAGGGCCAGGGTGAGCAGGCGCAGCAAGCACAGGCCGCCGCCGAACAGGCCCAGCAGCAGGCGCTCGCGGCGATGGCCAACAGCGCTTCCCAACAAGCCCAGCAAGCGATGCAGGCGGCTCAGCAGGACCTCGGCCAAATGGCCGAATCGCCCGCGGCGCAGGACATGCAGGCCGCGCTCGCCGCACTCGCCCAGATGCAGGCCAGCATGCAGGAAGCCCTGAGCCAAAAGACCGGCAAACCAAAGCCCGGTAAGGGCAAGTCGGAGTCGGAAGAGCCGCCGCAACTGGTCGTGCAGAGCGAGTCGCAGACCGACAAGCCGAAGGAAGCGAAGGAACTGGGAGCCGATCTGCAGAACGGCGAAAAACGCGAACCCGCTGGCCCCGCAGCGTGGCAGGTCGGTCTGCCGCCAAAGGAACGTGAAGCGCTCAGCGCCGCGCAGAAGGACAAGTTCCCGACGCGTTACGAACGTCAGCTCGCGCTGTATTACCAGAACCTCGCCTCTGGCAGCAAGTGAACGACATGCGCGCAACCGCTGGTGTCCGGACGTGGTTTAGCCGTGCCTTGTTTGCTGTAGTACTTTCGACGTTCGTCAGCACGGGCATGGCGGCTGATACGAGCGTCGACCAAATCGAAATCAGCCCCGCTGCCGCTAACGCCAGCAAGAAGGGCCTCGCGTGGTTGGCCAACACCCAGCGCGAAGACGGTTCGTGGGGCAGCAGCTACGGCTCGACCACTGGCATCGTCGGCGCATGCGCACTGGCGTTCATGAGCGCTGGCCATGTGCCTGGCTCGGGTGAACACGGCGTCAACACCGCGCGGGCGCTGAACTTCCTGATCAGTTGCGCCCAACCGAGTGGCCTGCTCTACAAGAACGGCATGCAGGGCGCGCCAATGTACCACCACGCACTCGCGACGCTCGCGCTCGCCGAAGGCTGGGGCATGACGCAGGATCCCAAGATCCGCGACACGGTGAAACGTGCGATCGAACTGATCATTGCGACGCAGAATCAAAAAGGCGGTTGGCGTTATCAGCCGCGCGTGGCCGACGATGACCTCTCGGTCACGGTGATGATGTTGATGGCGCTGCGGGCGGCGAAGGACGCCGGCATCGTGGTGCCAAAGGAAACCATCGACCTCGGCATCGAATACGTGAAGAACTGCCACAACGGCAAAGACAGCGGCAAAGACGGCGGCTTCGGTTACACCCCAGGTGGTCCGTCCGGCTTTGGCCGTACCGGTGCCGGCGTGTTGTCACTCCAGGTCGCGGGAAATTACCGCGCCAAGGAAGTGAAAGAAGGTGTCGAGTACATGATGTCGCACCAACCGGTCGGCACGTTGCCGGCGGAGAAGGAACACTATTTCTACGGCCAGTACTACGCCGCCATGGGCATCTATCAGGCGCAGAGCGCCGGCGAATGGGGCCGTGCGGCGTGGAACAAATGGTATCCCGCCATCACCAAAGAACTGATCACCACCCAGCAACCGGACGGTCGTTGGAGCGGTGGTTTCGATCAGTACCCGACCGCGATGGCGATCCTGGTGCTCGACATCCCGTACCGTTACCTGCCGATCTATCAGCGATGAATTCCTGGCGGGTGTCGCTCCTCTTGAGCGCCTGCCTGACGGCGCCGCTCATCGCTGCGGATGCCAACGTCCTCGCTGGCGACGGCACACAGCAGAAAGGCGCCATCACCAGCGATGGCCGCACGCTGACCGTCGCTGGTGCCAGCGTTGCACTTGAACGTTTGGTTGCTGCGCGTTTCGCCAGCACCGTCGCCAATGAAGTCGATCAAGGCGTCGTGCTCGCCGATGGCGACGTAGTTGCCGGCGTGGTGTTGTCGGTGCAGAACAACCAGCTGGAACTGGCGAGCGATCGTTTCGGCACGCGTTCGCTGCCGCTGACCGCCGTCGCCGGCATGATCCTGGCGCCGCAATCGCTCACCACCCTCGCGCGGCTTGGCGATGAGCCCGCCGGTGGGCGCTTCCTCAACGGTGATCGTCTGGCCGGCAGCGTAGCCTTCCTCAATCCTGCCGCCGCCGGCATCAACACTGGCAAACGCATCGTCGAGCTGCCGCGCGAGCGCTTGGCGCTGGTGCGCACTGGCACCGCCATCACCGCCGTCAGCACCACGGTGCAGCGTGTGCGTCTGATCACCGGCGAACGTCTGAGCGGCGCGCTGACGAAACTCGATGGCACGACGCTAACGCTGAAACACGCCGCGCTCGGCGACCTCACCATTCCGCTCGCGTTGGTCGCATCGTTGTGGAGCGACGGCGGCGCGTTGACCTCGTTGACCACCCTGCCGGCCACCGTCACGCAGGCCGGGTTCCTTGGCCCCGCAGCCCTGCCGCGTGCGAATGGTGCCGGCAATGATGGCCCGTTGCCCGTGCTCGGCAGCACCGCGGAGCAGGTTTTGCGCGTGCAGGCGCGCTGCTCGCTGACCTACACGCTCGACGGCACCAGCGACGTGTTGGTGGCTGAGATCGCGCTCGATCCACGCGCCATCGGCCACGGCGATGCGACGGTGCGTGTTCTTGGTGACGGAAAGATGCTGGCCGAGGTCGCGCTCGCCGACGGCAAAGCTCACCTGCTCAACGTCGTGCTCACCGGCGTACGCACCCTGGTGCTGCAGACCGAGACCGGTCCCGATGGCGTCACCACCGGCGACTTGGTCACCTGGTCGTGGCCGATGCTGGTGCGCGGCGCGCCGACGGCCGCACGCTGACTGACCCGGGCCTTGCGTCGCTGCGGGGCTGGGTGCGGATGGGTTCACATCTTTTTTCTCTCTGCGGGATGCTTCCATGAAACCGTTCGCACTGCTGCTCGTCCTGTTGTGCTCGTTGCCGCTGACCGCGGCCGATCTGGTGTGGCCGGCCACGCACACTGGTGATCAGCCGCCCGCGGGCTGGGAGATCCAGACGGGTGAAGGTGCGAGCCTCCGTTTTGCCGCTGGTGATCTGGTGATCCAGGCGCTGCCGCACCGTCATGCGTTGGTGTCGCGCGAGCTGGGCATCGACGGCAGCGATGCCAAACCGTTGGTGATCACGGCTTTGGTTGCGGCGGACAACGCCCGTGCCCTCGGCGGCCTGCCAACCGCCATCGCCTTGTGGTGGGATGCGGAAAACGCGGTGCAAATCGGGCTTTCGGGTGGACAGATCGAAGCCGTCGAACATTGGGATGCGAGCCGGCGACGCGGCTGGGCGCAGTGGATTGCCGGCGGGACCGTCGGTCGCGCCAGCACCGAACAGCCTCTCTATGTCAACGAAGCTCCGGCGCACGTGCGCTTGGTGGTCAGCAGCAATGATGTCGCGGCAGCGATCAGCGCCGACGGAGTGAACTGGCGCGTGTTGGCCACGCTGCCCCGCGTCGGCACGCCGCTGGCCAAAACGCCGGTACGGTTGGTGGTCGGCCGTGGACACGTCGGCGACGACAAGGAAAAACGCCGTCCGGCACTGGCGAACGACCTGCGCGATATCGGCGTCAAGGAAGCGCTCACGACGCGCGTAGCCGATCTCACGATCACCAACGGTGCGGCGGCTCTGCCACGTGCGCGCTTGGTGGCCAAAGCCACTGGCTTCGAGGATCTGCGCGAAGCCGACCTCGACGCGACCACCGTCGCGCAGTGGCACCTGCTCGGACCGCTACCGCCGTCGGACAAAGCCTACGGCATCGAAGAGGCGCGTGATCTCAGCGGCGGTTTGCCGTTAATCGCCGGTCAGGACGTGCGCTGGAAACCGTACGTCGGAGAAAGTCCGGCAGATCGCCGGACGTTCAGCCTCAAACGCGCGGTGAAATCCGAACGCGAACACCAAGTGCTCTACGCTGCCACCATCATCACTTGCGAGGCTCCGCGTTACGAACGCGTGTGGTTCGATGGCGCGCGCGCCGCGACACTGTTCGTCAATGGTCGTCAGATCGCCGAGAAACGCATGAGCTGGGAATCCGACATCGTCGCCGACCGCTACGTCGCCACGGTGCGTTTGGCGGCGGGTCAGAACCTGCTGCTGATTCGTTTGAAGGCGGCACACGACGGACAGTGCCGTTTGGCGCTGCGCCACGAAGCCGCCACGCCGCTGCAACGCATCGCTGACCTGACGCAGGCGATCGCTGCGTATGGTATGGATGGTGACGCCTGCGTCGCCGCGTGGTTGGAGATCAGCCAGTGGTGGGAAGTGCTCGGCCAACGTCGTCTGGCGACAGAAGCGCTGGGCCGTGGTCTGGAGCGCGAAGGCCTTACCGGCACGCAGTTGGATGCGCTGTCGTTCGCCCGCGCGCGCCTGCACGGTGAACTACGCGATGAAAAAGCGGTGCTCGCCGATATCGAGGAACTCGCCAAGCGCCGCCTGCTGGGCGAGGACGGCGATCGTCCGACCACGCGCCTCAATCTGGTGCGCCTGTGGGAACGCATGGGCTTTCCGGATCGTGCGCTTGGCGCTGCTGAAGAGTTGATCAAGGACACCACCATCGATGCGAGCACGTTGTCCGAGGCCGGTCTGGAACGCGCGCGCCTGCGCGTGCTGCTCAAACAAGAAGCTCCCATCCCAGGCGAACTGCGCGCCATCGCCGCGCGGCTGCCGGCGTCCGATCCGCTCGCCTTCGAACTGCACCTGGCGGCGCTGCGCCGTGATCGCGACGCCGCTGCGGCGCTTGCCGTCGCCGTCAACGATCGTGCGCGTCAGGCGCGGGTGTTCGCGGTGCAAGCCGCGCTCGCCGAAGAAAAAAATGACGCCGCCGGCCGCGTCGCTGCGCTGCGCAAGTTGATCACCGTCAGCGACGGCGAGTCGACCTGGGAAAGTTTACAGAGTGAACTCGCCGAGGCCCTCGCGCCCAGCGACCGCGCCGGCGCCATCAGTGCGTACAAAGCCGCGCTCGACCGTGCGCCCGCCGCTGCCCATCCCCTGGTGGTCGCTGCGCGCAAAATTGCGGAAGCCGCCACCGGCGATGCGGCACTCGGGAAGTGGCGCGCAGCTGCAGCCCAGGCCGCACTCGCCGATAGCGAGGCTGGCGCCCGTCTGCTGACGGACGCGCTTAAAACGCCCGCCAACTTGCCGACCGGCGATGGCGAGGCGCTGACCGCACCAGTGATCACCGACTTCCACGTCATCGGTCCGTTCGCCAATCCGGATTTCATCGCCTACAGCAAACCGCCGGTGAATCCTGAAAAGATCGATTTGAACAATCAGGTGCAGGGCAAACGTTGGACTCGTCCCGGCAAGGAAGCCTACCGCGACGGCATTTTGAATCTGAGTGCGCTCTACAACGCGAACGACAGCGTCGCCTTTGCTTACCGTGCCATCGCCGTTGCAGTGGCGGGTGACGGCGAACTGCTGCTCGGCTCCGACGACGGCCTGACGGTGTGGTTCAACGGGCAGAAGGTGCACGAAGACCGCGACAACCGCGGAGTACAGCCAGGTCAGATCCGCATTCCGGTGAAATTCACCGCCGGCACCAATCGCATCCTGTGCATGGTCCAGAACGGCAACGGCGACTGGGGTCTGCACCTGCGCATCGGCGGCGCCGCCACCGGCAGCCGTGGACTGGCCGAGATCCTGGCGATGCTCGAACAAGATGCGCGTCGTCCGCGTGCGGCCGAGGCGCTGTTGGAAATGGTAGGCGGCGAGGTCGGCTCCGACCGCGGCGAAGATGCCACCGCGCTGTCGCGCCTTGGTCTACGTGCACTCAGCGATGCGCCGGTAGCGCAGGCCGCGATGGTCCGCCGACTGATCGATGAACGCCGCGACCGTCCGCGTCTGCTCAAAGACGCGAGCGGTCCGGTGCGGTGGTTGTTGTCGGCCAGCGAACGTCGCAGCTTTGTCGGCCGTGACGATTTGGTGCGCACGTTGCCACCGCTGGCTGCGCGCCAATTGCTCGATGCCGGTGATACCGCCGGCGCTGCCACCGTGCTGACGCGCCAGATCGGCACCAGCCTGGACGCCGACGTGCGCCGCACCGCCAACCTGGCGTTGGCGGATCTCTACCGTCTGGCGGGTTACCCGCAGGAAGCCGGCGAACGGTACAAGCGTCTGGAGCAACGCCCGGACCTCAGCGATGATCAACGTCAGGCGCTGCGCGATGGCCTGCAACGCGTGCGTGGTGCGCGCGCCGACGGCGCGGCCTTTCCGGTGTCGCTCGATGCCAACACCTTGATCGCCACCGGCGATCGTGCGCTGAGCGGCGGTGACGCCGCGCGGGCGCTGCGTTCCTACCAGCGCGCCATTGATCAGTACGGTGACGCGTTGCTCAAGCGCGATGAACGCACGTTGGTCGGCGTCGCCGCGCTGGTCGGCGAAAAGCTGCGTGGCCTTGATGCCGCTGGTCAAGAAGCCTACCGCAAACTCGCTGACCGTCGTGCTGACGAAGCACTCGCGCGTGCCGGTGGCGATCCCACCGCGCTCGGCGAAGTCGCCGTCGCGTATCCAGCAACTGGCGCTGCGGCGTCGGCGTTGCTGCGTATCGCCGACCTCGCACTCGAAGCTGGCCACGGCAACCGGGCAACCGCCGCGCTCGCCGCGTTGTCCGCGGGCAGCGACCGCAAGCTGGGCGTGCAACTGGCCGCGCGACGCGCGTTCGCGCTGGAACTGACCGGTGAACGTGCTGGCGCCGAGGCCGCCTATGACGCGCTGGCCAAAGACTATGCCGACGTGCCGCTGATGATCGGCGGCGTCGAACGGCCGACGAAGCAATTTGTCGCTGAGCGCAAAGCGGCACTTGCCGCACGCACCGGACGCCAGGACTGGCCGACCGCCGGTGGTTCTTCCGCCCGCACTGGTCTGGGCCTGGGCACACCCGTCCCTGCCGCGCTGGTGAGCGAGACCATGCTGCCAGTGGCGTTGGCGCAGCAGGTCGCAGCGCATCGTTTCGCGCCGTCATCCTACCATCACTTGGCGCTGCAACCGGCGGTGGTCGACGGCGTGGCTTACCTCGCCAGCGATGCCGGCCTGTACGCGGTGAACTTGAGTGACGGCACGCTGCGCTGGCGCGCCGATGTGGCACCGAGCGACGCGCCGGCGTTTGCCGGCAACTACGACGGCACGGTCAGCGTCGCCGACAGCTTGGTCGCTGCGCGCGTACGTCGAGGCGGTGCACGCGTGATCGAAGTGCGTGAAGCCAGCACCGGCGCACTGCGCTGGGCAAGCGCCACGCTGCTGGGTGCGAGCGACGCCATCAGTCCGCCGGCAGTGACCGACGGATTGGTCTACGTGGTGTTCAATGAACGCGACAACCGGTCGCGCAATACCCTCGCGGCCTTCGATCTGCGCGACGGTACGCTGCGTTGGCGGACGCCGTTGGCGGACGGCGTCGCCAGCTTGGTGACCGCAGCGCAGCAGGAAATCGGCCTCGGCGAACACCTCGCCGCGCCGACCATTGCTGGCGGTGTGGTGTACGTCGCCACCGACATGGGTGGCGTGGTGGCGGCGGATGCGCTCACCGGCCGCGTCCACTGGGCCGCGACGTACCCGCGTTCCCGTCTTGATGCGGTGGCCAGTGCGCCGCTCATTCGGCGCCTGGCCAACCGCGCCCCGCGGGTAGTGGTGGCCGGTGAGACGCTCTACGTTGCACCGCGCGATACGCTCGCGCTGCTCGCCATCCGCCGCCTCGATGGCGCGGTGTGCTGGAGCCAAGCATTCAGCGATACACACGCGCTCATCGGTGTGGCTAGCGGCGCGCTCTACACTCAGGGTGATGGCATCACCTGCCTTGATGCGGCCACCGGTTCCGTGCGTTGGCGTTGGCGCAGCGGCACGCTGCACGGCGTGGCCGGACTTGGGATCGGACGGCTGTATGGCGCGACCAACGAGGCTCTGGTCGAACTGGATGCGGCCGATGGTCGGATGGTTGGTCGACGGGCATGGAGCGAGTTCGCTCAGAGCGTACCGCTGGGCAACTTCATCGCGTTGAGTGACCGTCTGATAGCGGTGGGCGAAGACCGCGTCGTGGTGCTTGGCGCTGGTGACACCAAGACCGCCAAGCGGCAACAAATAGCACCACCCCCAACCGCGACGCTCGGCACCACCGGTCTGCCGGCGGCACCGTTGACGCCGCCGTTGGCGCTGCGCTGGAACCTCAGCGCTGCGGGCGCGACGGCGCTGCACCGCGTCGGCAGTTCATTGTATGCGGACCTGGGTGATCGCCTGGTGCGCCTGGGTGACGACGGCGAACGTTTGGTGTGGTCGGGCGACAGCGCCGATGAGATCGACGCGCTGGATACCGCTGGCGGCCTGCTGTTGTCGTTGCACGAACGCGCGCTGATCGCGCGTCGCGCGGATGACGGCCGTCTGGCCTGGACGCAGGCGCTGCCCATCGAAGACAGCGGCTTCACCCTTGATCGTGACGAAGAGCGCAAACCCAAGCGCCGTGGAGCGGTGCTACTGAGCGGCGACCAGTCGCTCGTCGCGCTCCGTCTCCTGGGCACCAACTCCGTGACGCTCTTCGATGCCGCCACCGGTAACCCGCGTGGACGTCTGAGCTATTCGGGAACGTTGGTCGCTTGCGAAGTGGCCGGTGGCCGCATCGTCGGCGTACGCCACACGGGCGAAAAACTCACCGTCGATGTGCGCACCATGCAGGGCGATGTGGTGTGGAGCGAGGAACTGAAAGCCCAAGTCCGCGAAGCGCGCCACGTGATCGCCGCTCTCGATGAAACGCGCACCACGTTGATCCTGGCGGGAGAACGCCTGACGGCGGCCATCGACGTGGGCGTCAAACCGGCAGTGCGTTGGGTGGAGACTCCGGAGATCGGCGAAGGGCCGAGCATCAGCTTCCTCAAGGACCGCATCGCGGTGTTCGCCCGCCGTCAGGGCCAGCAGTGGATGCTCCATCTTCTGGAAGCGACCACTGGCCGCCTGATCGCTTCCGTCGAGACGCAACGTCGCGATCGCCTAGAAGACGGTGAAAAGCCGATCTTCATCGGTGATCGTTGGATCTCGTTCGGCGAACAGAACGACCGCTTGTTGGTGATCTGCCGCGAACTCGCCACACCGGACAAAAAGCTGTGGAGCACCGACGTCGGCCACCGACATCAGAAGGGCTTGGTTGGAAGCGCAGTAGTCGGACAGACCTTGGTGCTGGTCAGCATCGATGAGGGACGGCGCTGCTCGTGGACTACCATCGAACTCAGCAATGGGCGCGTCAGCGGCACCGGTCGCGTCGATGGCATCGAACCCGCGGGACGCGAGGAACGCGTGGACGTAGCCGCGATCGGCAACCTGGTGGTGTGCGCGTCGAACCGCGGCGTGGTTGCGCTTGGCGGCCTGCCGCCGGCTGCCGATCCACTGAAAGCCGCGTTGGCAAAACTGCGCCAGGGTGATGGCACGCCGACTGGTGATCTGCTACTGACGGTGCAGTCGCCGCCGGAAGCGCCGGCACTGGCGAGCGAAAAGCCGGTGCGTGTCGATGGTCAGCTGAACGAGTGGAGCGGCGATGCCGCCATCGTGCTCGACCAGCGCCGTCAGGTGCGCGATTCAAACACGTGGAATGGTGCTGCGGATCTTTCGGCGCGCGCACGTGTGCAGTGGGATCCCGCGTACGTCTATGTCGCGCTGGAGGTCACCGACGATCGCTGGCAGCCCGCGGTCCCAGGCGCCAACCTCGACGACGGCGACAGCGTGGTGCTTGGCATCGATCCCGATCCGACGCGCGACGGTGGCGAAGTGCAGCCCTTGGTGGTGTCGGTGGCGTTGGTGGATGGACGCACGCGCATCGTGCAACGTTCCGGAACGGCCATCGGCCAGCTGAACGAAGACGATCAACCGGAAAACCGTGACGGCGAACAGCTGCATGCGCGCGTGATTCGCACGGCGAACGGCTGGAGTGGCGAGATCGCGGTGCCATGGGCGATGCTGCGCGTCAATCCGAGCGAACGTCCAGGTTGGCGTACCGACCTGGGGCTCGGCCTGCTGGTCGTCGACCGCGACGGTGAGCGCAAACAAGCGATCGAATGGGGCGCCGGCTTGTCCGACCGCCTCAGCGATCGGCGCTTTGGCCGCGCCAAGTGCATCGACCTGACCGGCGAACGAATTGCTGGTTACCGCAAGTTCATCGACCTGCTTGGCGATCATCCCTATGCGTGGCGCTTCGCTCGCCGCATCGCCGCGACGCACTTGGGTGTCGCTGGTCTACCTGGGCGCATCAGCGAGATCGAACGCTACGTCACCGCGCAGCCGCAGGCCGCGTCCACTGGGACGGCGCTCGCTGAGTTGGTGCGTCTGCGTCGCGCACTTGGTGATGAAGGTCCCGTCGCTGCGGTCGCGGCCTTTGCCGCCAAAGCCAAGGTCCCGCCGCGCCTCATCGGTGATGGCGTTGGTCCGTCTGACAAAACCGGCAAACAAGGTCGGGCGCTGCGCCAGTGGGTGCGCATCGACGCGGAACGTCCGCCGCTCGAAGTGCTGATCCAGGTCCGCACCAAAGACAGCGACTGGAATCAACGCGCGTACTGGGGCCAGGATCTGATCCAATGGGGCGAGCCGCTGACGACACAACGCTGGCCGATGGGCCCGCTGCCCAAGCCTGGCACGTGGACCGCGTTGGTTATTCCGCTGGCAGCAATCGGGCTCGACGGCCGCGAGATCGACAATGTCAGTTTCAGCGTACACGGCGGTGACGTGAAATGGGGCGCGACCGAGTGGCTCGACGGCGAGAAGGTCACCACCTTGATCGATCCGGCGAAACCACCGCGCTTCGATCGCGGCGTGCAAGGCAGCGACACTGATGGCCGCAAGGCGCATGGTCTTGGCCCGCAAGGTGGCGAAGCGACGTTCCGTGTGGCCGACAACGGCGCGATCGCCGTCGATCTGCGTGGGCCGGCCGCGACGCAACCCGACCAGGCGCGCCTCCAGCGTTTCGCAGAAGCCGCGCGGTTGATCTCGCGCACCGATGAAGCGGTGGAAATGATGCAGTGGTCGGAGGCCATGCTCACCGGCGAAGGTGCCGCACGTGAACAGGCGCTGATCGCCCACTACCAAGCGTTCCTCGCCGCTGATCCGCAAACCCCGCAAGCCGCGCGTATGCTGACGCACCTGCGCCAGATGTTGGAGCAATGGACTGAGGGCAAGGACCCAGCGAAACGTGCCGCCGCGGTGACGCGCATCGGCACGCTGATGGACGACGTCAAGCTCTCGCGCGAACAACGGCGCGCGTTCCATGCTGGCTACGCCCCGGTGCTGATCGAATGGCGCGCCATCGGTTGGTTCGATCCGGGCAAGGGCGCTGCCAACCTGGGCGAAGCTCTGCCAGTCGAACGCGGGGCGCTCGATTTCTCGCAGTCTATCGCTCTCGGTGATGGACGCACGATCGGCTGGAAGGCCATCACCGGCGACTGGAACCGCGTGACCGCGGAAAAAATAAGCTCCAAGGAACGTGGTCGTTGGCCGGTGGTGTGTTTCGCCACCCGCATCGAAGTGCCGGCCGCCACCGAGGCCGTGCTCTACCTCGCTATCAATGGTCGCGCAGTCGCGCTGGTGAATGGCAAACGCCTCGGCGGCGTGGTCAGCGGCGATGGTCACATGACACGCGACGCCATCGCGCTGCCGGTGAAGTTGGAGAAGGGGCTCAATGAGGTGCTGCTGAAACTGAGTGATCGCGAGGGCAACTCGCAGTTCATCTGCCGCTTCGCTGATCGTTCGGGAAAACCCATCGACGGCTTGGTGCCGCGTCTGCCACCGGATGTGGTGCGCGCGCACGTCGATGATGCGACCACCGTGAAGCTGACGTTTTCCACCGCGGTGGATCCCGTCACTGCCGGCAACGTGGCCGCGTACGCACTCGACCGCGACGCCAAGGTCACCGCAGTCAAGGTCAGCAAAGAGAAAGACAAGGAGCCGCGTTCGGTGATTTTGACGGTGAGCCCGCTCAGCGGCTCGGCCGACTACACGCTGCGCATCACCGGCGTCACGGCGACCAACGGCACGCCGACGGCCCCAGGAACGCGCGTGACGCTACGCCCCCCGAGCGCCGGCGATCGTGGTCTGCGCGCGGAGTTCTTCAGCGGTCGCGAGTTCACCGAACGCCTGACCGGACGCATCGATCCGATCGTCGACTTCGCCTGGGAGGACGGCGAACAACCCGATCCCGCCGTGCCGAGCGAGAGCTTCTGTGTGCGTTGGACTGGCTCGGTACAGATCTCCAAGGGTGGGCGCTGGAACTTCTTCGTCACCAGCGACGACGGCTGCCGCCTCTTCATCGACGGCAAGCAGATCATCGATGCGTGGCGCGATCGCGCGCCTGAGGAATCTACCGGCACCACCGAACTGAAACACGGCAAACACGAGATCCGCCTGGAATATTTCCAAGGCGGCTCAGGGAAGGCGGCACACCTGGCATGGGAAGGCCCCGGCCAAGAGAAGGCGATCATCGCGGCGGAGTTCCTGACGCCGCCGAAGTGATTGCGGATCACCGTGGGGCGACTCGGTAACCGCAGAGACGCAGAGCACCGCAGAGGGCCGCAGAGCGCAGAAAACGGGTGGATAAAGCCGTCGAGTTTCGTCTCTGCGGCCCTCCTCTCACCTCTGCGTCTCTGCGGTTAACGAGTCGCTCCACGGCGATTTTGGTCAGGGGGTTCACTCTCCCCCGGCGTCTCGCCTGACCTCCCAGTAGCCCGCCGGGAACTCCGCCACACCATCCGCGCTTCACCCGTTGGGAAGTGCGCCATGCCGATCATCAAAGCCGAAGAAGCCACCAAGGACTACGACGTCATCATCGTCGGTTCCGGAGCCGGCGGCGGGCAGATGGCGTTCACGCTGACGCTCGCAGGCATCAAGTGCCTGATGCTGGAATCCGGCCGTGCATACGATCCCGTCGCGGAAACACCGATGTTTCAGCG
Organism: Planctomycetota bacterium; assembly: GCA_031426335.1. GTDB lineage: Bacteria > Planctomycetota > UBA11346 > UBA11346 > UBA11346 > BOG-1363. Next base: position 66,307 of record JANPLC010000111.1, read on the forward strand.
TAACGATCAGGCGCCGCTGCTGGGCTCTGCGACGCCGGACAAACAATTTTTTGGTTTTCATGACGCCACCATCGATGGCGGCTGGCAGATGGAGGCCGAGCCGTACACGCAGGCGAGCGACAAGCCGGAAGAACAGTTCTGGTGGTGGCGTGCGCGCATGCTCGGTGGTCGCACCAATCACTGGGGGCGCATTTCGCTGCGTAATGGTCCGTACGATTTCAAACCCAAGACTCGCGACGGCATCGGCCTTGATTGGCCGATCGGTTACGAGGACGTCGAGCCCTACTATACCAAGGTCGAGCAGCTCATCGGCGTCTACGGTTCCAACGAAGGTCTCGAGAACACCCCGAACTCGCCCGACGGCGTGTTGCAACCGCCGCCCAAAGGCCGCGCTGGTGAATTGCTGGCGCAGAAACGCGGCAAGGGTCTGGGCATTCCCATCATTCCGATCCATCGCGCGGTGCTGACGCAGCGCCTCGATGCGGATGTTTTGCCCGCCAAACTTTTCCCAGGCAACGCCTGGGCGCAGAAGATCGTCGGCGACGCGATGCGTCTGCGCGCCGCGTGTTTCTGGGCCACGCCGTGCGGCCGCGGTTGCAGCATCGGCGCGAATTACCAGAGCACGACGGTGCACCTGCCACCGGCGCTGGCGACCGGCAACCTCGACATCGTCGCCAACGCGCATGCGCGCGAGGTGCTGCTCGGTGCCGACGGCAAAGCCAGCGGCGTATTGTTCATCGACAAGCTCACCGGCAAAGAAGTGCGGGTGAAAGCAAAGGCGGTGGTGCTGGCCGCCAGCAGCGGTGAAACCGTGCGCATCATGCTCAACTCCAAGAGCCCGTCGTTCCCCAATGGTCTCGCCAACGGCACTGGCTTGGTCGGCAAGTACATCATGGACACCGTCGGCACCAGCCTGCAGGGCCAGATCCCCGCGCTGGAAAATCTACCGCCGTACAACGAGGACGGCGCCGGCGGCTCGCATTTCTACGCCCCGTGGTGGCTCTATAAGGAAGCGGCGAAACTCGGCTTTCCCCGCGGTTACCACATCGAAATGGGTAGCACGCGCAACATGCCCGGCGGCGGCAACCCGCTGCCGGATGATTTGGGCGCGGGCGCTTACGGCTCGAAGTACAAACAGGAGGCCCGTCGTTATTACGGCTCGTTCATGGGCTTCGCCTGCCGCGGCGAGATGGTGCCCAACGACGACTGCTACGCCGAGCTCGATCCGACGGTGAAGGACAAGTGGGGCGTGCCCGTGCTCAAGTGGCATTGGAAGTGGAGTGAACACGAACAGCGCATGTGCGACCACGCGGAGAAGACCTTCAAGGAATTGATCGCAGCCATGGGCGGCACCGTGCGTTCTGTCACCAACGGCCGCAACCGCATCGATCCGGGTGGCAAAATCATCCACGAAGTCGGCGGCGCGATCATGGGAGCCGACAAGAAGTCGTCGGTGTGCAACGGCTACAACCAGACCTGGGACGTGAAGAACCTCTTCCTGGTCGACGGCACGCCGTTCCCGTCGAACGCCGACAAGAATCCGACGCTGACCATCATGGCGCTGGCGTGGCGCGCTGGCGATTACCTCGTCGACCAAGCGAAGAAGGGGCTGCTGTGAAGAAAGGCCACAGACCACAGGCTACGGACCACAGGTCCTGTACCGTGGTCGCTGATTGTCACCTGTGGCCTGTAGCCTGTGGCCTGTAGTCCAACGACTTTCACGGAAACCAACCCATGAACACCCATCTCGAGCAGCCGCGCCTCCCCCGTCGTACTGTATTCAAATGGTTCGTCGCCGTCGCCGCCGCGTTACAACTCGGTGATGCGCAGGTCTTCGGCGCTGAGCCGACGCCCACCGTGCCACCGGTTGGCGCGAAGGGCTACGGCAGTGACCCGCAGCTCAACAAGTTCTACACCCCGGGCGACGCGTGGCCGCTCACGCTGAGCAAAACTCAGCGCGCCGCTGCCATCGCGCTCGCTGATGTCATTCTGCCCGCCGACGACCTCGGCCCCGCCGCCAGCCAGGTGCGCGTGATCGACTTCGTCGATGAATGGGTTAGCGCGCCGTATCCCGGCCAACTGCAAGATCGCGGCATCGTCCTGCCGGGACTCGATTGGCTCGACGCCGAGTCGACCAAGCGCTTCAACGCGGTGTTCGCCGCGCTGAAACCCGAGCAGCAGAAAGCGATCTGCGACGACATCTGCTTCGAGCCCAAGGCCAAAGACGAGCTCAAGGCCGGCGCGAAGTTCTTCAGCAAGTTCCGGTCACTCGCTGCCGCGGCTTACTACGCGACCCCGGATGGTTGGAAGGCGATCGGGTATGTGGGCAACGTGCCGTCGCTGACCTACGACGGTCCTCCGGCGGAAGTGTTGGCGAAGTTGGACGTCGAGCAGACGGTGAAATGACGCGGAACTTGGAAAAGACGAGGCCAATCGGAGGACATTGTACGATGCTCCTTCCCGTCTCTCAGATGGCTTTGATGTGTGGATTGCGATTGTTGATCATCTGAAGTCCTGGATGGATCGCTAACGCGCCATTGATATCGTGAGGAGCATGTGGAACGCGCGGCTCCTGCTGCTCATCGCTGCTGTGGCGCTTTTTGCTGGGTGCAGCAAGGCGGAAAGACGGCGCGTGAACAACGCCCTACACGAGATCAATGACTTCCACGTGGCCGTGGCAAAGGCGGCGATTTCAACCGGATTTGCTGTGAACGCCTTCGCTGCAAATGCAACAACGCACGTGGATGAACCTGAACGTCGAACCTATGTCATCAATGCGGAAACGAAGCGGGCCATCGAGGACAAGGACAGGATACTTTACTTCATTCGGGGCTATTATGCGAACGATGCGAATAGGCTGCTCTTCCCGTTCGATGTGACGGTGCGCGGTTTTCAAATCGCGGAGTTCGATGACATCACTCTAAGATGGTGGGTGGCCACGACGGCCACTGATGCAGAAGTGATATTCACTTGTATGGCCGCTGAGAAAGACCGGATTCGCAATGCGCTCGCGAAATGCGGCTATGACTACCCAAAGGGGATTACGATGATTGTCGACATCCGGTGCGGTGACGGGTCACTGCTGCAAAGTTCGTATAAGATCCGTTGGTAGGGGCTAAGGCGCTGGACCAATAATGGACACACGCAAATTGCCATCGGCCAAAGGACACACACAAATCCGCGAACGGTGATTGATCGCTCGTTCAAGAGCCGCCAACGGCGGCGACGCCCCGCCAGCCCGGCACGGGAGTGCCGGGACAGGCGTCCGAATCCCACATCAAGTCACGTAGTGACGACGCCCGGTGCAGGGGACGTCAGTCCCCGTGTCCAAACGCCAAAATGTCCCGTGTCCGAACGTCCAAACGTCGGCGTTGAAACGCCGCCGACCCGGGCGTCGTCACGTCGTGACTTTGTCGTTCTATCACGCCCGATTCCCGGCACTCACGTGCCGGGCTGGCGGGGCGTCGTCCCCGTTGGGGACTTTTTCGCAGGCACTTCGTTACGATGGGGCGCTCTCAGAGATTCACGTACGACGACTGCCCGTACGACCACCACCTCCTCCTGCACTGTCGGCACACACCTCCTCCACTGTCGCCCCACACCTCCTCCACTGCCCTCTCGACTCACCGCGCCCATCCGCTCGGATCCGAGCCATTACGATGCCGCCAGTGCCCGATCCTAACCGCACCTCCCTGCATCCGCTCGTCCCGTGGTCCGCTGGGATCGTGCCCGTCGTGATGCTCACGGCGCTGATATGGGCGTGGACCTATGACGGACCAGACACGCCGGCTCCACGTACCGGCGGCGCGTTCGTACGGCACTTCATCCATTATGGGTTGTTCAAGGGCTACGCCGCGGGGTCGCCGCAGAATGAGCAGAACCCACTGCTCCCGGTCGGGCTGCTCGAAGCGGGAGACGTCATTGTCTGCGGGAACACGCGCGCGGTGTACGGCAACTGGTCGCATGCGACCATCTATCTTGGCAATGAGGCGGTGCTGGGTCAGGACCTGCTCAGCGGGATTCGCAGCGATCACGTTGACACGCTCGCCACGTACGACCACCTGCGGATACTGCGCCCACGCCTACCTGCGTCTACACGGGCTGCTGCTGCCGGTACCGCCGCTCGGTATGTCGGCCAGGTCTTCAATCTGATGTCGCATCCGCGTGATCCGTGGCAGTGGAATTGCAGTCGCTGTGTTGAGGGCGCATACCGCAGCCAGGGGTTCGACATCAGCGATGGCCGCTTCTGGATCACTCCCGACGCGCTTGCGGCGGGTACTGGTGACGTGGTCATCGAGCGCTGATGCAACGCGCGCTCCACGTCTTGGCCGTTGCCGGCCATCTGGCCACCGTGCAATTGATCGCCGGAACCTTGGTCTGGTGGTTGTCACCGTGGCCATCGTTGTCGCTGCCGCTAGCCGTCGGTTGGCTCGTGCTGTTGATCGTTGATCTGCGTCATCCGCGCTTTGCCGGAGCGTTATCGTGGTGGCAACGAAGCCTGGCGCTGTTGCTGGCTGAAAGTCCGGCCGTGGTGTTTGGCGTATGGAATGTGCTGTATTTCTGCGGCTTCGCGCAGCGTTTTGAATTGGGCGCGTTCGTCGTTCAACTGTGGCTGACGCCGCTGATGCCGCTGATGGCGTTCTGTCCTGATGGCGCCGTACTGGGACGTGATCTGTGGCTGTGGGCGTTGAGCCTGGCGCCGATGGGGTTGATTATTGGCCTCGCCTTGGCGTCATATCGTTGTCGCCAGGCTGCACGGTGACAACCAACGCGATCGCCAGCAGCCACGAGCCGCTGGCGATCGGATGATGCCCATTGACGACGGCTCCATCTGGCGGCACCCAGTGGGCGCAGCCCATTCAAATCACTTCGCGTCTTTGGGCTTGTTGAGCACGTCATTCTTGACGCTCAAGGCGATCGCGACGACCTGGTCGATCAATTCCTGCTTCACTTTGAAATCCTTGAGCGTCGACACCAGATTCTCCGCCACCGCGTTGAAGTCAGCTTCGGTGAGCTTGAGGTCGACATGCGCCTTGCGCATGTCTTTGCCGGCCCAGGCGACCGGACCGCCGAAGGCGGCCGACAAGAATGCCTTCTGACGCCTGGCCTGTTTATCCATACTGATGTCGGCGAAGTGGTGCTTGATGCGCACGTCGGCCAGGACCTTCACGTAGAACGCGTCGACCACGGCGCTCAGCGCAGCCTGGCCACCGAGCTTCTGGTAGAGGCTGTTTTCACGCGCCGTATTGAACGTGGTGCGGCTGGCGTCGTCAGCGAAGGCGTAGGTCTTGCCTTCGTAGACCACGGTAATCTTGGGGTCGACCGGTTTGCCGCTGATCGGGCACACGGTGTTGACCTCGGTGGCGGCGGGTTTGCCAGCGTCTTCGGCCCAGCCAGCGGAGCTGAACAGGGCGAGCGCGAAGCAGAGGGTGGTGAACAGGGTGAGGAGGCGTTTCATCGGGGTCTTTCGCAGGGGTGGTGAAGAAGAGCTGTGCGCGCCGGCGGTGGTCGGCGCTTGAACATGTATTTGCAATGCATGTTCAAGGCAAGGGGAAATTGGCTTCTCGCTTTCGTCGTCGTGGATTCAATCTCGCCAGGGACGGCGTAGACTCCGTCCACGTGGTCTTGGCCGGCTTTCGCCCGCCTTGGCCGCCTTGCCCAAGGACGACGGCGCGATGAAGCTCAGCCTCTTCAGTGATTATTCGCTGCGCACGCTGATGTACGCCGCGCTCGCGGACGACCGCTTCCAACTTGATGCGGTGACCACGGCGTACGGCATTTCGCGCAACCACCTGGCCAAAGTCGTGCACCAGCTCGGCAAGCTCGGCTACCTCGACACCCAGCGTGGCCGTGGCGGCGGCATCCGCTTAGCACGCCCGGCGGAAGACATCCGCATCGGCAAACTGGTGCGCGAAACGGAACAACAGACCGTCCTGGTCGAGTGTTTCGATGCCGCGACCAACACCTGTCCGCTCAACGGCAGTTGCCGCCTGAAAGGGCTGCTCGCCGAAGCAATGAGCGCCTTCTACGCCAGCCTGGATCGTTACACGCTGCGCGATCTGGTGAGTGGGCCGCAGCGCGCACGCATGAGCCGGCTGCTGCTGGGTTCGTCCGTGTCGTCCGGCACCAAGACCGTCAGCGGCAGCTGATTGCCCTGCCTTCTCGCTCGACGCCGCTGTTGGTGATAAACGGTCGCGGGTCCGACAGTCGACACTCACGCGCCCCCCATCCGTTCTTGTTCCATTCTGAAGATCTAGGCGAATGACGGACACATGCGTTTGACCATCCTAGGTTCTGGTGATGCCCCGATGACGCCGCGCGCTGATTGCCAGGACCCGGCGTGTGCGTGCGCCCGCGCCCGGGCGGGCAGTGGGCCAGCCCGGGCGAACACCTGTGCGCTGGTCGAAGCCGGTGGATTGCGACTGGCCATCGACACCGGACGCGGGGCGCAATCCTGCGACGGACTGCTGCTGACCCATTACCACAGCGACCATGCCGGTTGGCGGCACGAGTTCACCGCCCCAGGATGGGGCCCGGACGATGGCATCGCGCCCGGGACGGTCGGCGTGCCTGGGGTCGAGTTGTTTCCCCGTCCCGAACGGGTGTCGGTGGTCGCGCCGTTCGCCCGCGTCGAATTCGGCGGCATCACCTGCACCGCGCTGCCGCTCAACCATCCGGTGCCGGTGCTCGGCTGGGTGGTGGAGTCTGACGGACATCGCATCGCGTGGTTGACCGACACCTACGGTGTACCGGCGCGGTCATTGCAGTGGCTGGCAGAACATCCCTGCGACGTGGTGTGCATCGACACCACCTTTGCCCCAGGGACAACGCGCGCGCCGCTTAAGGGCCATGGCGACCTGAGCGCAAGTCTGGCGGCCATCGCCGCCAGCAACGCACGGCGCGGACTGCTCATCCACATCGGTCATGGCATGCAGAATTGGCTCGACGCCAACCCAGGAACCCTGCCGGACAACGTCGGCGTGGCCCAGGATGGTTTGCAGCTCAACTGGTAAGGCGATGACAGCGTGACCGTGGAGGCAGGCTCCACGGTCACGCACCGTCTCTCTTCTCGCGGATTACTGGCCGCTTACTTGGCCTTGTGCGCTTCGATCTTTTCGATGCGCCGGCGTTCTTCCCACACCCAGTCGATCTTCACGTGGTCGCCAACCTTGAAAGCGCCCATGCGTTCGACCATCTCCTTGTCCAAGCCACCGCCGTCCTTGGGCATGCCGCCGCGCCAGTGCGCCATGAACAGCAGGTCGCCCTCGCTGGTGTGGAGGACCAGCTTGCCCTTTTCGATCGACGTGATGGTGCCAGCGCTGGTGCCGCGCGTGCCGGCCTTCATCGCGTCGTGGGCTTCTTTCTTGGGTTCGTGACCTTTGCCTTCACCTTCAGCGGCGGACACGGTCGGGGTGAACGTCAGGCCGAGTGCGAGGACGCAGCAGAGATGGACGAGGCGCATGAAGGATCTCCTAGAGAAGGCGCCACTTTGTGAAAGTGGTGCGAGTGATAGTTGCTGAGAACACACGATGATCTGGCCACGCGATTCCGTGTGGCGACCAAGATCACAGCAAACTAACCACTGCGCTGCGCGCCGCCACGGTACGTTGGAATAAGCTTGAGGCAGCCAACCAGTGGCCTCGTTTTCGTCTGAAAATCGCAGGGCGAGGCGATCCCGCACTCACTTCGGTCCCTTGCCGACGGTGGTCGATGCCAGCGGCGCGGTTGTCGCCGCGGACAAACTTCCGCCGCCGGCGGCCGGCAGCTTGGTGCTCGGCGTGCCGTTTTATGGCTACTCCCTCAACCTATATCCGGCAGACGAACCGATTTTTCAACACGAAGGCACGAAGACACAAAGGGATGCAGACAAACAGGGGTTCACCAGTTTGGTGCCTCGCAGGTGACGCTCGAAATTTACTGGATACCTGCTGTTCTTCGTGTCTTCGTGCCTTCGTGTTGAAAAATCCCTGTTTCGATCGCCGGATCTAGGTTCAATGCCGATCGCACGGTCACCGCGTTGGCGTTCAAAGACATCGTCGCACGTCATCCGGGTGCCGAGCAGCACGACGCCATCGGCACCTTGTACTACAACGGCTTCCCAGCCATTCGCGCCAAGGCCGCCCTGGTCACCAGCGAAGGTCTTGGCGGAGTGATGATCTGGTCGCTCGACCAGGATGCCGCGGCGGGCAGTTCCTTACTCGCCGAGATCGCGCGCGTGTTTGCGCGTTGACCCGCAAGGCTGCCCAACAACACGAATCCCAGGATGTTGCCACCCTGGGATTCGCAGAAACCAGCACCATCAACGGCGTTTACCGCCGCGATGACGACTTACTTCTTCTTGGCTTTGGCGGCAGCCTTCTTGGCTTTGGCGGCATCTTTGGCAGCGACGAGCGTCGCTTTGATGGCGGCGGCCTGATCCTTCAGCGCGGCGATCTTGGCCTTGGTGTTCGAGAGTTTGGTGGTGAGTGCAGCGATCGAGGCCATGGTATGGTCCTTTGGGGGGTAAGCTCCCATTCAATCGTCAATTTGCTCTTTCCCTAATTTATAATTTCAAATTTGAGCCGCTGACCTCATCGCGAGTGTTCATGAACGACTGTCGAGCGGATGGTATTTGACCACCACCTGCTCAACGGGTTCCGTGCGATCATCCGCGCCGAGATGCTGATAGCCGCCCGCCATGCCGCTGATTTTCCACACGCGATCTGCCGGCTTCGCCCGCGTCAACGTGGTGATCGCGCAGGGATGCCAGTCGAGCGTTACTGCGCGCCCGCTCATGACCTTGAGCAGATCCTTCAGAATGATGTCGTGCGACACGATCACGATGCGCTGCGCGAGCGGCTTGCGGGCCTTGAGTTCGATGACCACCTTGGCCACGCGTTCCTGCAGCGTGCGATCGGATTCGGGATGTGATGGCTTGCCCGCACCCTCGCGACGCGTCGACCACTCAGGATCCATCGCGCTGGTCGGACTGAAAGGACTGCCGAGGACTTGAGACAGCAGTACCTCGCCGATGCGCCAATCCGGGGTGACCTCTGCCTTGCAGGCAGCCGCGATCACATCAGCGGTTTCCAGGCAACGCCGGAACGGCGACGACAGCACCACATCGGCTCCGCCAGCCGCGGCAATGTGCGCCGCACTGAGCTCGGCCTGCGTGCGCCCGATCTCGGCCAGGCCTGGATCGAGCCGCTGATGCGGCGGCGTGCCGCGGGCTTTCTGTTTCTCATCCCACGACGTGGGGTAGCCGTGACGGATCAGGATGATGCTCTGCATGGCGCGATTGGACTCCCAAGAAAAGCCATAACCCCCGGCTTTCGCCGAGGGTTATGTTTGGTACCCGCTAGAGGACTCGAACCTCTGACCCCCACCATGTCAAGGTGGTGCTCTAGCCAACTGAGCTAAGCGGGCTCAACGTTGGAGGGGCGGATCTTGTGAGCAAAGTCCGGATTTCAAGAGCGCTCAGGCCAACAGCTTGCCGCGCAGTTTGCGCAGGGCGGCGGCGGGGTCGGGGGCGGTCATCAGGGCTTCGCCGACCAAGACGGCATCGACGCCGGCCGCTTCGAGGGCGCGGCAGTCGTCGCGGGTGTGGATGCCGCTTTCGCTCACCACCACGCGGCGCCCGTCGATCAACGCGGGCAACAGGTCGTAGGTGTTTTGCAGGCTGACCGAGAAATCCTTCAGGTTGCGGTTGTTCACCCCAACCAGATCGGTGCCGATTTTCAGCGCGCGCATGGCTTCATCGGCGTCGTGGACTTCAACCAGCACGTCGAGGCCGATCTCTTTGGCGAAACCTTGCAGATCGCGCAGACGGCCGTCCTCCAGACAGGCGACGATCAGCAGGATCGCATCGGCGCCGGCCAGACGCGCTTCGGCGATCTGGCGTTCATCGATGATGAAATCCTTGCGGATGGTCGGGATGGCGACCGCGGCGTGCACGCGCTTCAAGTGGTCGAGGTGGCCGTAGAAGAACTTCTCATCCGTCAGTACTGAGCAGCAGTGCGCGCCACCGAGCAGGTAGTTGTAGGCCACCAGGACCGGATCGTAGTCCTTGACGAACACGCCTTTCGACGGGCTGCCTTTCTTGCACTCGGCGATGACGTGGACGGTGTCGTTCGTCGGACGTTTGAGCGCCGCGCGGAATCCACGACAGGCCGGCAGATCGCGCAACACCGAACGATCGACCGGCGGCAAGGCCGGCAGCTCGGTGCGTTTGTGGGCGACGATCTTCTCCAGGATCATGGGCGGGCATGCTGGTGCGGATTGGCTTTCAGCAAGACCGGGCAATCAGACGCGCCGCCTCAGCACCACGCTGGCGCGGAACTGCCCATCGGCATGGGTCAACTCCAAGCGCGCGTCGAGCAGACGGCAGAGCCGTTGGCAGAGCGCTAGTCCCAGGCCGCTGTGGTCGCCGCCATGGCGGGCATCGTCACCGCGGTAGTAGGCGTGGCTGAGCTGTTCCATGTCGAGCGTGCCGGTGAACGGATTGGCGATGGTGACTGTCACGTCCGCATCGGTAGCGGCCACCGCGACGCTGATGATGCCATCGGTGGTGGCATGGGCGACGGCGTTACTGAACAGATTGTCGAGCACCAGCCCCAGGTGATCTGCTGAGGTGGTGACCGGCGCCTGGACAAACGTTCCCAGGTTGAAGTCGAGTCCGCGTGCTCGCGCACGTTCCTCCCAGCGTTCCGCCGCTTCGCCGACCAGTTCACCGAGATCCGCATCGCTGCGTTGCAGTGGCTCCTTGCCCGCCTCCAAGCGCGCAAGGAGCAGCAGGTTCGTCACCTGCGTTTGCATACGCATGACCGTCGCGAGCAGCGCGTCGAGCTCGGAGCGATCCTCGCCCGTTGCCGTCATCTGCCGGAATTCCAGTGCGGTGCGCAGCTCTGCCACCGGCGTGCGCAGTTCGTGCGCGATGTTGGCGATGGTCGCCTGCTCGCGTTTGAACGCCTGCTCCAAGCGATCGAACAGACCGTTGAGACAATCGACCACGACACGCATCTCTTGTGGCGCTTGCTGCACCGGCACGCGCGCGGCCAAATCGTCGGGACCTAGGCGGGCGATGGCAGCCGCCAGATCACGCGTCGGTTTGAGCACCGCCGGACGCAGCAGCAGGATCGTACCGAACGCCAACAGCGTCGCAGCCGCCCACAACACGCCGAGCACCATCGCCATACGCGACAACTCGCCATCGACCTGCTCCAGCCCGAGCGCGAGGTAGATCATTACGCCCTGATGCGGTGCCTCTGGCGGATGTGCCGAGTTGGAGGGGATGACGGTGATGGCGGTTGCCACCGACGTGGGCGGAGGTCTGGCCCCGGCGGTGCTTTCGGCAGGCGTCGCTGCGGTGGGGGAAGTTCCGGGGGGTGGCGCACTGGTGGGTGAACCTGCTGGTCGTGGACCCTCCGGCGGCCGCAAGCCTTCACGTCCATCGCGACTGTCGCGCCCGTCACGTCCATCGCGCCGCGAATCACCGCCGCTGCGCAGTTGGTGCTGCATGCGAAAGGCCAGCAGCCGTACGGTCGATCCATCATCGAGGTGATACGAGATCGGCGCCTCGATCGCCACCGGGGTGATGCTCAGCGGCGCCAAGTCCAGACCGACGGTCAGCGTAGTCGAACGATGCAATTCCGCGCCATCGCGGACATCGATCACCTGGATCAAGGTACGCCAATCACCTGCCGTACTGCGTTCGATGAACCACCGCCGCCGACTATCATTCATCGCCGTGCGCCAGAACTCCGGCGACCCCAAGGGCTCGAAGTTCTTCATCCGTTCGATCCGACTGGCCAGTTCACGGTCAACGCCGCGCATCAGCACCGACTGCATGACGAACCACAACGCCAACGACGCCACCAGCACCACCAGCGAGGTGACGCCGACCACAGCGAGGATGACGCGGCGGTTGAGGGAGGTCATGCTTGCGAGGCGAAAAAAGAGAACGGGAACGCGCGGGCGGTTTCCCTGGGGGCGTGGGCGGCTCGCCCG
>JANPLC010000112.1:0-1788 GCA_031426335.1 Planctomycetota bacterium
CGGGCGAGCCGCCCACGCCCCCAGGGAAAACACACGTCGTGTTCAGGGTTTGTCGATGCCATGTTTGCGCATGCGGTGTTGCAGCGTGCTGGGTTTGAGTCCCAGGCGCGTCGCGGCGCCCTTGGCACCGTAGACTTTACCGCCGCTGGCGGCGAGCGCGGCGAGGATGGCCTGACGTTCGACTGCCGCGAGCGGCGCAGCCGCGGTCGTCAATGTCGGTGACGCAGTCGCCGTCGGCATCATCGCCATCGATCCTGGGAATGCCAAATGATGCGGTTCGATGCGGCCATCCGGCGCGAGGATCGCCGAGCGTTCGAGCGCGTGTTCCAGTTCACGCACGTTGCCTGGCCACGTGTAGATGACCAGACTACGCACCGCCGCCGCACTCAGACTCCACGGTCCACCACGATGGCGTGCGGCGATGCGCGCGAGCAGCACCTGCGCGAGTTGCGGGATGTCCTCGACGCGTTCGCGCAGCGGCGGCAGGTGAATGGGGAACACCGCGAGGCGGTGGTAGAGATCGGCACGGAAACGACCTTCGCTCACGGCACGCGGCAAATCGACGTGCGTGGCGGCGATCATGCGCACATCGACCTGCACGGTTTTGTCGGAACCGACCGCTTCGAACGCCCCCTCTTGCAGCACGCGCAACAATTTGGCCTGCGCCGACAATGGCAGATCACCGATCTCATCGAGCAGCAACGTGCCGCCATCCGCCGCCAGGAATCGCCCTGGGCGATCACGTTCCGCCCCGCTGAACGCGCCTTTGACGTGGCCGAACAGTTCACTTTCGACCAGATGTTCAGGAAGCGCGGAGCAGTTGAGCTTGAGGAATGGTTTCGCCGCACGGCGGCTCCAGCCGTGGATGGCGCGAGCGGCGACCTCTTTGCCGGTGCCGGTCTCGCCCGTGATCAGCACCGCCGCACCGGTCGGTGCCACTTGCTTCGCCAGCGCAACCGCGTTGGCCATGGCCGGCGATGCGCTCTGAGAAAAATCTCCGCTGCCGACCGGAAGATCTTCGCTCAACGCACGGTTCTGTTCCGCCAACGCATCGTTGCGTTTGGCGAGTTCACGATTGGCCGACGCCACCGCCATCGCCAACGACACCAGTTGTCCGTACACCGTCACCAGCGCGATGGTCTTGTCATCGTAACGACCACAGACGCTGCGATCGAAGGTCATCGCCCCGAGCGACTTCCCGCCGATGGCGAGCGGCACCACCAAGCACGAATGGCCGTGCGGCAGATCGACCACGCCGTGGTAGGGATCACCCTCGCCACCGTGGTCGCGATCGTGTTCGACTTCGGTGAACGCCCGCGGCTTGCCGCTGAGGATGGCCGCCCGCAATTCCGGCGCACGGGTGAGATCGAGTTCGTGTCCCTGGACCTTCGCATTCGCCAACGGTCCGCGCGCACTACGCACCAGCAGGCGTTGACCCACCAACTCAAGCACTACCGCAAGATCGTACGGCACCACTTCGGCCAAGGCATCGAGCGCAGCGGCGAGCGTCAGATCAAGTCGCTCCGGACGTGTGGCCAGGGTGGCGACATCACGCAGATCGGCGGCGAAATCAGGGGAATCCGTCGGCATGGGCAGCAGCGTGCAGATCGTGGGTGGCTGTCCACCCAGATGTGGGTGGATGTATGCCCGATGTCGAAGGCCCGTCCGATGTCCGATGTCATGTCATCGGACAGCGGACAACGGACATCGGGCATCGGACATCGGTCCTCGGGCATCACTTAGGTAAATTATCCGCCAAGCGCATGCCCAAGCGTTCTAGCGCCGGGC
>JANPLC010000113.1:0-11169 GCA_031426335.1 Planctomycetota bacterium
GCGTTGATCAACCAAGCGGTCACCTGGTACCTGCATGTTCATCACACCATTGGTCTGGGGCTGACCATGGCGGTCGGCATCGTGGTGGCGACGGTGTGGAACTACTTCCTCAATCTGGATCTGACCTGGCGTGGCCATGCCCGTCCTGAGTAACCGCCTCCAGCTGTTGGCGGTCATCGCGGTCGTCCTGCTGTTGTTCGTGCCGGCCGGTGGCCTGCGCGACTGGTGGTATCCTGACGAACCGGATGTGGCGCTGCCGGTGATCGAGATGCAGGTGCGCGGCGACTGGGTGGTGCCGACCCACAATGGCCAACCGTGGCTGGATTATCCGCCCTTGGCGTACTGGGGTGGACGCGTCGTCAGTGCTGCCACCGGCGAGGTCACGCCGTGGGGCACGCGTCTGCCGATGGCATTGTTCGCGGCGTTGCTGATCGCCGCCACGGTGTGGATGTCGCGTGGTCTGGGGCAGGCGCAGCGTGGCTTGCTGGCCGGCGGCATTCTGCTGGCCACGCCGACGTTGTGGTTCCACGCCACCAATTTGCAGGTCGATCTGGGCTATGCCGCCGCCATCACCCTTGGTCTGGTCGCTTACCATCGTGCCGAGTCACTGGTCGGCGCACGTGCCTGGTGGTTGCGGGTGGCCGCCTTCGCCTGCTTCGGCGTGGCGATCCTGGGCAAGGGGCCGCTCGGTGTGCTGCTGCCTGGGCTCATCCTGACCTGCTGGCATCTGTGGAATCGCGAGTGGCTACGCGTCCTGTGGCTGGCGCCGTTGGCCTTGGTGTCGTTGGCCGTCGCTCTTCCATGGTACCTGGTGTTGTGTGAACGCTTGGGCACGGATTTCGTCCTGCGCGAATTGTTCCTGCAGAATCTCGACCGCTTCGGCGAATCCAAACGCGGCCATGGCGGCAAAGGGTTCTTCTACTACCTGACGCGCCTGCCGCCGGATCTGGGGTTGTGGACGGTCGTCATCCTGCCGGTGTTGTGGCAGGGTTTCCGTACCCGGCGCGATGACCGTTCGTGGCGTCTGTTGGCGGTGTGGCTACTCGCGCCGCTGATCTTTTTCACCTTCGCGTCGACCAAGCGCAACGTCTACCTGCTGCCGGTGTTCCCTGCGCTCGCGATGTTGGTGTCCGACTGGTTGACGCGCGGTGGAGCGACCTGGGAAGTACGCTGGCAGCAGTGGACGACCCGCGGCCTCGCGGGATTGCTCGCCATTCTCGGTGTCGCCCTGGTCGCCGCTGGCCTCGTTTGGGGACAATTGTCGGTGCCTGGTCGCCTGACCCCGGAGGCGTGGGCTATGCTGCGTCCGGCCGCGCTGGTCATCGGCGTGTGGTTGGTGGTTGCCGGTGTGTGGACTCTGCGCGCGGCGTTCTCTACCAGCTCACCGCTGCGCCCCTGGTGGGGCCTAGTTGCGACGACCACGCTGGGTTTTGTGCTGTCGCTGTTTCTGGTGATGCCGGCGATCGACGTGATGCGCACGTACCGCCCGGCGGCCTCCTGGCTGGTGGAGCGGGTGCCGGCGGGCGGCAGCGTCGGGTTCTTCGTGCCCGGCCGTGAAGGGACCAAACGTCCCGCGTGGCTCTGCCACCTGGATGGCCGGCGCCTGGTATTCCACGCGACTGCTGAAGAGGCCAGCGCGTGGCTGGCGGCGGATCCCGCGCGCATGCTGCTGACGTCACCGGAACGGGGAGCCACCCTGACGAACGTCCAGACCGTGATCGAATGGCGCATCAGCTCCGACGAGTGGCAGGTGGTCGGCGCCAAACGTTGAGCGATCGGCGGCGTTCTCCGGCACTCGGTTCACCAATGCCAGGTCAGCGAGATACCCTGACGATCAGCCGTCAGGATCAGATCGACTTTCGGGTCGGTGATGCCGCGTGAACGTTCGGCCTCTTCACCACGGCGGCGGCGATTGTAGTGCACAACTTCGTAACCGACCCAGGTGCCGAGGATCGCACCGGCTACCACATCGGACGCATAGTGGGCATCGCTATTGATGCGGCTCAAGCCGACGCCAGTTGCGAGGGCGAAGGCAATGCCACCGATCAGCGGTTGATCGTCAAAGCTGAACGCCAGCACCGAAGCGACGGTGAAGGCCTGGGTGGTGTGGCCGGAGGGGAAGGACAGGTCGCCACCGAACGGGCCGAAGACGTCCGAGTCCTGTGCGGTATCCGTCGGTCGAGCCCGTCCGACGGTGAATTTCAAGATCGGCGCGAGAATGACGGATGAGATCACCGTCGCTTCCAGTCCGTCGATCATGACGTTGACGCCGCGATCATCATCGGCGATCCAGCCATACATGCCTGCGCCGCCGAGTGCGACCAGCGAGTAGATCGTCCCCAGTTCGCCCCAGGCGCCAGACCAGCGGTCCTTTTCAGAGCTGCGGGATTCCTGGCTTTCACTCTGAAATCGGCGGTCGACGAACAGACCGGTGGCAACCGTGGCCGCCACTGCCCCGCCAGCGATCGCCCATTCTCGGCCACTCCAGTCGACGGGCGAGGACACGATCCCCCAGGTATCGACCACCACGCGTTTGCCGAACCACACCTGGCCAAGACCAAGCTCCGCCGCGTCTTCCTGCAGCGTTGCTGGTGGCAGTGGGTCGGCATCGGCGGCATGCGCAGTCAAGGTCGCGACCATGACCAGTGCTGGAGATAGGAGTGCGATGCGCATGCAGAAACTATGCATCGCCGCAGCGAGGGCGTGGCAAGTACCTTGGTCCTGTCCTCGCTCGATGACATGAACCTGCGGTCCACCCGCTGCGCCTTGCACAGGCAGTACGAAAGTACGCCTGGGGGTTTGGGCCGGGGTTCTAGCGTCGCCCCTTCCATGACCTACCTCCTCGTCTGCTTCGGCATGTTTTTGAATGTAGCCGCACAGGTGGCGCTGAAGTTGGCCAGCACGCCGAGCACCGCTGTGGCAAATGGTGTGGTGGCCAATCCGCTGGCTGATCCCTGGGGCTTGGCGACCAATCCGTACTTCCTGGTCGGCTTGGTGCTCTACGCGGTCAGTGTCATCAATTGGGTAGTGGTGCTCTCGCGTATCGATCTCTCGGTGGCGTATCCGCTGATGAGTGTCGGCTACATCCTGACGTTGGTCGCTGGCGTGTGGCTGTTCCACGAACCCATCAGCCACACCCGCATCATCGGGGTGGTGACGATCATGATCGGCGTGGTGCTGATCACCCGGCCGGTGGTTGCCCATGGATAAGCCGGCGGAAAAACCCGTGCACCTGCCGTTCTCGCGGCCGTGCCTGGATGAAGGCACCATCAGTTCGGTGGGCGAGGTCCTGCGCAGCGGCTGGCTGACCAGTGGCGCTCACGTCTTAGCCTTTGAACGGGCCTTCTGCGATTTGACCGGCGCGTCGTACGCAGTGGCGTTGTCGTCCGGCACCGCCGGGTTGGATCTGGCGATGGCGGCGCTCGATCTGCGCCCAGGTGACGAGGTCATTGTTCCTAGCATCAACTGGGTCAGCGGCCCGAACATGATCGAGTTGAACGGCGGCACCGCGGTGTTCTGTGAGGTCGACGCGCGGACGCTCAACATCGATGTTGCCCACGCCGCCCGGCTGATCACGCCACGGACGCGGGCGCTGATGCCAGTGCACTTCACCGGTGCGCCCTGCGATGTCGATGAGGTCTTCGCCCTCGCCCGGGCCCATCATCTGGCAGTGATCGAGGATGCCGCGCATGCTACCGGCGCACGCTATCGCGGCGCGCCGATCGGCAGCCACGGTCGCGGACCACACGATTGCGCGGTGTTCAGCTTTCATCCGAGCAAGAACATCACCACCGGCGAAGGCGGCATGGTCACCTGCCACGACGCCGCGCTGGCCGATCGTCTGCGCCTTGGTCGTTTCCACGGCATCCGCAAGGATGCGTGGAAGAACCACGCCCGCAGCGGACGTGATCGTTACCAGGTCGAGGCGCCTGGGCGTAAATACAACCTCACGGATCTGCAGGCGGTGATCGGCGTCCACCAGTTGCAGCGTTTGGCGTGGTTCAACGGCGAACGCGCGCGCCTCGCCGGTCGCTACCTGGAGTTGCTGTCACGTGGTCCGGCTGGGGAACTGGCCGTGCCGTTGGCCACGCCGCTCGACCCGAGCAGCGTGCATGCGTGGCACATCTTCGTGGTGCTGCTCGATCTTGTGCGTTTCCCCGGCGACCGGGCCACGGTGATCGAACGCTTGGAGCAGCTGGGCATCGGCACCGCGTTGCACTTTCCGCCGGTCCATCGCCAGCAGTACTACCTCGCCCAACCGCAGTGCACGCCGTTGCCGTTGACGGTCAGTGAACAGGTGGGCGAGCGCTTGTTGTCGCTGCCGCTTTTCCCAGGCATGAGCGATGGCGATGTCGATCGCGTGGTGGCGGCCCTGACCAGCGTGGCGACGGAGTTGCGGCGATGAATGACCCGGCCCCATCGCCGCCGCAGGACGGCACCTCGGCGAGCATCCAGCTCTCCATCGTCATTCCAATGTACAACGAGGAAGCCAACATCGGCGCCCTGTTCGAGCGCCTGTTGGCGGTCTGCCGCGCGCTGCCGTTGACCTGGGAGGTGGTGTGCGTCGATGACGGTTCGCGCGACCACACTGCCAAGCTGGTGCGTATCGCTCAGGCCAAGGCGCCGGAACTGGTGCTGGTGCGCTTCGCCCGCAACTTCGGCCAACATGCGGCGGTAACGGCCGGTTTCGCCCATGCGCGCGGCGCGTGGATCATCACGCTCGATGCCGATCTGCAGAATCCGCCGGAAGAAATTCCCAAGTTGGTCGGCTGTTTCACCGCCGGCCACGATCTGATCAACACCTGGCGCATCGACCGTCAGGATACGTGGTTCCGCAAGTCCGCCTCGGCGCTGACCAACCGCCTGGTCCGGCGCATCAGCGGCATCAAGCTGGAGGATTTCGGCTGCATGCTACGCGGCTACAGCCGCGAGGTTGCGCAGGCAGTGGTCAACTGCCGCGAGTACAAAACCTTCATCCCGGCGCTCGCCAGCCTGTTTGCGCGTGATCCGATCTCCATCGGCGTCGCGCACGCAGAACGGGCAGCAGGAACCTCGAACTATTCACTGCTCAAACTGCTGTCGCTGCAGCTCGACCTGGTGACGTCGTTTTCGGTCTATCCCCTGCGCTTGCTGTTCGTGGTTGGGGTCATGTTGGCGGTGTGCGGGGTGTTGTTCGGCACGCTGCTACTCGGCTTGCGCTTGGCCCACGGACCGGCGTGGGCCAATGACGGCACGCTGACGGTGCTGGGCATCCTGATGATTTTCACCGGTTTTCAGTTCCTCGCCTTCGGTCTGCTCGGCGAGTACATCGGCCGCATCTTCCAGCAGGTGCGCCTGCGTGAACCGTTCATCGTGCAGAAGGTCGAACGGGCGACGGTCCCCACCCCGGTGGGAAGCCCATGAAGCCCGGTACCGTACGTGCCGTGTTGTGCGGTTACGGCCAGTTCGGTTGCACGGCCTACGACGCGCTGCGGCGTGCCGGTGTGGCAATCGTATTAGTGGTGACTTACCGCGATCGGGCGGAGGAGAATTGCTGGTGGCAGTCGCTGGAACGCCAAGCCCTGGCCGACGGCGTGCCGGTGGCGCTCGATGTCGCGCTTGTTCTCGCCAGCGAGACGACCTGGCGCATGGTCGCCTTGGCGCCGGATCTGATCATCAGTGCATTTTATCGCGACCTGATGGGTGAGCACCTGCTCGACCTGCCGCGCCTGGGCGCGTGGAATCTACATCCGTCCTTGTTGCCCGCCTACCGTGGACGCGCCCCCATCAATTGGCAGCTGGTGCACGGCGAGCGGCGCGGCGGACTGACGCTGCACCGCATGGTGCGCCGGGCGGATGCTGGTGGCATCATCGCTCAGACCGCGGTCGCCATCGATCCCGACCAGGATGCCTACGGCTTGACCTGGCAGCTCCTGCGCGCGGCACCAGCGCTGTGGGATGACGCCCTCGCCCGGCTGCTCAGTGGTACGGCGGTCGAGCAGCCCCAGCACCTCGCACAGGGATCCGTGTTCGGTCGTCGTCGGCCGGATGACGGTCGGATCGATTGGCGTCAGCCAGCACGCGTCATCCACAACCTGGTGCGCGCGGTGGCGCCGCCGTGGCCAGGCGCATTCACCACGCTCGATGGCACACGGCTGGTGATCAGCCGCAGCCGGGTGGTGCACGACGACGGCCAGCACGGGACGCCCGGAACCATCCTGCCCGGCAACCAGGTCGCCTGTGGCGCCGGCGTGCTTGGCATCGTCAGCGCCGCACGGGCGGACGCGTGGTGCACCACGTTGCCCAGCGGCGCACGCTTTCATCACCTGTTGGAGAACCACGCATGAAGATCCTCATCCTGGGCGTCAACGGTTTCATCGGTTCGAACCTCACCTCGGCGATCCTGCGCGACACCGACTGGGAGGTCTACGGCATGGACATGGCCAGCGACAAGCTGGGCACGGCGGTCAACCATCCGCGTTTCCACTTCCTGGAGGGTGACCTGACCATCAACAAGGAATGGGTCAGCTACCACATCAAGAAGTGTGATGTCTGCCTGCCGCTGGTGGCCATCGCCACGCCGGCGACGTATGTGCAGGATCCCTTGCGGGTGTTCCATCTCGACTTCGAAGAGAACCTCGCGGTGGTGCGCCAGTGCGCCGTGCACGACACCCGCGTGTTGTTTCCCTCGACCTCGGAAGTCTACGGGATGTGCGAGGACGAGAGCTTTGATCCGGAGGCCTCGAACCTGGTCTATGGTCCAATCCACAAGGAACGCTGGATCTATGCGTGTGCCAAGCAACTGCTGGACCGCGTGATCTTTGCCATGGGCAAACACGAGAAGCTGCGCTTCACCTTGTTCCGGCCGTTCAACTGGGTCGGCCCTGGGCTCGACAGCATCCATACGGAAAAGGAAGGTTCCTCGCGCGTGGTGACGCAGTTCCTGGGTCACCTGCTGCGCGGCGAGAACATCCAACTGGTCGACGGTGGTCAGCAACGTCGTTGTTTCACCGCTATCGGTGACGGCATCGATGCCCTGATGCGCATCATCGCCAATCGTGATGGCTGCGCCGATGGCCGGATCTTCAATCTGGGCAGTCCTGACAACAACTTGTCGGTGCGGGAATTGGCGCAGACGCTCAAGGACATCGCCAGTGGCTATCCCGAGGTCGCTGCCGCGGTGGCGCGTTGCCGTCTGGAAGACGTCACGGCGACGTCCTACTACGGCGCTGGCTACCAGGACATGACCAAGCGCAAACCCGATATCAGTGGCACCACCGCCGCGCTGGGCTGGACGCCCAAGGTCGACACCGCGGCGATGCTGCGCGCAACCGTGGCGTACTACATCAACGAGTTCCTCTCGCGTGAACGCTCGGTCTACGACTACCACCTGCGCGCCGGCGCGGCGCCGGAAATATGCGCGTCCGCCTGACCGAAAGCGGCCGTGACCTGAGCTTGCTCGCTCTGGCGCTGCTGGTCATTTATCTGCTGACGGCGGGACACGGTCCCTTGGGCTCGGCGACGCGGTACTACGAGGCCGCGCGCGAGATGGTCGAACTGGGCGATTGGGTGGTGCCGCATCTGGCGTATGTGCCCTACGTCGAGAAACCGCCGCTGGTCTATTGGCTTGGCGCTGGTGCCCGCCTGCTCGGTGAGCATCCGCTGCTGCTCAACCTGCCGAGCCTGCTGGCGACGCTGGTGATGGTCGGTGCAACGTATCTCTTCGGCCGCCAATGGCGGGATCGTTGGGTCGGTCTGACGGCCGCGGGCCTGCTGCTTGGCGCATGCACCACCCAGGTTTTCGCCGGCGTGCTGCTGACCGATCCGCTGTTGGCTGCCGCGTTGTCGGTGGGTTGGCTGTTTTGGTGGCGTTGGGACCATCAGGGGCGTACGCAGCTGGTGCAGCTGTTGGGATTCTACCTCGCGGTGGCCATCGGTTGGTTGGCCAAAGGACCGGTGGCGTTGGCACTGCCTGGGGCGGCGATCGCTCTGTATGCGCTGCTGCGCGGCGGGGTGTTCGGCGTGGGCACAACTTTGTGGGCGATGAAGCCGTGGTGGGGCGTGGCAGTGATCGTCGCAGTAAATCTGCCGTGGACGCTGGCGCTGTGGTGGCGTGATCCTCGACTGGTGGAGTTCTTCTACCTGCGCATCAATTTCGACGCCTTTGTGCATGGGAACTACAACCATCCGGGACCGTGGCATTATTACGGGCCGATTCTCGCCGGCTGTCTGGCGCCCTTCACCATCCTCGCCCTGCCGATGTTGGCACAGGTGACCTACCGCTGCCTGGCGACGTTGCGCACGCTGAGTCAGTGGCGTGACGGGTGGCGGGTTGGCGGTGTGTCGACCACCACCGACACCACCCAGCTGTTCCTGGTCAGCGTGGTATTCGGCACGCTGATCTTCCTCTCGCTCAGCAGCGCCAAGCTCGGCAGCTACCTGATGCCGACCATGCCGGCGGTGATGCTGCTGCTCGCCGACGTCATCGGCAGGTGGAAGAGCGTGCCACGCTGGGTGACGGTGGTGGTCGTCGCGCAGGCGGCGGTGGTCATGCTGGTGGTGGTGTTGGCGCCGATGGTGGTGCTGGCGGTGCATGAATCGCTGGAAGCCGGCGCGCCGCTGGTGCTCGCTGGGGTGACCTTTGTCGCTGAGCCGGGTCTGCGGGAGGTCGACTGGTCGTACACCCCACGGCTGCTGGGTGCGCTGGCAGCGCTCGGTATGGCGGTGTTGGCGAGCGTGGTGGCGGTGATGAGCGGACGCGTGCGCTTGGCGCTCGGTTCACTCGCGCTGGGCACCACCTGTGTGTTGGCGTTGCTGCTGCCGGTGATCGATCGCCTGGCGCCCAACCGCGATGCGACGCCGCTGGTAGCGACGATGCTGATGAAGATGGCGGAGGATGCGGCGGAGGCAGGGCGAGCGCCTGAAGAATCAACGGGTGCAGCGAGCGCCAGCGAGCCGCTGGTGTTGTTGCACAATTCGACCATCCACGAATACGAACTGCTGCTGGCGCTGCGCCGGCCGGTCGGCGTGTGGCGCGAAGCCCGTGAGACCGGCCTGGGCTTTTTCATTCAAGCCAACCCGACCAGTCCGCTGCCGGGTCCTGGGCAACCGCTGATGAATCCCTACCAGGTGAACGGCGACAATACCGTCCATCCCAGGCTGTGGACGGATCAGCGCTTGCGTGAAGCGTGGCAGGGGCGCGAGCGCGTATGGTTGTTCGCGAACGCCTCGACCACGACGGAACTCACGGCGCTGGGACTGACGCCCTACATCATCGCCCAGGCTCGGCGCAAAGCGCTGATCTCCAACCGGCCATGAGCCCACTGCTCGCGCTCAAGATCGATGTCGATACGCACGATGGCATGCGCCTAGGTGTGCCGCGGCTGCTCGAATGCCTGCGTCGTCATCACCTGCCGGCGACGTTCTTTCTCTCGCTCGGCCCCGATCGTTCGGGCCGGGCGATCCTGCAACTGCGCAAACCGGCCTTCGTGCGTAAAATGTTCGCTACCAACGCACCGTCGTTGTACGGCTGGCGCACGATATTGTCCGGCACGCTGTTGCCGGCCCGGCCGATCGCGACCGCGTTCCCCGAGTTGGTGCGTCGCATCGAGAGCGATGGCCATGAAACCGCCGTCCACGCCTGGGATCATCGCGCCTGGCAGGACGACCTGCCGAGTTTTAAAGATCATCGCATCCGGCTGCACCTGCAGCGCGCTGTCGACGCGTACCGCGGGCTGACCGGTCATGATCCGCAGGGCATCGGCGCACCGGCCTGGATGACCACGCCCCGTTCGTTGTCGTTGCAGGACGACTTTCCGTTCACCTATGCCAGCGATCTGCGCGGCGGTCTGCCCTGCCGGCTGCGCACGCCGGACGGCATCCGGCGCCTGCCGCAGTTCCCAGGCACTGGCCCGTGCTTGGAAGAATTGATCGGCGATGGCTCCGGCGATCCGGCGGCATTGGTCGCACGCCTGCTCGACGCATTGCGCCGTCATCCTGGTCCACTGCGGGTGCTGACTCTGCATGCCGAGGTGGAAGGGGGGCCATTCCTGCCACTGCTGGAGATCTTGCTGGCGCGTCTGGCCGACGCGGGACTCGGAGAAGTGGTGACCATGGCCACTGCGGCCGCACGTTTGCGGGACCACCTGCCGGTACGCCAGTGGTGCCAGATCCGCCTGCCGGGTCGGGCCTTTGCCGTGTCGTCTTCACGAGCGGTGATCGTGTGACCGGCCAGCGGCGTAACGAACAGCGCCGCTGGCGCTGGCCAGGCACCCGTGGCATCGTTCTGGCCATGCAAATCCCGCTGCGTTCTTGGCTGTACGGTTTGGCCGGCGCGTCTGTCGGCTGCCTGTTGTTCTCTTTTGACACCGTGATTGAACGGTTCGGTCCATCGTACCATGACCTGCACCTGTGGGTCGAGACCATTGAGTTCACCATGGTCGGTCCTGGATTGGGCGTGTTGTGCCTGCTCCTGGCCGAACGCATGCGCACCCTGCGTGAAGCCGCCGATCTGCATAAGTCCGCTGAACGGGAACGGCGTTTCATCATGCTCGGTCGCATGGCGGCCTCGGTAGCGCACGAAGTCCGCAATCCGCTGCACACCTTGCGTCTGGTGGTGGACGAACTGCGCGTCGAACAACCGGCGCTGCGCAGCAATCCGCTGTCCGTCCACATCGACCAAAGCCTGGAGCGGATCGATCGCGCGGTAGATCTGGTGTATCAACTCGCCCGCCCTGGGGCGGAAGACGGCAGCGTCGGCGATCTGGCCTTGGCGCTGCAGGAGGCGCTGGGCTCCCTGGCACGACGCCACGCCGATCAGCAGATCGCGGTCCGCGATCTACCAGAGAAAGCGTTGGCCCGCTGCACGCCATCGGGACTGCGCATCATGCTCGACAACCTGCTGCGCAACGCCACGGAAGCATCGCCAGCAGGTGCGCTGATCGATGTCAGCGTCCGTGCTCAGCACCACACGTGGATAGTGACCATCACCAATCCGGGACATCTGCCGGCCGCAGTCTCGCCAAGCGGATTGACGACGGCATCCGACAGCACCAAGGTCAGCGGTCTTGGCCTGGGCTTGCTCATCACCCGTCACCTGGCGGCCAATGCCAGCGGTGCCTTGGAGCTGACGTCATCCAATGGCACGGTGACCGCCCAATTGACGCTGCCGGCCTGGGAAGGAAGCGCGCC
>JANPLC010000114.1:0-7766 GCA_031426335.1 Planctomycetota bacterium
TCGATGGTGTCGCCGTCGTTCAGGCGCGTCTCGCCATGTTGGAGGCGACGCACGAGTTGCCGGTTCACTTCAACGGCCACGCGGGTGCCAGGGAGCGCCAGGGTCGTCAACAGATCGGCCACCGTGGCAGCGTCCGGCAAATCAGTGGGTTGGTCGTTGACGATCACGCGCATGCTGGCCCAGCATTGCGCTTAGCCGCCGTCGGCAACCGGCGTCAGGCCAAGCTCACGCGCCTGCGCCAGCACCAGCGGGAGGCCTTCGGCGAGCAGAGGGGCACAGCGATCGAGTTGTCCCAAGCTGAACCACGCCACCAGCAGATTGCGGCGGAAACGTTCATAACCCGCGCGCCGCATCGCCCGGGCGGCAAAGTGCAGGTCAAAGGTCGTCGCGTCGATGCGCATCAGGGTGTCGTCGTCTTCGCTGCCGGTGAGGCGCGCGTCCCCGGCGGGAGCGGCAAAACGATTCCACGGACAGACCTCTTGGCAGAGGTCGCAGCCGAACCACCAACCTTCAAATTTCTCCGCCAATTCCCGTGGAATGACGCCGCGGTGTTCGATGGTCAGGTAGCTGATGCAGCGCGTGGTCATCACCCGCCGATCGACCAGCGCTGCGGTGGGGCAGCGGCGTTCACAGGACGTGCAGGTGCCGCAGCGGTCCTCGCCGTGGCCCGCATGGTGTGGATCAAGCGGCGCGTCGGTGAGCAGGAAGCCCAGCAGGCGGTAGGTGCCCGCATCAGGCGCGATCAGCAGCGCATTGCGCCCGATCCAGCCGAGCCCGGACAAGCGCGCGAGGGTGCGCTCGTTCAGCGGCGCGGAATCTACGGCCGCACGGGATTTCCACGGCTGGTGGTACCGCGTCGCCAACGCCAAGCCGATCCGTCCCAGTTTTTGGCGCAGGATGTTGTGGTAGTCCTTGCCAGCGGCATAACGTGCGCGTTTCAGCGTACCGCAGTTGGCTTCTGGCTGGTACGGCAGCGCTACCGTCACCATCGCCTCGGCGGTCATCTGCAAGGCGGTCGGGCGCAGGCGCGGGATGCGCGATTCAGCGAGCCACGCCAAGTCGCCGACGCCGTCGGTCAGCATCTGGTCAAGGCCTTCCGGCGGCAAGGTGAGTGGCACCGGCGCGATCACGCCCAGCGCATGTAATCCTTCGGCGGCGCACAATTCCTGCACCACGGTGAACGGCACGCGACTCATCCCCACACTCCGCAGAGGCCGAGCTGGTCGTCAAGCTCGCGCAGCTGCCGGCTGCGCCCGCGACCACCGCTGCGGCCAATGCGGCTGAGCAGCCCCGACAGGCTTTCTGGCCGGCCCAACGCCCAACCGGTACTCAGCGCGGCGCCATAGGCCGCGATGTCGGCGGGAGGCAGCTCCGCCACGTAGTCGAGAAAGCCGCGGCGTCCGTCCTCATCGGTCATGGGCGACAACCCTGGGGGAGATTCGTCGGCGGTGAACAACGAGCCGTCCGGCCCGCGGCGGATCGGTAGCGGCGCGAGCGGGATCCTCGCGCCGCTGCCACGGGCATCGGCGCTGCTGACCACGCGCGACTCACGATGGAGCTGCGGGTCTTCGAGCCATGCCACCGCAGCGAGCAAGGCGTGGTCGTCGGCGAGCAGACAGGCACGGTAGCGTCCCGCCCACAGGTGGCCCCGACTGGTATGCCGCCGGTTCCACTCGCGACTGAAGCGTTGCAGCAGGGTCTGCATGAAACCGCCCAAGCTGGTAAAGCGCTGCTTGATCCGCGGTATGGTGGTGAGCGGGCTGCCGTCGATCAGCGCCCAGCGGGCTCGCAGTCGTTCGTCACTTTCGCTGACCCCGACTTGATGGCGGAGGATCAGCCGTAACCCGCTTTGGGTGATCAGGTAGCCGTAGAGTCGCAGAGCGAAAGCCTGGCGCAGTCCGGCGACCAGCCGCAGCAGGTGGTCCGCTTCTCCTGCTTGGCCGAACACCGCCATGCCGAGTGCGGTGGAGACCTGCACCAGGTACGTGTGAGGAGGACCGACCAGGACACCGCGCACCAGGGGCATCGTGCTCTCATAGGCTCAGCGACCCCGAATTCAATGTCAGACAACGAATAACAATCTTGACCAGGCCCTTATCAATTCATAGGTTTACGCCGCGCTGGCGGTGCTAAGTAATCACCCATTACTTAACCCCGCACACTAAAATCCCGGAACCACTCTCCATGCCGATTCACCCGCTCGCGGTGGTCGATCCCGCTGCTGAAGTCCACGCCGACGCCATCGTCGGCCCGTTCTGCGTCGTCACCGGCGCGGTGAAGTTGGGCGCCGGGGTCGAGCTGCGCAACCACGCGACCATCTACGGTCGCTCCACCATCGGCGCCGGCACCATCGTTTTCCCAGGCGCGGTCATCGGCAGTGATCCGCAGGACCTCAAGTTCCGCGGCGAGGACAGCGAGACCATCATTGGTGAACGTTGCCGCATCCACGAAGCGGTGACGGTCAGCAAAGGCACCGCTGGCGGTGGCATGAAAACCACGATCGGCAACGAGTGCCTGATCATGGCCTACGCCCACGTCGCGCACGATTGTGCTATCAGTGATAATGTGGTGATCGGCAACAACACGCAGCTCGCCGGCCACATCAAGGTCGGTCGCAAGGTCATCATCGGTGGCATGGTTGGGCTCCATCATTTCGCCACCATCGGAGAATTGGCGCTGATCGGCTCGATGAGCGGCGTGCGTTTCGATGTGCCGCCGTTCATGATCGCTGAAGGCAATCCCGCTGAACCGCGCAACGTCAACCAGATCGGCATGCGTCGTGACGGTTTCAGCGAAGAACACATCAGCGCGGTGCGCGAGGCCTTCCGCCATCTCTACCATGACCGTGGGGGCAAGCCGCTGGCTGAGATTCTCACGTCGGTGCGCCAAAGCACCCCGGCCGATCCAACCCACCCGGTACAGCGCCTGTGCGCCTGGCTGGAAGAGCACCTGCAGACCAGTATCAAAGGCCGCATTGGTGAGGCCCACCGTCCACCAGTGGTGGGGGCAAAAACGACCAAACGGCGTGAATCCGGCGAAACATCAAAGGTGGCGGTCAAGTAAAGCCACCACGGGCTTGCAATCTCGCGCACTCCACTAGGTTGCGCGCTCAATTTTCACAGGGGTTCCCATGAGCATCCACGGTTCCTACGTCTCCAAAGGCGGTTTCGTCAAGCACCGCAACGTCCTGAGCCGCGCCGAGCGTATCGAGCGCCTGAAGGTCGAAGGCAAGTGGTCCGAGAAGGACGCCAAGGGCAAGGCTGCGTCGATCTTCAACCTGCCCAAGGTCCGCAATATCAAGATGACCTGAACGCCGTAGCTGTCTTTCGACAGCACGAGCGTTTCCTAGTTTCCTCCAACACCCTGGCTCCGGCCGGGGTGTTTGCGTTTACCGTCGCGACCTTTGCGGCGAATTCACGGATTGCTCTTCTGCTGATTTTCGCACGTATTTCCGTTCTCCGGGTGGTATTGCAAAGCAGGGGTCGATCGTAGGCTCCGCCCTCCCTTCCAACCCCAGGCGCATTGAGCGCCGTTTCAACTCCAGCAGGAGCTTTCATGGCCACTCGTATCGCCATCAACGGTTTCGGACGCATCGGCCGCTTGGTCTTTCGCGCCCTCCACGCTCAGGGCCTGTTCGGCTCCAAGTTCGACGTGGTCGCCGTCGGTGACATCGTTCCCGCGGACAACCTCGCTTACTTGCTGAAGTACGACTCGGTGCAGGGCAAGTTCGGCGGTACCGTCGGCTCGAAGAAGTCCGCCGCCGATAAGGCCGAAGACGACGTTTTGATCGTCGATGGCAAAGAGATCAAAGTGGTGTCGGCGCGTTCGCCCGCGGAACTGCCGTGGAAGGAACTGGGCGTCGATATCGTGATCGAGTCCACCGGCCTGTTCACCGAAGCCGAGAAGGCCAAGGGGCACATCACTGCCGGCGCCAAGAAGGTCATCATCTCCGCCCCCGCGAAGGGTGAAGACATCACCATCGTCATGGGTGTGAACGAGGGCAAATACGACGCCAAGCTGCACCACATCGTGTCCAACGCGTCGTGCACCACCAACTGCTTGGCTCCGCTCATTCACGCAGTGCTGACTGAGGGCTTCGGCCTGGTCGAGGGTCTGATGACCACCGTCCACAGCTACACCGCGACGCAGAAGACCGTCGACGGCCCGTCGAAGAAGGACTGGAAGGGCGGCCGCAGCGCGGCGACCAACATCATTCCGTCGACCACCGGCGCCGCCAAGGCCGCTGCGCTCGTGATCCCCGAGCTCAAGGGCAAGCTCACTGGCATGGCCTTCCGCGTGCCCACGCCGACCGTATCGGTCGTCGATCTGACCTTCAAGACTGCCAAGGCGACCTCCCTCAAAGAGATCAACGCGGCGATCAAGAAGGCCAGCGAGACCTACCTCAAGGGTATCCTCGCGTACACCGACGAAGAAGTCGTCTCCAGCGACTTCATCCACGATGTCCGTTCGTCGATCTACGACGCCGGTTCGTCGATCGAGCTGAACCCCAACTTCTTCAAGTTGATCAGCTGGTACGACAACGAGTGGGGCTACAGCAATCGCGTAGTCGACCTCATGAGCTTCATGGTTGCCAAGGGCATCTGAAGCCAGGCATCTGCGATCGTGAAGATTAGCAAAACCCTCGGCGGAAGCCGAGGGTTTTGCTTTGTCAGCGGATATGGCAGACGAACCGGTTGGACAACGGACGCTTCGTGCGCGGTCTGCATCAATCCGCGGAAAATTTGCCGCCTTGGCGTCTTGGTGGTCATTCCAATGCGGCAATGGCCGGAATGAGCGCAGAGCAGGGTCAAGACATGGCATCACCGCAGGCGCACGTTAGAACCCGCCCCCAGGCAGGAGCCGGTACCACATGAAACTGATCCTGAGCAACACGCGCGAAGACGCCGGTGAACGCCTCGCCGACACGCTGGCCTTCGCTATTGGCAAAAATCCGCACATCAAACTCGGACTGTCCGCGGGGCGCACCAGCATCCTGTGTTACACCGGCTTGGTGCAGCGCTTTCATGAACGCGGTGGTTTCAGCTTCCGCCACATCACCGCCTTCGGCACCGATGAGTATGTTGGTCTGACGCCCAACGATCACCGCTCGACGCGTTACCTGATGAACTTCCATCTTTTCCGTCAGGTCGACATTCCGCGCGAACAGACTTTTGTTCCACGCGGCGACGCCAAGGATCTCGAAGCCGAGTGCAAAGCCTGGGACATGCTCATCGAAGCGCGTGGCGGTCTCGATTCCGTGGTGCTCGGCCTCGGCCACAATGGTCACGTCGGTCTCAACGAACCGGGTTCGTCGCCCAAGAGCCGCATGCGCGTCGCGACGCTCACGCCCTCGACGCTCGCGGCGCTGAGTGACGGCAGCCGTTTCAAGAATCTCGAATCGACGCCGCAAACGGCCATCACCATGGGCATGGCCACTATTCTCGAAGCGCGCGAGGTTTTGCTGATCGCCACTGGCCTGGGCAAAGCGGATGCGCTGCACAAGATGATGGAAGGCCGCAGTGGCCCGAGCGTGCCAGCGAGCCTGTTGCTGAATCATCCGAAGCTGACGATCTTCGCTGACCGTGACGCCGCTTCGCGTCTGGATGACAACTCCTTGGCCAAGGCCGAGAAGTAAGCCGAACAAAGACCAACAGCACCCACTCTCGTCCGGGACGACCGCGCCATGCGCAAGGCTACTGAATCAGTTGTTCCCGTGGACACCCAGCACGGCGTCCGGCCTACGCCGGTGACCCTGGCGGAATTGGCGTCGCTCATCGGTCACGATAGTGAGCTGATCGACGCTGGTCGTTTGGTGGCCAAACGCCGCGACAACGTGCTCGGCCTACTGCTACGCGAGCTCACGCGTGAAGAGATCGCGGTGATGGAAGACCGCGGCTGCCGTGCGGATGATTGGAAGCACGTGCAGGTGGCGCAGGACTTCGATGCGTTCCGCGTGCGCCGCACGCATCTCAAAGGCCGCTGCGTGCTCGGGCGTTTCACCGGCGATATTGAAGTACTGGCCGGCATCAAACTGCCCGCAGGCGTGTACGACTGCACCTTGATCGACTGTCAGGTCGGCAATGACTGCCTGCTCGAAAACGTGCGTTTCGCCGCCAACGTCATCATCGATCGCGAAGCGGTGTTGTTTGACGTCGGCTCCATCACCTGTTCCGGTTCAGCGCGTTTCGGTGCTGGTCAGACTATTGCCATCGGCCCCGAAACTGGCGGTCGTGAACTGCCGTTGTGGGCCGAAGTCACCATCGACGAGGCGGCCCTGATCACGCGCGAACGTGGCGATCGCGATGGACAGGCGGCGGTACGTGTGGCAGTTGAGCAGTATGCCCGCACGGCCACTAGTCCGGTCGGCTGGGTTCGGCGCAAGGCGCGCGTTCGTCACGTCGAACGCATCCGCGACGCCTACATCGGCGTTGCTGCAGTGATCGATCACGCGTTGGAGTTGACCAACACCTGCGTGTTGTCGTCGAGCGAAGAATCAACCGAAGTCAGCGGCGGTGCCGCAGTACGCGACAGCGTGCTGCAGCACGGCGTCCACGTCACCGGCAATGGCATCGTGCGTGGCTCGGCCCTGCTCGAACACAGCGCGGTTGATGAACATGCGTCGGTAGTCTCCAGCGTCATCGGCCCCAACACCACCATCGCCAAGGGCGAGGTCACCAGCAGCTTGGTCGGCCCGTTCGTCGGGTTCCATCACCAGAGCTTGCTGATCTCCGCGTATTGGCCCGAGGGCAAGGGCAACGTCGCCTACGGCGCGATGGTCGGCTCGAATCACAACGGCCGCGCGCCGGACCAGGAGATCTGGCCTGGGGAAGGGTGTTTCTTCGGCCTCGGCACCGCCATCCGTTTTCCCACCGACTTCAGTCAATCGCCCTATTCGGTCATCAGCATGGGGGTGTCGACCCTGCCGCAGAAAGTGCGTTTCCCCTTCAGTCTCATTACGGTTCCGGCGGAACCGCTCGACGAGTCGCAGGTGCAGGTGCCGCGCGCCTACAACGAATTGATCCCTGCCTGGGGCTTGTTTGCCAACGCCTACGGTCTGGTACGCACGGAACTGAAGTTCGCCAAACGCGACCACGCCCGTCGCCACCTGATCGACTACAAGGTGCTCCGTCCCCACACCATGCGTCTGGTGCGCGAAGCGCGTGACCGCCTGCTGGCGGTGACGCAGACCAAAGCGGTGTACCTCGAAACCGACATCGATGGTCTGGGCAAGAACTTCCTGCGCGAGGAATCGCGCCTCAAGGCCATTGAGGTGTATGGCCGCGCGCTCAAGCGCTACTGCCTGCGCGTGCTGCTCGCCGAGCAGGAGGGCAACCTGCAGATTCCCGGTTCCGGCGAACTCGCACACGAACTCGCGCGCCTGCTGCTGCCCGGCATCAACTTCAACCAGCGGATGAAGCTGTTGCTCGACATGGAAAAACAAAACGCCGAACTGGTTCAGTCGAGCAAGGCCCGCGACGACGAACGCGGCGCCCGCATCATCCCAGGCTACGCCGACGCGCATGTGGCCGCCGCAGACGACGCCGTGGTCGCCAGCGCCTGGGCGCGGGTGCAAAAGACCGCCGACCGTATCGCCAAACTAGGCGTCGCGCTGTAGCTGCGGTTTGCGCCTCAACCCGACTTCGCCGCTACGCGGCTTGCCGGCTTCGCCGGGCGCCCCAGAGTGGGGAGCGGGTTGTTTAGACCTCGGCGTCGCCGCGGGGGTTTTTTTGGGCCCCTTTAACAAACAAAACAAAAACGGGCCCCGC
>JANPLC010000115.1:0-5148 GCA_031426335.1 Planctomycetota bacterium
GGAGCGGCCAGGTCTTGCCGCAATATTCGGAGACCTATTTCTTTGTTGCCCGAAATGACGATGGCGCACGGTTATGGGTCAACAATCAACTGATCGCGACCCGCTGGCCGGGCAGCACGGTGACCGACACCATTGGGTCGATTGCCCTTCAGGCGGGCGTTCGTTATGACATCGTGCTCGAGTACTACGAAGCGACGGGCGCTGCCGAGTCGCATCTCCAGTGGTATAGCGAAAGCCAACCGAAGGAGGTCATCCCGACGGGTCGTCTCTTCCCCACGTCGAGCACTTCCACCCCGATAGCCCTCGCCACGGCCACAATCGGGGGCGGCACTGCTGGAAGCAACACACTCATTCTCAACAGTCTGACCGGGATTGGACTCGGGCAGGTCGTGAATGGAACCAACATCCCAATCGGCTCGATCGTTACTGGCATCAATACCGCGACCAATACCATCACGCTGAATACGACCATCGGGACTCCGGTGGCCAACGGCACCAGCTTGTCCTTTTCCTCTCTCGCAGCGCCCCCGACGATCACCAGTCCCACCTCCGCCGTCGCTTTGCTGGGCGGAACCCCGTTCAGCTATACCATCACCGCCAGCAATGGCGGCGGGAGCTTCACGGCAAACGGCCCAGCCGTGATTGGCAGCCCCAGTGCGGCACCCAACGCCTGGCTCACGCTCACCAATGGCGTCCTCAGCGGCACGGCACCCGTGGCCGGCAAATCGCAGTTCACCATTTCCGCCACCAACGCCGCTGGAACGACCAGCAGCGTCGTCGATCTTGAGGTGCTGGCCGCAGGCGGCAAGGTTACGCGCGATCTGTGGACCAGCGTCACGGGCTTCGCCACCTTCGCCAGCAACCCTAACAGCAGCGCGGACGTCACCGTGGCGGCCCTTGAGGACAATGCGGACTATGCCGACGGTTCCGGCCAGCGCTTGCGCGGCTACATCATCCCTCCGACCACCGGGAACTATTACTTCTCGCTCGCCGCCAACAATGCCGCGCAGCTGTGGATCTCCAACGACAGCGAACCGGTGAACAAGGTGCTCCGCGCCACCGTGGCCGCGTCCGTCACTCAGAAATCACCGTGGCTGGCCATGGTCGGCGGCAGAAAATACTATTTCGAAGTGCTGCATATCCCGTCTGGCGGGGGTGCCGACAACGTGGCGGTCAGCTATTTTCTTGATCCCACGGGCATCACCGCGAGTCCGGCCTTCGCGACGATCCCGAGCTACATGCTGTCGCCTTTCGACAATCCGCCAACCATCGCCGTTTCGGGGAAGATCTACATCTCCGAGTTATCCCCGCCGACTGGCGTGGTTACCACCGCGATCGGAGGAGCCTATGTCCGGCTTAACACCGCTGAGAATCAGGCGGTCATCCACTTCAGCCGGAGCGGACTGACTTCGGGTGAGTTGATCAACGTCAATGGTCTCTACGTGAGTCCGACCAACACCCCGGTCTTCAACGTTGGTGATACCGACAAATTTCACCCGGAACTCAAGACCACCGACGGCGGATATAACTGGAACTTGTCGGCGCAAAACGTCACCGACCTGAAGAACGGCAGGATCTATTTCAAGATCGCCACGCAGAACAACCCCAACGGCGAACTCGTGGGCACCTTGGGCTATGTCCCGGGTTCACAGACGGCGCCTGCCGTCCCGAGCATGCCGCCGTGGTCGGACGACTCCGACCAGGACGGTGGTGCGGCGCGTTTCCTGATTCAGGCGACGTACGGGCCGAGCCAGACCGACATCGACACGCTCAATGCACTCGCCGTGCATCCCAGCTTCGGCTTCCGGTACCGGACTTGGATCGAGAATCAATTTGGCTTGGGCACCGTCAGCCGCCTGGTGCCTGATGTGCTGACCAACCTTTCCGCCAACCCGATGTTCCCGTATCCGAAGGAACTCATCTTTAACTCGTGGTGGAAGAATTCCGTCACGGCACCAGACCAGTTGCGTCACCGGGTGGCCTTCGCCCTGAGTGAAATCATGGTGGTGTCGAATCGGGGGCCTCTGGAAGACAATGCGCGGATTCTCGCCGACTACTATGACGTCTTGCTCGACAACGCGTTCGGCAACTTCCGCGATTTGCTCGAGGCGGTCACCCTGACGCCCGCAATGGGCATTTATCTGGATATGCGCGGCAACCAGAGGGGTGACATCCCCAGCGGGCGGATTCCCAACGAGAACTACGCCCGTGAAATCCTCCAGCTCTTCTCCATCGGCCTTTACCGGTTGTGGCCCGATGGCTCTCTGGTTCTCGATTCCAACGGCAATCCCATCGCGACCTATGACCAGGATGTGGTCAAGGGTTTTGCTCGTGTCTTCACTGGGTGGAACTACGGGCAGCCGCTGCAAGGAAATGGGCGCCTCCCCACGAGCTTCGGCCCTACTGTGAACTATCTCGACCCGATGATTCTGACACCGGCGCAGCATGAACTCGGTTCCAAACTCCTGCTGGATAACGTTGTGCTCCCGCCCGCAGACGCGAACGAAAGCAACCTGAATACCGTGGTCAATGGTCCGGCATACAACGTCAAAAGCGTCAATGCCGGCCTCGGCCAGGGCAACCTGGTCACCACTCCGATCACGAACGTTTACGACGCCTATGGCTTGAAGGGCTTAAAGTTTACGCACGACCAGATTCGCGACAACTCCGCGGTCGGCCCGCTGGTCTGCCGCCAGTTGATCCAGCGCCTGGTGACTAATCACCCGACTCAGGATTACGTGCATCGGGTGGTGCGGGCGTTCAATGGAGAAGGCAATGTGGACGGCATCGCCACGGGGGTCCGTGGCGATATGAAGGATGTGATTCGGGCGATTCTTCTCGATTACGAAGCGCGCAGTCTCGACGCATCGAATGTGACGACCTTTGGCAAGCAAAGGGAACCGCTCCTCCGCGTCACCGGCACCGCTCGCGCCTTCCCGCCGACCACTTTGAGCGGGAGCTACGCGCAGGCCGAGTATTCGAATGCGCCCACCAACTCCCTGAACAGCGACACGATGCAGTTGCTGACCATTACATCGACCAATCATCGACTGAACAATGGTGATGCGGTGCAACTGATCTTCTCGAATCCCACGACGGGCTTGGTGCCAACTTCCAAGAACTATATCGCGCGCAACATCACAACCAACACGTTCCAGGTCAACCCGACTGGCATCCAAGCGAACGGCGATCCGAACACCAACTTCCAGTGGACTCAGTCGGGGACTATTGTCACCGTCACCGCCAGTGGTTACGTGGCAAACAACAAGGTTTACCTGAAGTTCGTCAAGAACGGAAACCTCGGGGCAAACCTCACTCCCAGCGCACCTGGCACAGGAGTGAATGACCTGCCCCCGGATGGGATTTATACGATCGCCACCGCCACCGGCTCTACGTTCACGGTCGATGTGGGCGGCACTGGCGTGACTCGCTCTAGTACCGCAAACCGGTTGCTGATCCCTCGCTTCGGTGGCGGATACTCCATTTCCGCCAACCCTGGCCAATCGGCACCGTTCGATAAATTGATCACCGTGGCCACATCGGGGAACCACGAACTCTTGGTCAACCAAACGGTGCAACTGGTCTTCCCGACAGGCATCGATCCGGCACCGCCGGCCAATGGTGTCTATACGGTCCGGAGCATCGTGGACGACGACCACTTCACGGTCTGGGGCACCAATGCGAACGATACCAACCAGCCCAATCTAAATATTTTCCCGCTCGTCAAACCGCAGATGACCAGGGCCGGTTCCGTCGGGGTGCAGCAGAGCACCTTCCTGATGGGGTCCACGGATGGTGAGTTGGTCCAGTCACCGTTGAATTCGCCAACTGTCTTCAACTTCTTCTATCCCGACTTCCAGTATCCCGGCCCGACCGCCGTGGCCAACCCGGCAGGCACGCCACCGTTCCTGACTCTGGCCTCCTACGGGCTGACCACACCGGAATTCCAGCTCACCACGGACACCAACGTGATGAACTTGCAGAATTTCTTCTATGGAGCCATCCACACGACCAACAACACCAGTGGGTTTCTGAGTTTCAAGTCGGGGAATGGTTCCATCGCGTTTGACCTAGGCCCGTATTTGACCGACGCCCTCACCGCCGACGGAGCCATCGCCGGCCTCATCGATTCCTTGAGCACGGTCCTGAATGGCCGCACTCTCGCGACCACCGCCCGGGATGGCCTTGCCACTTACGTCAAGAGCAAGACGATCGCTTCGATTGGCACATCGTCGCCCTACACCATCACCACGCTGGAAGACCATGGCTTTGCCACCGGAGATATTGTGACGATCAGCGGGGTCAGTGGAGGGACATTTACCGGGACGATCAATACGACGAAGACCGTCACTGTAACCGGCGCGAAAACCTTCACGACCACAGGTTTCACCTACACCGGCGGAGCCAGCTTCACGAGTGCTCGCGTGGGTTTCTTTCCCTTCGCTACCCTAGCCACCCCGACCATTACCGAAAAACGCAATCGCGTCCGGGCGATCGTTTATATGCTCACCAGTTCCCCAGACTTCGCCATCCAAAAATAGCAGCTTATGGACTCCAAAGAATATCAAATGCTCCGCACTCGCCGCGGATTCATCCGTCAGGCCGCTTGCGCTGCCGTCGGAACACTTGCTCTCCGCGCGACAATTCGAGACTTGCGCCTGATTAATGCCGCCATGGCCCAATCCGGAATCAACCCCAATGATCCCAACGACTACAAGGCGTTGGTCTGCGTCTTCCTCAACGGCGGCAATGATGCCAACAATCTGATTATTCCGACGATCCCCGAGGAGTACGCCAGCTATGCGGCCCTGCGCACTCCGGTGCTGGCGATCCCGAACAAGGACGGAAGCCCTGCCACGGCCCTGGCGATGAACAAAACGAACTACGACGGGCACGACTACGGGTTCCATCCCGCCTGTCCTGGCTTGCAGACGCTCTTTAACGAGTCCAAAGCCGCCAGCATTTTCAATGTCGGGACCCTCGTGTATCCAATGACCCGGGCGCAGTTCAACGCCAACAGCGTGAAGAGACCGCCGCAGCTTTTCTCCCATAGCGATCAGCAGACGCAGTGGCAGACTTCGATTCCGGATCGGCCACCCGCCAGTGGCTGGGGTGGTCGGGTGGCGGACATTCTCACTTCCGTGAATG
>JANPLC010000116.1:0-20323 GCA_031426335.1 Planctomycetota bacterium
GGCGCCGGTTTTTGCGGTTCATGTGCTCTTCGTAGACCAACAGGTAGGCGCGTTCGAAGAGGGCGACCAGCAGGCCGAAGATGAGGTATTTGCGTTCGAGC
Organism: Planctomycetota bacterium; assembly: GCA_031426335.1. GTDB lineage: Bacteria > Planctomycetota > UBA11346 > UBA11346 > UBA11346 > BOG-1363. The sequence goes on from JANPLC010000116.1 coordinate 102, forward strand.
TGTTCCTCGTTGAGCGCTGGCCCCTCCGTGCTTTGGCGGAACAGATGCAGATCGGCGTGTTCGAGCACCAGCTTGAGGAAGTCGGAGTACTCGTCGGAGAGGCGTTGGAAGACCTCCTCGTCGTCGTTCTCGCGGTCTTTGCGCTGTTCGTAGATGAACACCAGCAGCGCCATCGGCAGACCGAAGACGGTGACGATGTAGCTCAGCAGTTCCCAGACTTCCATGTTGGTCATTGGTGGCGCGCTTTCGACCTACGGTGTAGGTATTCGGGACGGCCTGACCAGAAGGGAGGAAAGCGGAGTACGATTGATAGCACACAGAGCACCAGAGGACCAGAGGAGGAGGAAGGCCATCCAGTTGTTCGGCTCTGGTCCTCTGGTGCTCTGTGTGCTATCGGTTTTCTTCTCTAACTCTTCACCGCTCCGGTCATCACCCCGGTATGAAAATCCCGGTGCAGCAGCGCGAACAGCGCCACCACCGGCAGGATGCTCAGCAACGTGCCGGCCATCAGCAGGCCGTAGGGTACGTCGTGTTCTGGCAGGCCGACCAGCGAGGTCATGCCGATCGGCAGGTGGTATTTGCCTTCGTCCTGCAGAGCGATTTGCGGCCACAGGAAGCTATTCCACGTGCCGGTGAAGGTCATCAGGGTGAAGGCGCCGACCATCGGACGCACACTCGGCAGGGCGATGTCCCACCACAGGCGCAGCTCGCCCGCGCCATCGATGCGCGCGGCATGCAGCAACTCCGGCGGCACCGCGCCCATCGCCGCGCGGAACAACAGGATGCCGAACACGCTGATCGCACCTGGGATCAGGATGGCGGCGTAGCTGTTGATCCAGCCAAAAGAATTCACCAGTTCATAGGTGGACGGCAACAACACTTGCCCAGGCACCAGCAGCGTCAGCAACAGCAGCGCCACCACCGCTCCCCGACCGCGGAAGCGGTAGGTCGCCAGGGCAAAACCACCGAGCGATGACAACAGCACCACGATCACGGTTTGGGCGCTGGCGAGGAACAACGAGTTCAACAACCACACCAGGAAGGGGAATTTTTCGAACAGAGCGCGGTAGTTATCCAGCGTCAGGCGTCCGAGGTCGCCCCACGGCAAGAAGGTCGAGGAGAAGAAGTCCGACGGCGCCTTGAAACTCGCGCACAACATCCACACGAACGGCAACAACCACATCGCCGCGACGGCGCAGATCGTGATTTGCAGCAGATGCGGACGACGTCTCATGCGCGATCCGGATATGCGGCGTGCGGCGTGCGGCGTGCGGCGTGTGCAGACATCGCCAGTCCACGATCTTTGGACCAGGGCAGCGCAACCGGAGCGCTCCCATTAGCGTGGGCGGCCGCACGCCGCACGCCGCACGCCGCACGCCGCACCACGTCAAACGCACTCACAGCCGCTCTCCATCGCCGCGCCGCATCAGCCGTAATTGAAACAACGATACCAGCAACACCATCAGCGTGAACGCCCAGCCGATGGCGGCGGCGTAGCCCAGATCGCCCGTCTGGAAGCCTTGCTGATACAGGTACATGACGATGGTCAACGTCGCGCCTTCGGGACCACTGCCGTTTTGGAACAGGACGTACGGCAGCTCAAACAGTTGGAACGCCCCGATCATCCCCATCAACGCCAGGAAACCGAGGGTCGGCATCAGCGCGGGCAACGTCACTTGGCGAAAACGTTGCCAAGGACCGGCACCATCGAGTTCCGCCGCCTCATACAGATCACGGTCGACGTGCTGCAACGCGGCAAGCAGGAACAACATCGCATACCCGCTCGACAACCACAGCCCGGCGAGCAACACCGCGAGTCGGGCCAGCTCCGGGCGTCCCCCCCAGTTGATCTCTGAGCCGGTCGCGGGAATGAACGGCAGCACGCTGTGCAACAGGCCGCTGACCTGATCGAGCAGCACGTTCACCAAGCCGAAGCGCTGCGCGAGCAGTAACGAAAATAACAGGGCGACAAACACGCCGCCGACCAGGTGCGGCGAGAAGAAGGCGAAGCGCAGCACCCCGCGCAGCCGCAGCCGTGGATGGTTGAGCGCGAGCGCGAGCACCACGGCGATGGCGAGTTCGCACACCACGAACAGCACGGTGTAACGCGTGGTGTTCCACACCGCCTGCCAGAACCACGGATCTTGCAGCAGGAAAACATAGTTGCCCAGGCCTACATAGGTCTGGTGCTGCGGCCCAGCGGTATGGTGCAGACTCAGAACCACACTGCGCAGCAACGGCCACGCCCAGAAGACCGCGAACAACAGCAGGAAGGGCGCGAGAAACAACCACGGCGCACAACGGCGTGATGCGGACATCATGGCGCGACACGCGCCGGACTTCTGACCGGACTGATGAGGTCCAAGCGTGCGATGCGTCGCAGCAGATCCTGCTCCGCCGCTCGCAACCATTCCTGACACGCCTCTGCCAAACCGTCGGTGCCCATCGTCCGCACTCGCGTCACCGCCTTGGCCTGGACCTGCGTGAGCGCCTCCATCGCCAAACTGGTCGCCGGCGTCATCACCCGTGGTGGCAGATGCGGCGCCAGCTCGATGAACAGTTCGTTGATGCGTTGTCCACCGTAGAGCGGATCGCCTTCGTGCAGTAGCGGATGATCCCACAGTTCCGGAACTGGCGGCAACATGCTGTTGATCGCCAGCCGCACGTCACAGGCCTCGCGCGAATAGAAACACCGCTCGATGGCGGCGAACGCCAAATCAGGATCGGGACACGTGCGCGGGATGATGACACAGGTGCCGCCCCAGGTGCTGGTCGGCGCATCGCTCTCGGCGAACCGCGGCAGCGGCATCATGCGCAGCTGGCCCTCCATTTTACGCTTCCCCCTCCCATCGGTCGGGGCGTGGTGACGCAGGTAGAAGATCCGCCAGTCCGGCGTGAAACAGGCGCAGATGGTGCCCGCGTCGAGTTCCACCGCGATGTTCAACCCGGCGTCAGCGCCGATGCGCTGCGGCCCAGCCACCAACGCTGCGTAAAATGCCGTGGTTTCTGCGACCAATGGGTCGGCCAGGCGCACGCGACCATCGGCCTCGACCAGATTCACACCGCGTTGCAGCAGCATGAGCTGGAGCAGGTCGCAACTGACTTCGAACAATTCCATCGCATGACGCGGCTGCACGCCCTTGGTGCGCCAGTACTCCTGCATGGACAGGCCGGCGCGGTGGAACTCCGGCCACGTGCGGCACGCCGCCAGATCGACACCGGCCGCGCGGAACAGGTCCTCGCGGTAGGTGATGGTCATCGGATGGACGTCCTGCGGTGCGCCCATGATGCGCCCATCCTTCATCCATGGCGTGAAACGCGCCGCGATGATGCGGTCCTTCCAGGTGTCGCCGCGTGTACGCGCGGGATCCAAGCGCCACGCGCTGCCGTCATGCACATAGATGCCGCCCTCTGCGTGCCGCGCTGCCCAGCCTTTTCGCCCGTGATCCGCCGGCGTGGCGATACGACGTTCTCCCCGTGTTTCGAAGTACGGCGTCAGATCCAGCATGCCCATGCCGTCCGCCGGCGGCCGGAAGAAACGTCCGACCTGATGGATCTCCAGGTTGACCAGCTCCGGCACCTGCGGCCCCCGCGCCTGTGACATGAACAAGGATTCCAGGCGCGTGCCTAGGGCACTGCCGGTCACCAGATCGAGGTCGTAGGTGAGGCCGCGTTCACGCGTGAAGCCGTCAAGGATCGGCGTCAGCTCATGACGATGTGCCTCGGCGAAGATCCAGTAGTTCAGCGTCGCCCGCGGTGGTGTCGGCCTGAGCACAACCGCGGCACCGCTGACCAGCGCGAGCACCAACAGCACCAGCAACGGACGGCCAGGGGTGAAGGGCATGGCGGAGAGTGTGGTCGGAGCACGTCACAGGGCCAGCCGGTGGCTGGGCTTCGCCATGGCTCTGGCGTTACTCTTCCTTCGGCGCGTACGGCAGCAGCAAGACCACGCGGTTGTTGCCCACGTGCGCGGGGTTGTCCATCGAGGGAATGAAGTCGGCCTTGCTGGTGACTTGGCGGCAGAGCGACGAACTGTAGCCGCCGTCAACCAAGCCGTCATAGATCGCCTGGGCGCGGAACAGGCCCAGATCCATCTTGCGCGCAGCGCCGACCTGCGACGGACCTTTGTCGATGTGGCCGGTGATGGTCATGGCGCGGCGCACGGTCGACAACACGTCGACAATCGAACGCAGCATCGCGGTGCCGGCTTCGGTGCGAGCGGCGGTCCCGGGCATGAAGAACACGCCGCGCTGGTCCTCGATCAGATCGATGCGCAAGCCCTGGTCGGTGATGGCGACCTTGACGTTGTTGGGGTGATCCTTGAACGCCGGATCGGTGCGACGGCGTTCTTCCATGAGCAACTGCAGGGCACGGGCCCACTGGAAGTCGATGTATTTCACCGTCAGGTCGTTCTCGACGGCTTCTTCTGGTTGGGGCGGCGGACGGCCATCCATCTGCAGGACGTTGCGGCTGGCGGCGAAGCTCGCCTTGAACGCACCAGGATTGTTGAAGTAGTTGGCGATGCCCTGCTTGGTGTTGACGTCCAAACCGATGATCCACATCACCAGGAAGAACGCCATCATCGCCGTCACCAAGTCGGCATAGGCCAGCTTCCACGCACCGCCGTGATGGCCGTGCGCATGTTTTTTCTTCTTGATGATGATCGGTGGTTGCGCGTCAGCCATGGGTCACCCGCAGGATCCAGCCCGGGACAACCAACCGCAGAGACGTAGAGGCGAGAGGAGGGCCGCAGAGCAGAAAACCACAGGCAGATCCGCTCTGCGGCCCTCTTCCCACCTCTGCGTCTCTGCGGTTACCGAGCCATACATCAACAACGCCCGTATCACTTCTTCCCCCGTTCCTTGATCGCCTTGTCCATTTCGCTGAACGAGGGGCGGACGGACGGGTCGATGTTGCGGCGGGCGAATTCGACGCTGCTTGATGGCGGATCACCGCGCGCACCGCGGGCGATGGCGTGGCGGATGCAGGTGAGGTACTGGCCTTCGGTACGGATGCGCTGGGTCAGGCCTTTAACCATCGGCGACATCACCACGTAGGCGATCAACACACCCAGGAAGGTGCCGACCAGCGCGTTACCGATAGCGGCGCCGATCTCCGACGCTTCGCCGCCGATGTGACCCATGGTGATGATCACACCCAACACGCAGGCGACGATACCGATGGCCGGCATGCCGTCAGCGCTGGTCTGCAGCGCATCGGGGATCTGCATCTCTTCGCCGTGCATAGTCTCCAGGTCCTGCTCCATCATTTCCGACAGGTCGTGTGGCTGGACGCCGCCGGTGACCAGAATCTTCATGGTGTCGCAGAAGAACTCGACCGCGTGGTGATTGTTCATGAAGCTTTTGTTGGCCGAGAGGATCGCACTTTTCTCAGGCTCTTCGATGTGGCTTTCGATCGCCAGCAGACCGTCGGTGCGGGCCAAGCTGAAGAGCTTGTAGATCATGATCAGCAAGTCTTCGTATTCCTGCTTGCCCAAGCTCACCGGTTTGAGCAGGCCGAGCAGCGCACTGATGGTCTGCTTGGTCAAAATCATGCCGTTGGAGCCCAGGTACATGCCGATGCCGGCGCCGATGATCACGATGTACTCGGTCCACGCGACGACGAACACCATCATGCTGCCGCCGTGCAGCAGGTAGCCGGCGAAGGTGCAGATCAGGCCAAAAGCGATGCCGATGTAGGTAAACATGGGTCAGCCGGGGGTGTCGCAGGGAAGCCTACCACCGGATCCGTCGCGTTGCTTGCGGCAGAGGGGAAAGAGGCGGATTGCTGTGGAAGGGCATGGCAGCATCGGTCACCGCCGCTCGTCGAGGAAATGCGCCGGTTCGACGCCGGTGGTCGGCAGGTAGCGCCGCAGGGCGGCGCCGTCACGTTCCGCGCGGGCATTCTGATCGATGTGTTGCTGGCGCAGCTGATCCAGGGCAGCCATACCGTTGGCCAGCTCGTTGGTGGTGGCGCGCGCCGCCTCCAGCAGGTGCAGGCGCATGACCTCATCAACCGCGTCGAGCTGCTCCGGCAGCTGGGCGAGCAGGCCGCTGATGTCCAGGCTGAGTGCCTCGGCGAGTACGACATCGTCGCCGGCGAGCGCGCTGGCCTGCTGGCGCAGCAACTCCTGCGCGGCGAGGTGGAGGTCCAGGGCTTCGCTGCCGGTCATGGCACCACCGTCCCAGGCAGGTTCAACCCAGCGAGCAGGCCGCGGGCGGCGCTGACCAGTTCGCTGGTGGGATGTTCCTGGACCAAACGGTCGACCGCCGCGGAAGCCTCAGCCGTCAGCTTGGTGCGCTCCTCGCGACCGGCCTGACGCGCCTGTTCGATGAGGAACCATGCCTGCAAGTAACGGTACCGCACCGGATCACCGTCACTCAGATCGGCGAGTTCGATCAGCTCAAGCGCCTTACGCCCAGCCACCAGATCAGCTACTTCCGGCGTGCCGAGGGCCGCGAGGTCGTGGTAACATTCGGCGATGCGTAGTTGGTTGGTCGCCGCCAGGGTTGAACGCTGGACTGCCTGCGCCAACGGCCGTGTGGCGTCGAGCACATCCTGCTGACGCGACACCGTGCGTTCATCGTAGGCTTCGAGTGCGCGGCGCAGATCCTGGCGTGCCTGATCACGTTCACGCAGCGGTGGCGCCAGCGCCGGATCGCTCGGCGCGCCGCTCGCCGGGCGCAAACCGTTCCGTTGCAGCAGCAGATCGCGGATCCGTTGGTCGCGTTCGCGCACCAACGATTCCAGACGGCGCTGCAACCGATCGGCCGGCGTCATGGTCGCCGGATCATCGATGGTCGGAACCAGCGGTTGCACGCGCGGGGCGGGATCGAGCGCGGGCGAGACCTCGCCGGCGAACACCACACCGATGCCTGCGGTCAGCAGCAGGATCACGGTACTCATGAAGCGGCTCATTCCGCCTCCCCGTTGAAGGCCTTCACCGCTTCACGCAGACGACCTTGGTCGCGCAGGTGGCTGCCGAGCAAGTTGGCAGCATAATCGCGATCGCGCAGCGACAGGCCGGGATCACGCAGCAGGTCGCGCAAGGTGCTTTCGCCCAGATCCGCCTGACCACCCAGGATGGCGGCGCGCGCCAAGCCCAGCTTGGCCGCGTGCAGCAGCTCTTTGGGCGGCAGTTCGGCGATGGTGCGTTCATAATGGTGCACCGCATCGGCGGCCGCCGCGGTGCGTACCCGACGATCGCGTTGCGCCCGGCGGTAATCCGCTTGGGCGATGTAGAACAACGCCTTGGCCCGCACGGCACCGTTGTAGCCGCCAAGGCGGCCTTCGAGTTCACCGAGCAACTGGTCGAGCTGGAGCTGTCCTGGACGCTGGTCGGCGACCGCATCGCTGCGCAGCAGCTCCCACAAGGCGTTGACGGTCTCGTCATCGCGTTGCAGTTCGGCGTAACAGCGGGCGATGCTGATCAGCAGCTCGGCGTCGACCGGAGACTGCGAAAAATCCTGACGTGCGCGCAAGAAAGCGAACAGGGCATGTACGTGTTTCGGCGGCTCCGCCGCCAGATGGCACTGACCGATGCGGTACGCGGCGGTGGCATAAAGTGTAGGGTCAGCCTTGCTGTCGGCCTTGCCGGTCTTCCACCGACGATGCAGCTCGATGTAGGTCGGCAGCGCCTCGGCGGCGTGCTCGCTATGGAAAGCGCACTCGGCCAAGCGAAAGGACAACTCATCGCTGGCCTTGCCACCGGTGGCGGCGACCACCAGTTTGAACTGCACGCCGGCTTCACGCCAACGGCCGGCCTCGAACAGCAGCTCGCCGAGGTTGAGACGCGCCAGGTGCACCCGGGCGGCGGCGGCAGGACGGTTGCCGAATTCTTCCAGGAGGTTCTGCAAGGTGTCGATCGCACCGTCGAGGGCCAGCGCGTCATTCTTGGCCAAGCCTTGGCGCCGGGCGGCCTCAGCGGCGGCGAGGTAGATATCGGGCAATTCCGCGTCGGACGGTTCGGCGCGCGCGATGTAGTTGAGGAAAACCCCGCGCGCGTCCTGGAACTGGTCGAGCTCCATCATCGCTTCGCCGACACCGCGGATGCCGCGCCGCACCCACAGCTGAATCGTCGGATCCTGCTCGTTGGAAAAACGATCGGCGAGCTGGCTGAACAGCCGCATCGCCTCCAACGGCCGCCGGGCATTGGCTTCGCTGTTACCCATCAGCCACAAGGCTTCAGCGCTGGAGACGTTATCGTTGCGGCCAGCAGCGCTGCGCAAGGCGCGCCGTGCGAGGTCATCGAGCATCTCGCGATCGCGTGGCTGCAACGCGGTGTCGAAGACCACCAGCAATCCGCCTTTGCCGCCGTCTTCGCGCCAACCGAGGCCGATCTGGCCAAGCAGGCGGTCGAGCGCTTCGGCCCATGGCACGTCTTTGAGGTGCAGGCTCACCGCGCGCCGCGTGGCGATCACGCTGGTGTCGTCGAGCGAGCGGCCGAGCAACAGAGCGAGTTCGCGGTAGACCACCTCGGCGGCCTCGCGACTGATCGACGCGCTGACCAGCGGTTCGCCACCTGGGGGCACCAGCAACGACAGCCGCTCGGCGCCAAAGCGCGTGGAAAACCGGCGTTCCGGCTCGCTGCTCGGCGTGGTGTTTGAGGTGTTGGTCTCGTGCGCGTGTGCATTCACCGGCGCGGCCTTGCCGTCAGCCAAGGCCTGCTGCACGCGTTCGACGGCCCGCCGCAGAGCGCCGATGTCGTCGATCAGCGAGCCGTCCGTGGTGGCGGTCGGCGTGGTGGCCTTCACCGCCGTGGACGCGCGTTGCTCCAACTGCATGGGCCGCGGTTGGGGCGGCAAGGTCGGCAGCGGTGCCGGCCCTTCGCCAGCGGGCACGGTGGTGATCAGCACCAGCATCGCGAGCAGGACGCGCTGACTCATGTCAGTGCCCTCCCTGACTGGCCGCTGGGGCATGGGCTGGCGCGGGTGCGTGGGCCGGCGCAGCGCCGCGGTGGCTGGCAGCGGGCCGCGTGCTGGCCGTCGCGTGGCTCACCTGGTGCTGAGCCGTGGTGGCGAGCATGCGTCCGAGGGCGAGGTAGGCGTCCTGCACCGCCTGTTGGTTGCGCGCGACTTCATCGGCGGGACGCGTCAGGCCGTTGTGATCGCGAGTCGAGAGGTAGCTGTCCTCGTTGGCCAGCAGCAGGTAGACCTGCCGCGCGGCGCCCGGCAGATCGCCGAGTTCGCTCAGGCACGCGGCATAATCGAGGAAGATGCGCGGATCATCAAACAGACCCTGGCCAGTCTCCGACAAGGCAGCGAACTCCTCCGCCGCTTGGCGGAAGGCCCCCTTGCCGCGGAAATGCCGTCCGAGCGCGAGCGCGATCTCCGCTTCGTGGCCGGGATGGCGAGCTTTGAGGCGCGCCATGAACACCACGCCCTTGGCCACTTCGCCGGCATCCGGAGCCGACAATTGCGCGATCGCGGCCTTGTAGTCGTCGGCAAAGCTGTTGCTGGGCATCAATGCGGTCTGGTGCTGGGTTTTCAATTCCAGCGACAGGCCATTGATGGCGTTGACCACCAAGCCCAAGGTGAACGAGCAGATCGCCAGGAACAGCACCGCGGCAGCGAGCAGCCAGCGTGTGCCTTTCAACTCCGCGGGCGCCATCACCGGCACGCCCATGGTCAGGTGAGCGTTGGGCTTCTGGCCGCTGCCGCTGCTGCCCTGCAGCGACGACAGCGGGATGGAATCCATGGTGACCTTGGCATCACCAGCCTGGCCCAACAGCTTGTCGATCTCGCCTTCGTGTTTGGCCAGGGCGTCGCTGATTTTCTTGGTGTCGGGTGCGCCAGTGGCGCTGGCGAGTTGTTTGACCAGCGCGTCGATGTCGCTCTGGTCGATCATCGGCGCTTCTTGGTGGTCGCTGGTCACGCCAACCTGACGGTCGACCAGGGCATCCAGATCCTCGGCACTGAGGGCCAGGGTCGGCGCATTCGGACCACTCGGGATCAGCGCTTCAACGGTGGCGGCGCTGGCGTTGGAACTGGTGGTGCCAGGTTTCTGCGAACGAGCAGCATCGGCGATCGCGGTGGTCGGCACGCTCGGTTGCTGGGCTGGGCTGGGCCTTCCAGGACCGGCCTTGGTTGCCGTGCTGGCACCCAATTCAGACAGTAGACGGTCGATGTCATCCTGGCCGAGCGGACCACCGGGCGGCTCGCTAGCGGCAGGACTCTGGGCTTTGGCCTTGGCCGCATCCTGCACCGAGTCGAGCATCTGGCTGATCGACGAATCGCGCTTGGCGCGCTTGGTGGGTGGTTTTGCAGTCGGGGCGTTGATCAGGGCGTCGATGGCGTCCTGGTCGAGGCTTGTCGCGGGCGCGGGCGCCGAGGTCTGATTGATCAGCGCATCAATGGCGTCCTGGTCGAGTGCTACGGTCGGCGCCGCAGCGAACGGCACCGGCGACTTGGCCGGCGGTGCGCTCTGCTGCACCTGGTTGATCAGGGCATCGATGTCGTCCTGACCGAGCGCCGCCGCCGGTGCAGCTGGTTTCGCTGCCGCGGCTGGTTTCGCGGGCGCGGCAGACTGGACCTGGTTGATCAGGGCGTCGATGTCGTCCTGGCCAAGCGGGCCGGAGGGCGACGCCGCTGGCGCGGCGGGTTTTGCCGGCGCTGGTTTTGCCGGCGCAGCTGCTTGGACCTGGTTGATCAGGGCATCGATGTCGTCCTGGCCAAGCGGGCCAGCCGGCGCCGCGGGCTTCACCGGTGTTGCATCTGACGACGCCTTCGTCGGGCTCGGGGCTGGCGACGAGGACCCCGACGCCTGGTTGATCAGGGCGTCAATGTCGTCTTGCGACAAGGATTTAGGATCGTCAGCCATGGTCGCGGGCGCAGCCTGTGATGGGCGTGGCGGAGTTCGACAGGGGCGGAGTGCCCGCCGGTACTACGCAAAGCCCTTGCCTAATGCGCCAGCGCGACCTCGGCCGCCCTATGGCAACGGCGGAAAGCGACTCGACTTGAGGAGATAACGGCCGAAGCGGCTGAGGCTTAGGCGCTCTGGCCCTCAGCTCGCCAGGCCGGTCTGGCGCAGCAACGCCTGCGGTGACGGCTCACGGCCGCGGAACTGGCGGAAGACCTCCAGCGGATGGCGGCTGCCACCGAGCGCGAGCACGGTGTCGCGGAAACGTCGGCCAGTCTGTTCGACCGCGCGCGGGTCGTCGAGGCCGGCGTCTTCGAACGCACCAAAGGCGTCGGCACTGAGGACCTCGGCCCATTTGTAGCTGTAGTAACCCGCGGCGTAGCCGCCGGCGAAGATGTGACTGAAGCCGCAGAGGAAGCGGTCTTCAGGGAGCGGCGGGATCACCGTGCCGCTGGCGGCAATGCGGCGTTGGAACGCGATCACACTTTCAGCTCCACCCGGCACGTAGCGATGGTGCAGCTCCAGATCGAGTGTCGACATGTACACCTGCCGCGCGGTCATCGAACCGGCGCGGTAGGTGCGCGCGGCGACCAGCTTGTCGAACAACGCGCGCGGCAGCGCTTCGCCGCTTTGCCAGTGCCGCGCCAGTCCAGGCATCGACGGCGTGCCGAGCACGGTCGGCGCGTGGTAGCACCAGTTCTCCATGAACTGGCTGGGCAACTCGACCGCGTCCCATTCGACGTTGTTGATGCCGGCCGCTTCGAGGTGCTCGACGCGCGTGAGCATGTGCTGCAGACCGTGGCCGAACTCATGGAAGAGCGTCTCGACTTCGCGGAAGGTCATGAGCGATGGCGTGTCGCCGACGGGCGCCGTCTGATTGCACACCAGGTACGCCACCGGCAGACGCCATGTGCCGTCGCTCAGGCGTTTGCGGTCGAGGGCGTTGTCCATCCACGCGCCACCGCGTTTGTCCGCCGGGCGGCTGTAGGGATCGAGGTAGAACGCGGCGATGTCCTTGCCGGCTTCGTTGGCGATGCGGAAGAAACGCACGTCGGGATGCCACACCGGCACCTCGCCGTCGGCCGCACGCACCTTCACGCCGAACAGGCGTTTCGCCGTGGAAAACAGCCCGTCCAGCACACGCGGCAAGGCGAAGTACGGACGCAGTTCCTCGTCGGTGTAGCTGTAACGTTCCTCGCGCAGGCGTTCGGCCCAGAAGGCGATGTCCCAATGCGACAACGTCAGCGTGGCATCGCCACTCGTGCTGCGGGCGAAGTCGGTGAGTTCCGCCAGTTCGACGCGCGCCTTGGGCAACGCCGCGCTACGCAGTTCACCGAGCAGGTGTTCGACCGCGGCCACCGACGGCGCCATCTTTGCTGCCAGGCTCAACTCGGCGAACGAGGCGAAGCCCAGCAGGCCGGCCTTTTCTTTGCGCAAGGTCAGGATGCGGTCGATCAGCGGCTGGTTGTCGAGCTCGCCGGCCGAGGCGCGGGTGATGAAGCCGCGGTAGAGTTTCTCGCGCAGGTCACGCCGCGTGGCGTGCTCCATGAACGGAATGTAGCTCGGCCCATCGAGGGTGATGCGCCATGGTCCACGTTCGGCAGCATCCGCCGCTGGTTCACCCTTGGCGGCGCGGGCTGCCGCATGGGCGGCGCCGCGTTTGGCTGAGAGCGGCAGGCCGGCGACCTCGGCGGGATCCGTCAGTTCGAGGGCGAAAGCCTTGGTCGCGTCGAGCAGCTGGTTGCTGAACTTGGTCGAGAGGTCGGCGAGTTCGAGCTCGATGGCCTGGAAACGCTCGCGCGCTGCGCCGGTCAGACCGACGCCGCTGTGCTCCGCCGCACGGATGTTCGACGTCACGATACGTTTCTGGGTCTCATCAAGTTTATGCCAGTCGGTGCCATCGCGCAGCGCCACCAGCGCGCGGTAGATCGGCACGCTCTGCCCGAGCGACATGAAAGCGGTGACCACGTCCTGTTGCACCGCTTGATGCGCGGCACGCAGCTCCGGACTGTTACGTACGCCCATCAGGTGGTTGATCACCGACCACGCATAACCGAGTGGTTCGCCCAGCGCAGTCAGCCGCGGGATCGACTCCGTCCAGGTCGGCGTGATGGTTTTTTCCAACTCCGTTAGAGCGCTCGCCATCTGCGGCAACAGGGCGCGGATGGCCGGCTCGACGTGTTCGGCCTGCACCCGATCGAACGCCGGCAGGCGATCATGTCCAAAGAGCGGATTGTCAGCGATGGTGTTCACGCGGCGGTCTCCCAGATGGCGTGAGGAATCTACCGCCGTTCGCGGGAATGCGAAACGAGGGGGTTCTTCAAGACGAACAGGCCACTGCGCCTCTGTTCAACGTTCCCGGAGCCGTTGGAAGGTCGCGGTGATCTCCGCCAAGGTCGGTCGCAAAGACCCGTAGTGCCGACGGGTGCTTCATGTGCGTCGGTTCTCTGCAATCACCCGTTTGATGAGTTCCACCATATCGAACAGTGCCGGCGTCGGGAAATCTTGCCGTGTCTGGCTGTTGAGGTAACCCCGTACGTCATCCTGGTGGTTGTAACACAACTCCAGGTATTTCCCCGTGGCCAGCGCGAAACAGAGCCTCTCTCTCACCACGGTTAGATCCTTTTCGGGGACTATTCCTTCAAGTGTCGCCAAAAGCACTGGCAGATAGTGCTCAACACGCCCGATCATGCCGTGGTACTGCGTCGCCGTGAGATCCGGCCATCCCTCCAATGCTTGTGGCGGCATCAGCCACACGGAGTCCGCCCGCAAGGCGGTATCCAGTCGGACCGGCGCGACGGCCTCATGACAGGTCGGACACCCATAGGTCGAGATATTTTCTTCGATCCGGATCCTTCCCGAACAGGCCACGCACATGATCAGATTGCAACGCGCACAGGTCAGGGCGACCAGCCCAAGAGCTCCTTGCTCGGCAAAGGCGTCTTGTCCGCATAACACGCATGGGCGTTGCTGATTGGCGAGTGGGATGTGGACTGACATGGTGCAAGTCTGGCCGTGGAATCGCGGCGGACAACAATTCAAACGTTGGGCGTGGAAATCCACGTCGCTTCAGGCCTGTCGTTTCGATTCGGGCTAGAAGGCTAAGCGTGGTTGTCGCCACCCGGAGGGGAGGCATGGCAATAGCCCGGTACTTCAGTGCCGGGAACGGGCGCAGAATCTTTACTAGTCTCGGAGGGACGACTGAGATTACCGAGGCTTCAGCCGTCCCTCCGGGACTACGAACATTTTTTCGCGAGTCCCGGCACTAAAGTGCCGGGCTATTACCACAGCGTCCCTGCGGGACGCCTTAGCATTCCAGCATTGGCCAGCGGCCCGCGGTCCCAGGGGCGACGGGCTTCTACTTCGCTCGTAGGATCAAACTCTTCCGCATACCCTCAATCCGTTCCACGGTGATACCACCCAGCACCTCGCTCACTGCACCCTGGGCATCGAGCACCGCACGCGTGCGTTTCGCCGCCAACGCATCACCAACGAACGATGCCACGCGCAGACGATTCGGATCTCCCGTGAGCAACCCCTCGCGTTCCGCCACCATCCGCAGCAGCGAAATCTCCTCCTCCGCCCGACGGTAGGCCTTCAGGCGCAGCGACGCACAGGCGCCGGTGATGCCATGTGGTTTTCCGGTGTAGTAGACGCAGGTCTCCTCGAACTTGGTCCAGTTATCCGCGCTGCCTAAGGTCAGCCAAGGCACGAAGCCGTCGACACCACGAGAGTAGAGATCGATCCCCTGCGCGACGATGCCGAGCGCGCTGCGCGCTGACGTCGGCGCACTGCCGTAGGTCCAGATGCGCTGCTGGTGGCGTTCGCGCCATTCCTCCAGCCACGGGCGGAAATCATTGAAGCCGCCGGTGACATTGAGGTCGACCACGCGATCAAGCGTGTCGCGTCCCCACTGCGGGCGCGACACGTCGACGCGGTGCTGCACACGACGGCTGTCGCCTTGGCCTTCGCGGATGAGCCCACCGAGGAAACCGAGTGCCAAAAAGTCGTCAAAGTGCTGCGGTTCATCGAGCAGCCAGAAACTCACGCCACGCCCGTGTTTCTTGCGGTTCTTGTCGTACTGTTTGTAGAAGTACTTGTCGTTGAGGTAGACCTGGAACGAGGTCGTCCATTTCTTCTCATCCAGGTGTTTGACCAGATCGCGCATCACCGCCACCCACTGCTCGCGGTACTGCTGGCTGAAGCCGTCCTGCACCGGACCAGCGACGTGCCAGTGATCTTCCCACCGCACATCGTTCCACTTGTAGCCCTGCGCCATCGGCGTCGGGTACGACTCCATGATCGGCAGGTAAAAGTGGTCGAGGCCGATGCCGGGACGCGTGGTGTTGGCGAAGGCGGAGCCATCAAACAACGGGCCGTAGCGTTTGTCCCACGCCGACCAGTCAGCGACGCGCATCGCCTTGCCTTCACCGGTGAGCGGCCAGGCGACACCGGGCTGGAAGTCAGCGGCGTGGCTGTAGCCGAGGACCGCGAGGTTGGTGCGATGGTCATGCGCCAGCGCATAGAAGTCGCGTTCGGCCGCGAGGAACTCCGCACTGTCGGCTTTGCCGAACTCCGCGCCCGGAGAGCCGTACGAATTCATCGACCAGGTAAACGTGGTTGTGCGCGGAATCACGGGCGCGGTTACGTTCACCGCGACGTTCAGCGTGAACGACGCACCGCCACCGTTGTCGATCGCGAGCGTGCCGTGGTAGTCGCCAACGTTGGCCTCGGCGGGCACGAAACACTCGACGTGAACGGTCTGGGTATTCTGGCCGGGCACGGCGTTCTTCGCATCCGGAATGCGGAAGGTCTCAGCGGCAGCGAGCGGCAGCAACGGATCCGGATGCCACGCGCCATCGACCTGTTGGTACCACAAACGCCCCAGACGCACCGCTGACGCCGGCAGCTTCGCACCACCTGGCCCCGTGAAATCCGACGGCGTCAGCCGCCACGTGCTCTCACCCTGCGCAGATTCGCACACCACCTGGAACGCAGCCCACGCCCCGCGCGGAACGCTGACCTCGACCGACTGTTTCGCGCCGCTCCACACCGGGTTCGACTGCGACCACGTGCCTGCGCGTGCGCCGTTGTAGGTGACGCCGGGTTCCTCCAGCACGGTGCCGGTGAGCGGATTGACCTGCACCAGATCCGGCACTGCCCACACCACGCCGTTGGTGTTGCTCGGTGGCGTGCCGCTGGCCTTGGGCGGCAGCACACTGACCGCCAATGGGGTCGGCGCGCTGAGTGCAGCGCTGGCGCGGCCCTGCGCTTTGCCGCCGGCGGTGATCTGGCCACCACGGCCGATGACTTCGACCTCGGCGTTCAAGGCGGCGTTCGCTTCCTGGCTGTCGAGCAGCAGACGCACGGTTTCACCCGCAGCCGGCACGGTGGGATGACGCCAGCGCGGCAGTTCAGTGCCACCTATGCGCACGCGGTAACCGACGATGGCAGTGCGCGCGGCAGCATCCATCGGACCTGGCCATGTGATTTCCGCCGCGCCGTGGGTGAGGTCAGCGCCGTGTTGCCACGGCTTCACCTGCACGCGGAGCGCTGCACGTTCGCTCGCTGGTGCTGGACGTGCCTCGACCACCAGAACCGGTTTGGCGTTCGACTGCTCACGGGCAAAGAAGTAGTTATTGCCGTGGTTGGTTTCGGGAATGATTTCCTTGGCGACGTTCATGGTCTGACCGTTGTCGTCGCTTAGCGCGAGGCCGTACGACAAACCCGCGGCACAGGCTTCGAGCAGGCGCGGCTCGATGATGATGCGGTACCAGCCGTCGGCGGGTTTCTCGACGACGGCTTGCGACCAGATAGTGCCGCCACGCGCGAAGATCACGTCGAGAAACGACGAACCAGCGCGGGTCCAGGCACGGTCGGGATGTGACGCGAACTGGAAAGTCGGATCACCTGCCTTGGCCTTTTCATAACTACCGCTGCCTTCATTCCACGGTGACGCGACGGTCGACACACCGACGCGCCGCACCATCAACTTGTCGTCGGTCCCTTTCAGACGCAGCTCCGCGCGTTCGATCACCTGCCCTTTCAGCGCGGTCGCGTCGAGATTCAGCAGGATGAGATTCTCCAGCCCTTTGAGTTTGATGCGCGGTGCACCACCAGCGGCGAGATCACGTTCGCTCTCGAAGGCCGAGATGCTGGTGTCAGCGGTGATCGGCAGCGTCAGCTCGGCGGCGGTGAGGTTCGCGGAAACAACGTTGCCGAGCAACAGGGCCGACAAGATACGTGCGGTGATGGCCATGCGGGTACTCCGCCCTCTTTCTCCACCGTCCCTGCTGGCGTTACCGGGAAAATCCACCGTGCCTGCGCACAGCGGATGAGCCGCACGAACAGTCGCTTTCGTCAGGAAAACGTGAGACGATCTGAGGCACCTCTCCGCGCCGCTCTCGTCCGCCCTACAGCGCCGTCAGCGGCCCCATCGATGCCCGCAGGTCGATCAGCACCTGATCTGCCGCATCGATGCGGATGAAGCCCAGGCGCGGGTATTCCATGTCGAGGATGACGTAGACGGTGAAGGCGATGACCAGCGAGAAGCCCAGTGCATGCAGCCGATTCGGTTTTTCGACCGCCAAGGCATTGCCGGCGAGGAAGGCACACACCAGGCAGAGCGCGATCAGCAGGACGAAGATGATGGTCGGCGGATGGGTGCGCGTCGCCATCAAACGCGTGGTCGCGATGTCGAACATCGCGTTGAGTGCCGGCAGCACCAAGGTGGACGTCGATGGCTTGGAGTCTGTTTGGCAGGCGGCAACCGCGGCACTCCAGATCTGCCCCTGCAGGCGATCGGCTTCTGCCATCAGCGCCTGGGACTTTTCCATATCATGGGCACTGCGGTAGGCCGCCAGACGAGCATCGAGGTACTGACGAAAATCATTGCGCAGGTTCGCCTGATGGTCGACCGGCAGCAGATCGAGACGCAGCCACGCGGTGCCGATGTCGTTGGCCTCCTGGCCGATCAGCGCGCGACGATCGTCGAAACGCGAGGCCGCTCCACTAAAGGTGAAGGCGACCAACAGACCAAAGATGGCGAATACCGCGCCCTCGATCGCGCCACCGCTAGTTGATTCGTTACCGCGCTTATACCGCCACAGGCCGACCTTGCGCCCGAGTTCGAGCATGAGCATGACGCCCACGGCCAGACCAAGCGGAACCAGGATGCTACTCATGAAGATCTGCATGACCGCTTTCGGGATGCGCCGGGTGACCGACAGTGCTGCGCGACGTTAGGTTGCCGGATGGACGGTCAAAGAGCCGGCACAAAGCCGGGCCTCAGCAAGACGGCGACTTATCCGTAGGCCTTTTCCCACCTGGAATCCCCATGCTCCGTTCATTCGCCTTGGTCTCGACCCTGTCCCTGCTGTTCACTACGGCGCTGCCGGCGGAAGATCTCCCGCCGATCGCCCGCGTGTTGCCGGACAAAGGTCAAGAAATCCCCGCGCCTGAGCGTGATCGTCTGCGTGCCACCGTCGATGACCTGAGCAACGTGGCTCAGCAACGCGCCAAGTCGCCGCTCCTGGCCGACGCCCAGGTGTTCATCAAAGCGGCTGATTTCGCCCTGCGCTTCGGTGAGTTCTACGACAAGAAGGACGTGACCAAAGACGTGGCGAAAATGGACTGGGCGCTCGCTCAGGCCAAGGAACGGCTGGAAAATCTCGACCGCCATCCGTGGACCACGCAGAAGGGCCTGGTGCTGCGCGGCTTCACCTCCGCCATCGATGGCTCCCCGCAGCCCTACGGCTTGGTCATTCCCGAAGGCCTCGACCTGAACAAATCGGCGCCGCTCTACGTCTGGCTGCACGGTCGCCAGTCCAGCGGGACCGACCTGCATTTCCTCCACGAACGCAGCAAAGGCCTGGGCGAGGTCCACCCCGACGACACCATCGTACTGCACGCTTTTGGTCGTCAGTGCATCGGCTTCAAAGGCCCAGGCGAGATCGACGTGTTGGAGGCGATCGCGCACGCGCGGACGCAGTATAAGATCGATCCCGAACGCATCGTGCTGATGGGCTTCAGCATGGGCGGCGGTGGATCAAAGGGCATCGCCGCGCACTACACCGATCATTTCTGCGCCGTGCATACCGGTGCCGGTTACAGCGAAACCGCAAAGTTCACCCGCCTGAAGCCAGAGAACTTCCCGCCCACCTATGAGCAGACCCTGTGGGGCGTGAACGACGTGCCGCCGTATGTGCGCAATCTCTTCAACATCCCGTTCAGTTGTTACAGCGGTGAAAAGGACGGCCAAATCCAGGCCGCACAGGTGCTGGAAGAATCGTTCAAGGAACACGGCAAGACGCTGATTCACCTCGTCGGCAAAGACACTGCACACAAATATCATCCGGATTCGTTGAAAGAGGCGCTTGCCCTGGTGAAGGACGCGGTGGTGAAAGGTCGTCCGAAAGATCAGCCGACTCTGTCGTTCCAGACCCGCACGTTGCAGTACAACAAACTGTTCTGGCTCGAAGCGCTCGGCCTCGACGAACACTGGAAGGACACGCGCATCGATGCCGAAGCGAAGGGCAACGCCGTCGAGTTGAAGACCGTGAACGTCCGTCGTCTGCGCGTCACGTGGCCGGCGTTGGCGAAGAGCGGCGGCACCGTAACCGTCGACGGCGCGGCAGTGAAACTCAGCAAGGTTCCAGCCACTGGTGCCGAACTGGTGAAGGATGGCGGCACGTGGCGCGCGGCAAAAAATGGAGACGACGAGGGCCTGCGCAAACGCCCAGGCCAACAGGGCCCGATCGACGACTGCTTCAACAGCGCCTTCTTGGTGGTGGAGCCGACCGGCACCTCGCCCAACGCCAAGTTTGACCGCTGGTCGAAAGCTGAGGCCGCGCACTTCCACGAACGCTGGTCGAGCGCCATTCGCGGCACCCTGCGGGTGAAGAAAGACACGGAGGTCACCGGAGACGATCTCAAAACCTACAACCTGCTGTTGTGGGGCGACGCGGTGTCGAACACGTTGGTGGCGAAGGTGCTGCCCAAACTGCCCATCACTTGGGACGCCAAGACCATCACCGTCGGCAAGCAGAGCTACGACGCGGGCGAACACGCCCTAGCGCTGATCTATCCCAACCCGCTCAACGCGGGCAAATATATCGTGCTCAACAGCGCCCTGACCTGGCGCGAAAATACCGACAAGAACAACTCGCTGCAAAATCCCCACCTGCCCGACTGGGTGGTCATCGGTTTCGAGATCGCGCCGAACCAGGATGTCCCTGGGAAGATCGTGGCGACGGACTTCTTCGACGAACGCTGGCAGCTCAAAGCGCGGTAGGGTTTTCCCCTGCGATCGGCCCGTCAACGCTAGAAAGCCAATGCGCGTCCCGCAGGGACGCTGTGGTAATAGC